>JBBSDH010000050.1:0-21063 GCA_038249605.1 Chitinophagales bacterium | reverse complement strand
GAGGCGGGTGTAGCCACGGCGTTCGGTGTCGGGTTAACAAGCACGGTGGCCGTGATGGGTGCTCCCGGACAATTGTTTGCCGAAGGCGTAATGGTAAAGGTAACGGTGATGGGTGCGTTGGTGGTGTTGGTCAATGCGCCGCTGATGTTGCCCATGCCGTTGGCCGCAATACCGGTAACTGTGCCGGTGTTGTTGCGCGTCCAACTGTAGGTTGTTCCCATTACATTGCCGGTGAGGACAATCGTCGTGATGGTACCACCTGAGCAGATGGTTTGCGACGCGGGCGTAGCCACGGCGTTGGGTGTCGGGTTGAAGGTGATCACCACGTCGTCGGTCGTCGTGCCGCTACCGTTGGTGCCCGACCAGCGAAGGGTGTAAGCACCTGAGCCACCGGCAGGCGTAAATACTGCCGTCGGACTGTTGACATTGCTGAATTGTGAGCTTGCTGTTGACGGGCCACTAAAGACACTCCACGTTCCCGTACCATCGGAAATCGTGGCAGCCATGGTGGCAGAACCTGCCGTCAAGCAAAGTGTCTGGTCTGGACCGGCATCCACTGTGGGTCCAAAACAGGTTGTTGTTTGGAAGGGTACGGTGATGTTGTCTAACGTTACGGCTTCCGCCTGTGAGTTCGTCAGTACGCAAACTCTGATTTGAAGCTTAGCGGCCGACAATACGGGTGAAACCACCAGGCCAGATCCATTCTGATCTAAATTAGGAAATGGGTATTGTACTGTGGCTACACCACCGCCGAATTGGTTTGGCAAGGCAGCGAACGGGCCGTTGTTTAAGCTGTATTGGACGGAAATGTAATCTTCGTTGTCGAAACCGTTCCATGTTAGGTCCAGTTGGAAATTAAACGTGGGTGGAACCGAAGTATTGAGTTCCGGACTGGTCCAGCAAACTTCAGAATCGGTATCCACTACTTCCAGTTTACCACCTGCGGTGGTTTGGAAATAATCGCCCAAATCACGGCCAGTACCTGCCGGGGCAGGAGGCTCGTTGGACCATGGCGACAGGGACCAATTCACACCAAAGAAATTGTTCTGCTGGTTGAGCAGGTAACCTTTACCGGCTACACCAAACGTTTCAACATAATTTCCAGCTCCGGTAGCTGCAACTGCGTATATGGCCGTGGAAGTACACGCTGGAACGGTGGAGTCGGTGATGGTAACCGTGTAATTGCCGGCAGCGAGGCCGCTGATGTCTTGTGTTGTTGCGCTGTTGCTCCAGGCATAGGAGTAGCCGGGATTGCCACCGCTTACGGTCAGGTCTATGTTGCCGTTGGATTGTCCGCAGGATGCGGGACTGGTAATGGCGCTTTGAACGATGGGTAAACCAACGACCGTTGCAGTTGTGGTTTGAGTGCACATGGCTGCATCCGTTACGGTGACGGTGTAGGACCCGACAGCCACTCCGGAGATGTCCTGTGTTGTAGGGCCATTGGACCAAACATACGTGTAACCCGGCGTGCCACCGGTAACACTGAGATTGATGGCACCCGAATTGGGGCCGTTGCACACGATATTGCTAACCACCGTGCTGAGTACAGGCTGAGCACAGTTGAGCGAAACACCCGTCACGTTCACGTTGTCAAGTGTTACCAATTCCGCATTGGCATTGTTGCTGAAACATACACGGACACGGACGGTGTTGCCGGGAGTGACCGGAATGGTCATATTAGCAGCAAAAGATCCGTCAAAAGTGCCGTTGATTATGTACCTGAGTGTAAAAGCAGGATCTCCGTTGGCGCCCAAAACATTGGCTTGACGTACCCAGGGGCCGTTGTTGACCTGGTATTCCACATTGATGGCGTCGAAAGGTGGCGAATTTTGATTGCCGTCAAAACCTGCATAAGTAATATCGGCTGTAAACGTTATGTTGCCGTTTGTGAATGAATTCAGCAAAGGACTCGTCCAGCAAACTTCCTGATCCAAGTCGCTGCCGCCGAGTACGCCTGCAGGAATGGCTGTGCTTGAGCTTGTGCCGGGGCCTGTTTGCAGGGCATCATTGGCATCCCTGTTGCCGCTGGGTACTTGCTCCCATGCACTCAAAGTCCAGCCTACACCGGTAAAATCATCAACAAATCCGGGCAGATAACCCTTGTTGGGTGTAGAAAACGTCTCGTTGTATTGTGCGCTTGCCGTAAAGGCAAAAAACAACAGTAAAGAAGAAAGTACAATTTTGTTCATGAGCGTAAACTTTTGAAACTTAACATGGGAGTAATCCTTTGTTGTACCAAAGGGAATAAACAAGAAAGTGTCGTCACAACAGACTTGTACTGTGGTAACTACACAAAGGATAAAAAGCCAAGTAAAAGGGAAAAGTTGAATCTGGGGAAAAACCTTAACCCTTCATGAGTTTTGGAAACGATGGATTAGGTTGAAATACAGTGCAAATATAAACCGTATATTTTATAAATGTTCATGGGTTTTCCACTTTAACATACACAACAGATAAAAATACCTGTTTTCGTCATACATTTAAAAAACACTTATTTTTTTCGGTAAACATTTTTTACTTTTACCACCCATAGTTGTACCGCACCATTTAGCGGTTTTTGCCCCTTCTTCTGTCTTGTTTTTCACATTTTTTTCACCAAATATTTTTTAAAAAAAACCGACATGGATACATTTATTGGAAACATTATGATGTTCGGATTTAATTTTGCCCCGCAAGGTTGGGCAACCTGTAGTGGGCAATTATTAGGCATCGCTCAAAATACAGCACTTTTTTCCCTGCTGGGCACCACTTACGGAGGCAACGGGCAAACCAACTTCGGATTACCGGATTACCGGGGTCGTGTACCCGTTGGCATGGGTCAGGGTCCAGGACTTTCCAATATACAACAGGGAGAGTTGTCCGGAACGGAAAACAAGACGCTTACGACAGCCAACATGCCTGCCCATACCCACATGGCAACCGTAAACGTACCTGTCACCACCGCCAACGCAACTTCCGAAGAACCTGCCGGCAACATCATCGCCAGCCAGGTCAACAATTTTTTCGCGGCTGCAAACACAGGCAACGGTTCGATGGGCGGCACTACTGCAACGGTCGCTACGGCGGGCGGCAGCCAACCCTTCAGCATCATGCAGCCATACCTTGGAATCAACTTCTGCATAGCGCTTCAAGGCATTTTCCCGAGCAGAAACTGATAACCTAACTTTCCAACCTACTTAATTATCGTTATTATGGACGTTTTCATAGGAAACATCATGATGTTCGGCTTCAATTTTGCCCCGCAAGGCTGGGTATTGTGCCAAGGCCAGCTCTTTCCCATTTCCGAGTATAGTGCCCTTTTTGCTCTTCTTGGCACCACTTACGGAGGTGACGGGCAAAACACTTTCGCTGTGCCTGATTTTAGGGGGCGTGTACCCATTGGCATGGGGCAGGGTCCAGGCTTATCCAACATCTCCCTTGGGCAAGTGGCCGGATCGGAAAACACGACACTTACGGTAGCCAACATGCCTCTCCATACCCATCCGGCAACAGCAAATGTTCCTGTCACCACCGCCAGCACTACTTCCGAAGAACCTGCAGGTAACATCATCGCCAGCCAAGTCAATAATTTTTTCGCGGCGGCAAACACAGGCAACGGTTCTTTGGGCGGCGTTACGGCAACCCTCGCTCTTACAGGAAACAATCTGCCCTTCAACATCCAACAACCTTACCTGGGTACCAACTTTTCCATTGCTCTGGAAGGCATCTTTCCAAGCCGCAATTAATTGTTGCCCAGTTGCTCAGAATCAATACCTTTGTGTAACCCAAAACCCGTTGAACACACCGCTTTTGTTCCTCGGGTTTTGGAAATTTAATACAACACCTCACCCATGAAAAGAAATACCTTTTTCCGAACCATTACATTGGGCGTCGCCGGGCTTGGCCTACAGTCCTCTTTTGCTGCCGTTCCTTTTTTTCAAGGAACTTCTGTAATGCAATGGATTACTCAGCTGCGCACTGCCCTGATGGTCAAACACCGCCCTCGAGCAAAGTTTTCTGCTGAAAACTTCAGTTTTCAGGTTGGACAACAAAACGTTTTTCTGGAACAACTCGGTTTTGCAGCTGGAAACACGTCATTCTGCTTTTTTGGGGCGCAAGAAACCTACTGTTTTTATCCTGTACTACAACGTAATGTCGCATCCGGCATCACCGAAATACTGCTGCCCGTCTTTTTCAGAAACAATGAAGGCGTCTGGAGCCATCAAAAAACCCTCAACGGGTTTCAAATCGAAGCTTTGTGCCGCGCCGCCGAGGCGCTTCGCGAACTTCCGGATCCGCTTTTTCATATCCTGATGCCGGTGTCCGGCAGCTTAAATGCAAATTTGCCCAACAAGTACCAAACCCTGGATGGTACGGTAAACATAACAACCAAAGTACACGATGGAAAAGTACAAACCCGTTGTGTGGTAAAAGGCCGTGAAGGTCTGTTGTTTGATGAAACCTTTACTTCATACCACTGCCTGAGCTGATCAGCCACGCAACCACCTGATCATGTGCGGAAATGGCGTGACTTCGTCACCTCTGCTGCACATACCCATCCATTGGAGTAACGGCAAGCCGATGTAGTTGCCTGAGCCGTACATCTCCAGCAACCATGAACTCTGCCCTTTGTACCCTTTCGAATGGAATACAATTTCCGGAGGTAAACCAACCGACCGGCAAGCTGCATACGTCCATAACATTACCCCGATTTCTTCGCCGTTGTCCGTAAATTCGTGCTCAGCTACGTTGCCTGAGAGCTTCTGCCGGTGTACTTCCGGAACCAAAGCTATGTGTCCCGCTTCGTGTAGCAAATCTCCCGGATATTCCAAAATATTTTCGTCGTAAACCAATTGTCCGTTTACAATCTCCACACCGGGTAAAAATGAGTTTGTAGGTACCATTCCGGGGGCAATTTCAATTCCGATGGAACGGATAAATGCAATAATTACCGCAGTATATTCCTTTTGTTTCATTGAATCATTTTTTCGAACAGTTCGTTCGGTAAATGTATAAGTTTTAGGTTTACCTTTGGCAAACAACCTTACTTAATGCTCTACCGTATGAAACCTCAGCAAGATACCAAACCAACGCAGGATCAATTCGGATTTTACCTGAAATGGTGGAAACAGCTATCTCCGGCATGGAAAAAAGCCTACAATGAAGTGCTTTTAAAGCGCTCTTCCGAAGAAGAGCTGCCTGAACCCATGTTGTTGCAAATTCATTTTGCACCCGCTTTGCGGTTTGCAGGCCCCAGCGCCCCATACCCCAACATGAGTTTTGAGCTCAATGATTTGTCCGGCATTGCCGCCCTTCAAAAATTAGAAATATTGGTTGCAACGCATCAAAATATTGACAATTTAAGTATCATTGCACAATTACCACAATTAAAATCCTTGTTTGTAAATAACAACCGGATATCCTCTTTGAACGGTGTTGAGGCAATACATGGATTGCAGGAATTGTACATTAATTTCAACAACGTTTCCTCGCTGAAACCTTTGGAAAGCCTCACCCAATTGCATACCGTTTATTGCAACTACAACTACCTCAATTCTCTGGAAGGCATCGGTGAACAACATGCACAAAACATGAAACAATTCTTTTGTATGCCCAACGAAGGACTGTCGGATGCGTTGTGTTTAAAGTTTGAAAACCAATTCGGTATTCGTTGTAAAAAAGGGTAAGTCCTACAGGTAGTATCAAACAACACTTGCATGTATTTTTTCTTGTAGAATATGACTACACAAAGCCATGCTGTTCGCCGGGCGCACCTCAACAGGCTTTCAGCCGTACTCCTTGCTCCAAAAAGCAGTTATGGTGAGCTGTATGTTGCTGTAAATGAGCTTTTTAGTCTATTGAGTTCGTGCGCAGGTTTTGAGGTGGAAAACGAAACCAACAGGACGGACATATGGCTTCCCAGCGGACGCGCCATCGGACCCTCCTGGGCGGCCATGTGCCTCCAGGATTTTATGCGTACCCATAAATTTCTGCTTGGACTTCACTACGGAATCAAAACCTGTCAGGAGCGCTTTCCTGGGCAAATCATCCATGTTTTGTACGCCGGAACAGGGCCATTTGCAACACTGATGTTGCCACTAATCCCCACATACAGTCCTGCTGAAGTTCAGTTTACCCTGCTGGAAATCAACCCTTCCAGTATTGCCTACTTGCGCAACATTGTTACGACGTTTCAACTCGAACCGTATGTCCGCGACATCATCGTGTGCGACGCTACTTCCTTCGATACTTCAAGTTGTAAACCATACCATCTGGTAGTTTCTGAAACCATGCAAAACGGATTGCAAACAGAACCCCAGGTCCCTCTGTGCATAAACCTCCTTGCCGACCTTGAACCGGGCGGAATTCTTGTTCCGGAAAAAATCAACATTCATGCCGGACTTTTCAACCCAACGGTCTCTTCTGATCTTCAAGATCAAACCAAGCCGTCATTTCAGTTGCTGGCTAAAGTACTTGAGGTCTCTATCCCCGGTCTTTTGGCGATTCAGCCCGACAAAGACTTGTGGAAACATGGTTTTGGCCAATTCCCTGAAGTGATGTTTCAACTTCCACTTATCTTCGATCCTGGCTTTAGAAGGCTTTGCCTGTTTACTTCCATCCAAACATTTGGAAACCACAGTTTGCAATTCAGGGAATCAGGTCTGACCCAGCCCCACAATTTGCTGTTACTCGATCAAGACGTTCGGTACGAGAGCAAAAAAATAGCTTTAAAGTATACCTGCGATCCAAAGCCTGGGTTTGAATTTCGTTTCATCTATTAAGAATCAAAACCAGTAACCAGCTTAGTGCCGCGTCCAAAAACAAGAGGCATCCCGAACCCGGGATGCCTCTTACTACTTTAAACTTTAATCCATCAAACTTCAAACTTATTTCGTCTGAATCATCTTCTTCGAAGCGCTGTCGGTAGCAGTTTCGAGTTTGTAGTACAGAACACCGATGGTGTTGATCTGCGCACGATCAAGCGTAATTGCATTGTTGCCTTTGGCAAAATCACCCTGCTGCGTATAGATCATCCGTCCCGTTTCGTCGTACACCGTGAGGGTTGCTTCCGTTGCCTCTGGCAGGTGGAAACCAATCACGGTTTTGCTTACAAACGGGTTGGGCTGGTTCTGGTACAATTCGAATCCTAAGCCGTTCACGATGCTGCCGTTGTTTCCGTTGAAACGCAGAGCCACGTCCATGTGGTCGCCACCCGGGCTGTAAGCCTCGGCTTTGGTCACACGGCTCGACACACCAAGCATGCTGCTCAGTTTGCCGTCTTTGGTGGCACGGAATTTCACGGAGAAGGCGCCCTGTACATCAGCGTCGAACGACGTGGTGATCACATCAGCGAACACACCGAAGTTGCCCATCGTCATGTCGGCGCCCGGCACGAGGTCGAGTACTTCCATACCGTTGAAGGTCATGGTGAACTGATAAGCGGTCACTTTCTCAGCAGCCTTGAAGTTCACAAGCACTTCTTCACCTGCTTTCACCTGGCGGTCTTCCACGTCGAACAGGAGTGTTCCTGCCGTGCGGTCGTCGGTGCTCATGAAGCTGTTGGCGATGGCCGAACCGTTCACGTCGCCGATTTTCATTGAAATGAAATCTTCGTCAATCTGGCTGAATTGTACGTCGGCAACCGACTTGCTTTCCGGGAACGCAGGAACAAACGGGTTGTCCGGGTTGGGGAAGCTGTAGGCAGCGTCAACAAAGCGCCACGATTCGTTTTGCGGCAGCTCGGTGTAAATACCGAGGATGAGCTTGCGGATCTCAGCGATGTCGAAGGTGGTTACCGATTTGCTGTTGTTGGCGTCGGCAGCGATGATTTTGTACGGCGAATCAAAGGTTTCGATGCCGAGAATGTGCTTGTTGATGAGCACAAGGTCGAAGGTCGAAACACCGTTGAGGTGGTCGTCGTCTTTGGTCGGATCAATGGTGAAGTCTGCTGCTTTGGGTACGGCGTTGCTGAACATGTAATCACCGTTGTTGCCCGAAGTGCCAAACATGCTGATGGGCGGCAGGGCAGGGTGGGAGCCTGTCAGGTTCACCTGACCGTCTTCCAAACCTTGTCCACCTTCCGTCGTCAGATCACCAGCCACCGTTACGTTGTCGCTGTTGCAGAAACCTGCATTGTCCTGAATGATGATGTAAGTCTCACAGTAATCTGCGTTGCCAGCAACGTCTTCGCCCCACAGTTCCACGAATTGGGTACCGAGGTCGGCGCAGGTGAAGGTAACGCCTGTTTGCGGCGAGCCGTCAGGATTGGTCGGGAAGCCCGTGCCCGCTCCTTTGCGGCGGATGCCGATTTTTATCTGGTCGGTCGGTGTGCAGTTGTCTTCGGTGTACTGGAGGAAGTCGCTGGCCCAAAGCTGGATCATCTGCGTAGGCATGATGTTGACGCTCAGACCGTTGAGACAAACCACCGTCGGCGCTTTGCAATCCTTCACGGTAAATACATACTCACAGATCGTTTCGTTGCCGCAACCGTCTTCCACAATCCACTTGATTTTGTGGGTTCCATAAGGCAGTTGTGGTACCACGTAGTTGTTCGGGCTCTGGAAGGTGTTCCAACGAACGGCAGCAGTTTTGGTGCCTGCGGCGGTATTGGCCGTCGTTTGCAGGGCAAAACCGAACTTCTGGTTGTTGCCCACCGGACGACCGTCGAATGCACGATCGATGCCACCCGTGTAGTTCGGGGTATTGAAGTTGTCGAACTTCACGTTGTTGAACCCAGGCAGGTTGGTGCTGGAAATCACCGTTTCCATCGTGCCATTCTGGTCCAGATCGAGGAACAACAGGTAGCGGATGTTGATGTTTTCTCCAGCGCAAGCATCGGTGGCGGTGATGGTCAGGTCGGTCGGAGCTTCACACAAATCGTGGGAGCCGATCGTGTTATCCCACCAGAACATTTCGTTCCAGAACAAAGGATCGTTGGGCGTCAGGTCGCACACTTCCACGGGGGAAGCAGGGCAGTTGGCCACCACGGGATCTTCGTTGTCGATCACCTTGATGATCTGCTTGTATTGGTAGCAGTTGGCGTTGGCCTCCCAGAAGATCGAGAAGTTGGTGGTCGTCGGGTCGGTCGGGTTGATGCGCACAACCGTTGGCGCCCATGCACCGGTGGTACCCGGAGCGGAAACGACGGGTCCCGGCAGGTTCTGCGGGGAATTGACGTTCACGTTCGGATTGGGATTGGGTACGTAAATGCAGGGCATGTTGGGGTTGTACGTGCACCAGTTGATGATGCTCCAGGTGCGCTCAATTTTGTAGCAGGCATCGGGCACCACGGTGAACAACTCGTCTTGGTAAGAAACAGCAAGCAGTTCGCAGTCTTCACCAAAGAAGGTGGGCTGATCGAAGAAGGAGCTGTCGCAGGCAAACAGGAGTTTGTCGTTGGGGAAACGCACGTAGTAGTCCTGCTCGTACTGCACAACGATGCGCTGGGTGCAGGTGCTGGTGAGTCCGTAGCAGTCCACCGCAGTGTAACGGCGGGTGATGGTGCCTTTGTTGCAGGTGGTGTCGAAGTTGGTGAGAATGTTGGTCACCAGAACGGTATCCACGCAGCAGTTGTCGGCGGCAGTAGCGAAACCGTAAGCCCAGAGGCTGGGGTCGAAGTTTTCGCAGGAAACCGTGACGTTGGCAGGCGGGGTGCACACGGGTTTGAGTTTGTCGTCGACAAATATCTGAACCATGCACTCGTTGCTGTGCTCTTCTTCAAAATCAAGAGAGATATCACCGTCAGGAACGTCCACGTCGTAAACGCGGAAGATGACGGTGATGGTATCGCCCACATCGGAGCAGCAAAGACGTACCTGGTCGTGGAACTTATTCACCTCCTGGCAGGGGTTGACATCCATGCGGCGCACTTTGAATTCAACGGCCGAACAGTTGTCGTAAGAACCGTCGTCGAAAGTGGAAGCATTGATCAGCACCGAACCGTTGATGCCGATGGACACCTGTGTGAATTCATCGCAAACCGCGGCAGGCGGCGCGAGGTCTTCGACAGTGATTTCGAAGTCGCAAACGGTGGAGTTGCCACAGTCGTCGGTAACGATGTACTTAATGTCGGTACTTCCCAGAGGCAGGTTGTTTGCAAACCCGAGAACGCCGAGGGTATCGGGATCCCAGTGGTTGTTGCCGGGGAAGTCGGTGAGCGAACCGTTAACGGTGTACGTAATGCCATCCACCTGGTACTCGGCAACGATGTTGTTGATGCGCGAGCAGGCATCTTCGATGAAAACATCGGGCAGGTTGGTGTCGCTTTCACAGTCGAACGGATTGGTGTTGACGGTGATGTCGGTAGGACAAGCAACAAGCGGACCCTGGTTGTCTTCAACCTTGATGAGCTGAATGTAGTAGATCGGGTTGTAAGGTGGGAACACCGAAATGGGCTCACACCAGTCGAGCAGGGTCCAGGTACGGAGGATTTTGTAAGTTCCGTCGCACACGGGCAGAATCTGGTCGGTGTAAACGATGTTCAGCTCGCAGTAGTTGCTGTTGGGGTAGAGCGGGAACACCACAGAGGGGAAGTCAGGGTTGGGTACAAAGAAAGGTGTACCGGTGGTAGCGGGAGTGGTAGCACCGTTGGTGCAGGACACCGTCACGTCGCTGGGGAAAGTCACCTGAACGCCACTGATGCGCTGGAAGTAGATGAACTGGGTGCAGGAGGACTGGTTACCGCTTGGGTCGGTGGCGGTCCACACACGGCGAACGTAAGAGGAAATACCGCTTTGACCGTTAACGAGATCATCGCAACCAAGGTCGAACCATGTGTCGGCGAAGTTGAGATTGAACACCGAGCAGTTTTCATCCACCACGGGAAAAACGTTGGCAAGGCCGATGGATTGCAGGTAAGCGGGTGAGTACTGCGGTACGGCGCAGAAGGTGTAAACGTCGGTGCAGGTGAGTTGCGGTGCGAGCTTGTCTTCTACGGTGATGTTGCCCCAGCAGGTATTGCCGCTTACGAGGTGTTTGATGGTCACCTTGAGGGTTTGACCGATGTTGGCGCCGGTAACAATGTTGCCATAGTTGGGCACGCCATTGGGGCCGGTGATGGTCACCGTGTAATCATCGAAGCACGCATAAGAGCCTTCGAGGATCATGTCGGGGGTGACTTCGGTGATGCAGTCCTCGTCCAGAGAGATTTGCACAAAGTCGTTGCAGGCGAGTTGTGGTGGAGTTGCCACCACCAGTACGATTTTTTCCACCCATTGGATACAGCCCGGATCGTTTGGACCGAAAGCTTTGGGTACGCCGCCATTCACGGTATAGCGGATGGTAAACTGACCTAAGCCATTACCAGGATTGAACACCGTGGCGGGAGTTCCGTTGACGGTGAAGCCCTGGCTTACGATGTTGGCATCGCCGGGGTTACCGGTGAGCGTGACCGGATCGGAATACAGGCAGAACGGACCGTCGAGGTTCGAAGTGATGACTGGGTTCGGGTACAGGCAAGCGTTGCTGATGGTCAGGATTTCGCCATCTTCGCTTTGTACGGTGATGGAATAGCCGATGGCGTCAACATGTACACCCGTAAAGCTGAAGTTGCCGCTGTTGGCCGGGCTTTCGGTAAACAGCGTGCCTAAAGCAACAAGGACTGGAGCTGCGGGCGGGTTGGGGCTGTTGGTGGAGTACAATCCGGAATTGGCAATGATTGTCCACGTTTTGCACGATAACGAAGTGATGCGGATCGTTTCGTTGAACTGGCCGTTTGTCAGGGTCGTTGCATTGTCCTTGCAAACACAACCATCGGTGGCGATGGCGGGTGTGCAACGCGCCAAAATAGGTATGGTTACCTGCGTGGTGCAAGTACCGGTGTTGCCGCATGGATCTTGTACGCTTGTCACAAACGGGAAAGTGCCACCATCATCGTCGCAATCGAACGTTACCGAGTTGGGCACCAGTACCAGACTGTTGGTCGGTGAGCAGTTGTCGACAGCCGTGTAGCTGATTTGTGCATTGGTTACAGTTACTTCACCACAAATATTAAGGTTTACCGTAAGCGTAGGTTGGCAGGTTACTACCGGACCAACCAAATCCTGAACCGTAATGATTTGTGTATGGGTTGCTGCATTTCCGCAAGCATCCGTCGCACTCCAGGTGCGGGTAATGGTGCGGTTGGCACAGTTGGGCACTGGCTGTGCAGTAGTTTCAGTGAATGTAATTGGAAGTCCAACAGGCGGTTGAGCCGGGAATGTTTGTCCCTGGTTGATGGCGCCGGGAGTAGCCGGGAAGGCTGCATTCGGGTTGTTCCAAACAAAAGCAGCTGCCGTAGCGCCGTTGCCGGTAAGGCGAAGCGAAAGTCCTACGGGATCAGATCCGGGCTCACTGACACCGATGTCGGTGGAAAGCATACCATTTGCAGGTCCGCCTACCGCTACGAATGTTCCTTCATAGCTCAGGAATTGAACAACAACACCTGCTTTTACAAGCGCAAAACCATCAGGCGCGCCGTTTTGGAGTCCGTCGGGCGGGTAATTGAAGGCAATGGCACCAAATCCGTTGCTCAGGTTGGGAATGATGCCGCTGAGGTTGGTCTGGCCGTAAGCACCGCCACCGTTGCCGTTGTATAAAAATATGGTGTAGCCGGCGAGGTTGGTACCTGTACGGCCTGCTACTTCAATAAATTCACCGACGTCGCCGCCAACGTTGTCGTAGTGTAATTCGTTGATCCAAACCGGACCGTCGACTATACCTGCAGGATCGCAAGCGTCTGTGGCGATAACGGCAGGTGCCGTAGGAATTGCCGTGCAGGCAACCGTTACGTTGGCAGGAGCCGGCGTAAGTACAGGAGCATCGGTGTCGTTCACCGTCAGTACCTGTGTATGTACGGCGGAATTGCCGCAAACATCGGTAATGGTGTAAGTACGGGTCACAATGCGCGAACCTGCGCAGCTACCGGGTGTAGAGGTTTGGGCAAAAACAGCCTGGATGGCAGCCGAGGAAGGCAGTACAGTCTGGCCAGCATTAAGGTCGCCGGGCGTGTCATCGTTGGTTACTGCCCAGGTAAATCCTGCAGGGCCGGTTGCCGAACCGATGAGGTGCAGCGAAGCGCCGATAGGCGTGGTGGCCGTTTCGGCAACGCCTACGTCGGTGGAAAACATGCCTACCGCCGGTCCGTTGGTGGCCTGGAAGGTGCCTTCATAGCTCAGAAACTGCAACACCATGCCGTTGGAAATTTGCACAAGCGCAAAACCGTCTGGCGATCCGTTTTGAATATCGGGAGGCGTAAACGTAAAGGAAAGGGCGCCGAAGCCCGAGCTGTTTTCGTTGTCAATGATACCGCTCAGGGTGAGGGTGCCGTACTGTACACCTCCGTTGCCGTTGTAAAGCACAATTTGGTATGCGCTGAGATTGAGGCCTGCCGTGCCGGCGATTTCGATGAATTCACCAACGTCGGTGCCTACGTTGTCGTAGTGGAACTCATTGATCCACAGGATGCTGGGTACGGTGCCACTGCCCGGACAGTTGTCGATGCCGGTCAGTACGGCCGGCAATGGAAGTGCGTTGCTGCAGGAAAGCGTGAGGTTTGCAGGCAGCATACCGTTGAAGGTTGGCGGTATCTGGTCGTTCACCACGATTTGTTGGCTGCAAGTGGCCGAATTGCCGCATTCGTCGGTAGCACGGTAGGTGCGGTTAATGGTAAAGCGGTTCGGACAAGTCTGGTTCACCGTCTGGTCGCCCACAAATGTGACCATAGCCGAGCTGCAGAGGTCGCTGGCTGTAACCTGTGTAATGCTTTGGGCAGGCACGTCCGTTACACAGGAAACGGAAACGGCTGCAGGACAAGTTATGGACGGTGGCGTAATGTCAACAAACGTTAGCAATTGCGATGCCGAGGCAGCATTGCCACAGGCATCAACGAATGTCCAGCTGCGGCTTATAAAATATTCACCTGGACAATCGCCAAGTGCAATGCCGGAAATGGCAGATGGAAAAGGATTCGGATCGCAGTTGTCCGTAGCTGTTACTACTGGAGCAGGAGGCTCTGGCGTTTCGCAGCTTAAGGTAACATTGGCTGGAACACCGGCCAGAACTGGAGCCGTTGTATCCACCACCGTAATGGTGTAGTCGTAAAAGGCTTCATTACCGCTATCGTCGGTGGCTATCCACGAGCGCGTAATGAAGTATTCCTGTGGACAGGTACCGAGCGTGATCGAAGAAGCCGGAAGAACGGTAACAGAATTGTCGCAAAAGTCGAAAGCCGTAAGTGTGGGAAACGGAGGAATGGCGGCATCACAGGAAACTGTCGTGTCTTGCGGTAGCGGACCGTTGAATACCGGATCAACCAAATCAGGGTCGCAGGCATTGGAGCAAGATGCAACCGTGGGGCCTACCGCTGTTTGCACGCAGTTGGCTCCTACAGCAGTAAATTCTACTTCAGCAACAGTCGGGGTACCGTCAGCTTTGGCGCGAACACCCGTAAAGGTGTGGGGAGAGGTGAGGCCGACAACCGAAACATTCGTTGCACCACCGCCGGTGAGGATGTCGCCGCCCAACTCAATACGAAGGCTGTCGGTTGCTGGTGGATTGACGAAGGCGGCTATGATGTTTACCGTAAAATAATCGTCTGCAGGGTTGTTGGGTGTGCCGTTGTCGTTACAGGCACTGGCATTCTGAAACGTTACACTGGTGATGTCGCAAACTGCGGCGCAGGAGGCAACTGCAGGGCCAACGGCCGTTTGTACGCAGTTTGCTCCAACAGCTGTAAATTCTACTTCAGCAACGGTGCCTGTGCCATCAGCCCTGGCGCGAACACCAGTAAAAGTGTGGGGTGAGCTTAGGCCCACAACCGAAACATTCGTTGCACCACCGCCTGTGAGGATGTCGCCGCCCAACTCAATACGAAGGCTGTCGGTTGTCGGTGGATTGACGAAGGCGGCTATGATGTTTACCGTAAAATAATCGTCTGCAGGGTTGTTGGGTGTGCCGTTGTCGTTACAGGCACTGGCATTCTGAAACGTTACACTGGTGATGTCGCAAGGTCCTGCAGTAATGACAATATCATCGATGCCTACCCATTCGTCGTTGCCTACAGCGTTGGAGGTCATGATGCGCAATTGCACTTCAGCCTGGTTGTTGCAAGCGGCAGGCAAAAACACATCTACTGCTGTCGTCAGGTAATTGGAAATTGGGCCATTGGTTGCATCGGCTACATAGGCAGCAGGCACGTTGGTGAAACTGCCGGCATTGCCGATGCGGTACTGAAGAGCTACCTGTTGAATGGAGTTATCTACTGTATCAAGATCTATCAAATTGTATTGTACACGAATATTCGATTTTCCTGACGTTACAATTCCAATGCGGATGTAGGGTGCATCGGCAGTGCCTGAGCCCTGGAGTGCTACCATCTCACGGTTGGAATGAAGGTCAAATTCCGCTACACCACCGGTGTTGTTGTTGGCAGAGGTAAGATTTGCAAGTACATCAATCACTCCGGGAGCATCAGCTGCAAGCAGTGTTTGAGGGTCGGTACCGGTTCCGGCAGTCAAATTGTCGCCCCGAAAACCAATGATGCCGGGAACGCCGCTCCAGTCATCGTCAACGGTGATCAGGCTGGTATTCGACCAGTTTTGTGTGAAGGGAAGTGGTTGGGGTGTTTGTGCCTGTCCTACAAACGGCAGGAGCAAAAGAGCGGAAAGCCAAAAGCACTTTTTAAAAGTGCTCAATACAGCATTAGACTCCGCAAGGTGCGAACCTTGTGTAGCATTTTTTTTCATGAGAGAGACTTTGTCGGATGACTATTAAAAAAACACAGTTCAAAGGTAGCTTTACGACCTCATGTATGAAAATATATTTTATAAATTTAGACAATATTAATAAATAAAGGTTTGATTTAAAGCATTTTATGGTATGTTAAATTTTATTAACGCCATATTCCATTCCCTCTATCCACATTTTGCCGTTTTTTTACGTCTACATTCATGTAAATGTTTTTTAAAAAACACATACAACAACATCCTTATGAACTTTTTTACGTTTCACATTGTATAACTACCGTGAATGCTTTGCATGTAACCGTTTTGCTTTCGTGTGCTTTGGTATTTTGGCAAAAAGTCAATCTTTTTAACTTAAATTTTACACAAAAGCGAAACTTTTGGTGAAAACAACGTATTAATAGAAAACAAAACAAAAACCTGTCAACAAACCCTCAAACCGGAGTACCTTGCTCCTGAAAACCATTTAAAACAAGGATCTTTTCCCCAAAAACGAACCTTACCACCTGTCCTGTACCATGCGTCAACTCAAAATCACCCACAAGATTACCACCCGCGAAAGCCTCGCGCTGGACAAATACCTGAACGATATCGGTAAGATCCCGATGCTCGCCGGTGATGATGAAGCCGAGTTGGCACGACGTATCCGCGATGGCGATCAGGAAGCCCTGGACAAACTCACCAGGTCGAACCTGCGTTTCGTGGTTTCTGTCTCAAAACAATACCAAAACCAGGGCCTCTCCCTGTCCGATCTCATCAACGAAGGCAACGTAGGCCTCATCAAAGCCGCCAAACGTTTCGACGAAACCAAAGGCTTCAAATTCATCTCCTACGCTGTGTGGTGGATCCGCCAAAGCATCCTTCAGGCCATCGTCGAAAACAGCCGCATCGTGCGTATGCCGCTCAACAAAGTCGGCTCCTACAACAAAGTGAACGAGGCATACATCGCTTTTGTACAAAACTTTGAACGCGAACCTACGGACGAAGAGCTCGGCGAATTGCTCGACATGTCGCCCCGCGAAGTTCAAACCATGATGCGCTCCACACTACGCCACTTGTCGTTCGATGCTCCCCTGGCCAATTCCGACGACGGCGATGCCACCATGCTCGACGTTTTCATGCCCGAAGATGCCAGTGGCGAACCCGATCTTGACCTCATGAACGAGTCGCTCAAAGAAGAAGTCGCCCAGGGCCTGTCTATTCTGTCGCCCCGCGAAGTGGACGTCATCGCTTCCTATTACGGCCTTAATGGATTCAAAGCCCTAACCCTGGAAGAAATCGGGGAGCAATTCGGCCTAACCCGCGAACGTGTGCGCCAGATCAAGGAACGCGCCATCCGCCGCCTGCGCAAAGCTTACAACCGCAATGCCTTACGCTCGTATTTGGGGTAACTACCGCCACACCAGCCACAACTGCAAGAGCCGCTCCGATTTTTTGGAGCGGCTCTTGTGTTTTCTCCCTTTTACCACACTTTCAACGTACCTTTGCGCCCGCCAAATGCCCAAATGCATGAATCTTAGCCTCGATATCGGTAATACAAGAACCAAAATCGGACTTTTTCAGGAAAACATCCTGGTCGAGCAAGCGATTTGGACCGATTGGACGTTAGACGAACTGATGGGTTATGGAACAGACACCGGCGTTGACGCTGTAATCTTTTCTTCCGTATCTGAACACGACCCGGCCCAGCTTCAAAACCTGAGCCGTCATTTTGTCCGGGCTTACGAACTCAAGCATCAAACGCCTCTGCCTTTCCGCAATGCGTACAGTACGCCGGAAACCCTTGGCAAAGACAGGCTCGCAGCCGTCGCCGGAGCACATGCCCTCTTTCCCGGGCAACATTGCCTGGTGGTCGATTGCGGAACCTGCATCAAATACGACCTGATGCTTGCAGATGGTGTTTATCCCGGTGGTAACATCGCACCAGGGTTGCACATGCGCATCAGAGCCATGCACGAATACACCGCACGGTTGCCTATGGTGCCGCTCGACATGCCCACCGACCCCGTGGGCTTCAGTACGCAGACCGCCTTGCAAAACGGTGCTCTACGCGGTGCCAAACTTGAAATAGAAGGGTTTGTGCGCCTTTTTGAACAACAATGGCCGGATGTTGTGGTGATCCTGACCGGTGGCGACGCGCCACTGCTTTTGCCCCACCTCAACCTCACCAGCAAGCACCACGAACCGGCGCTTGTGCTGTACGGCCTGAACCACATTTTACAACATTTAACCCGGGCTGCACCATAATCCGGTGTTGCTGCTTATGCATAACTCGACGATGCGGTTATTCGCTTTTCTACTTTTAGTTTTTACCTCGGCTACCCTGTACGCCCAACCCAAACAAAACGCACCTTACTCGCGTTACGGACTGGGCAATCCCATCAGCCAATTTTTTGGCAACCAGGCAGGGTGGGGCGGCATGTCCGCCGCGTTCCACGATCCGCACCACCTCAACATCGGAAACCCTGCGTCTTTTGCTTTTTTGCGCACCACCGTGCTGGATAATGGTTTGTACGGCAAATCCAGCAGCTTCCAATCGGGCCAGGAAAATCTGGAAACATGGAGCGGCAACCTGGCTTACCTCGCGCTGGGCTTCACCCTGCGCAGCCCCATCAACGAAGTGATGGATAAAAACAAATCGCCCTGGAAATACGGTATGGGTATAGCCATCACACCTTACACCGTGGTGGGTTACAACGTTTTAACCCGCGAAAACATCATGAGTCCGGCCGTTGACTCGGTCAACAGCAATTATACCGGTTCCGGTGGTACTTACCGATTCACCTGGAGCAATGCCGTGCGGTACAAAAATACGTCTGCCGGCATCAACCTTGCCTGGCAATTCGGCGAATCCATTTACGAAAACAACAACGTTTTTTACGACTCCTTCCCAACGTTCGCCAATACCTACCGCGACCAGATTTCGGTCAGCGGGTTTGCCTGGAAATTGGGCGTACAACACGACCATGTGCTTAAATACGCTGAAAACGATAAGGATGTGGCAACGCGTTTCATCACTTTTGGTCTCAGCGGCGAAAGCAAACACAACATGAAAACGACTTCGGACATCCTGCGCATCAGAAGCCGCGGCCAGCAGTCCAACGGCCAGTTTAGCAATCCCGATACCCTCTTGTCAGCAATCGGCCTGAGGCGCGACCTGACGATACCGGCCACGGTTACGGTGGGTGTCATGTTCACCGAACTCGGCAAATTGCGCTTCGGCGCCGAATACAGCTTCATCGGTGGTGCTGCCTATTCGAATGAAATTCGTCCGGAAACCCAACGCAACGCGTCCCACGTACAAGCCGGTGTGGAATACATTCCCAACATGCTTTCCTACAACAACTACACCAAACGCATCCGCTACCGATTGGGAGCCTACTACCGTCAGGACACCCGCCTGGTTAACGGCGACGGCATCGACGACATCGGACTTTCAGCCGGATTTGGTTTCCCCCTCGTCCTGCCCCGCCAACAGACCTCCTACATCAACACGGCTCTGGAATTCGGCAAAGTAGGCGCAAATACTCCCATCGAAGAAACGTATTTCCGCATCACACTCGGCTTCACCATGAATGACAATTCGTGGTTCTTTAAACGCAGATTTGAGTAAGAGTGGTTAGCTGCTAGCTGTTAGCCGATAGCAGTTAACAAAGTATGAGGCCAATGTTTAAGCTACAATTTTTGCCAACAGCTAACGGCTGGCTGCTAAATATAATCAACATTTACAACATATTTTAATCCAATGGTTGGGGACAATAAGATTACCAAAAGGATCATTCCTACAATCAAAATAAACCCGAAACTAATTTTGGGTTTTTTTTTAAAGGAAGGTGCTACCAAAAAGACCAAAAAACCATGGATGAAATTACTAGATCATTCAGGGTGCTTAAGTCTGATGTTTTTTTGTTGGGTGTAGTAATGAATGAAAGAGGCAGTAATTGAGACTGTCTCTTGGCAAAGAACCTTGCATAGACCTTGTGTTGGTATACTGTACGTTGCCAAGTTTTCAGCATGAAAACTGATATGCCATGCTGAAAATTTGGCAGTGTAAGGTATAATAAACCAAGTGTCCCAAACCGCGAAGCGGTTGAAGATGAATAGCCCCGGGTGAAACCCGGAGGAAGCAGCCTTGTACCCTCGCAACCGCGAAGCGGTTGAATATGAATCCAGTCAGGCATTGCTTTAGCAATCAAAGAAAGTTGTGAAAATGGTATGCAAAAAACAATTTGTAATCCAGCTTGGGTTCATTCATATTCAACCGCTTTGCGGTTGGGATAACATTTCAATGCTACCCGGGTTTCCCCCGGGGCTATTCGTATTAAACCGCTTTGCGGTTGGTTCGTGCGCTTAAGTACGTGTTGATATTTAGGTCTAAACCATCTTCGAACCGCGTTTGTCAAGCTGGGCGCTACCATTCAGAACATTGGCCAAAGGCCGTGCTGCAAACTTAGCAGCGCGAAGTATAAAAAACTTTAAGGTACTGCACATGTGCCAAATGTATGACACAAATGAAGCACCTCAAAGTTTTTTCCCTGATATTGTCAATGGCCCAATTTAGTAATTGTCCAGGCTGCATTTCACGCATTCCGTGCAATCAAACACCTCAACGTCTCCAATACTGCCTTTTGTAGTGGTTCCACCAGAACCATCAAAATCAATAAACCAATCAGTGTCCTGGTTTGCCGTAGGCATAGGTGCATTAGATGATAAATTTCCGCTGTATTTTATGGCTTCAATGCCATAAATGGGTGAAATACTTGAATTTCGTGCAAGCATGGCGTTTCCAGTAGCTAAAAAGAACTCATCGCATTTTGCACTTGGGTTTCTGTTCACTTCGGTATAAGCAAAATCCACACCTCCTGCTGAATTACCTCCAAAGCCTGATCCTACAAAATATTGCATGTTAAAATTCCAGCTTCCCGATCTGGTGTAGCTTCCAACAAAAGCTGAGTGAGGATTTCCTCTTTCGGCGATCAGTAATTCATTGCCATTGGAGGAAAAAGCCAAATCTGATATGATTTCTTGGTTTCCTGGCAAGTTGGAGATTTCGATTACTTCCGAGTTGGCCGCTGGGAATGCGCCATTGTTCAGGGTTATCGAATAAAGGCTTCTCTGCGAGCCTGATACCCTTGGAAAATAGACTTTAACCAGCCCGTTCTCGTAATTGACTCCGATTCCCCAAACACGTTCTGCCAGGTTGTTCACAATTCCGGCACTACCGTTGTCGGCAATCCAAGGGTCATAGGTATCAAGAATAGCTCCAGTATTTACATCAATTCTGTAAATTTTCCCGTCTTCAAGATTGGTTGCAAACAATTGTTTGTTCTGCTTGTCGTAAGCAATGTTGCCAATGCCATTT
>JBBSDH010000049.1:0-21232 GCA_038249605.1 Chitinophagales bacterium | reverse complement strand
CTACCTTTGTACTGTGTTCATGCGAACCGCTATCGCGCGGTTTGAAGAGCGCCAACAGTTTGACAATGAAGCGTGTTTTGATCCAGGCTGTGCCCCTCAAAGGAGAGGGGCCAGTCGGATCGACCGCTCGCTCCCTTCCTCCATACACATCTCCTATTTTTAAGAATGCTTTTCAACGTCGATGCCCGGACCACCGCGCGGGTTTAAAACTGTGTTCGCATCTGGTCCAGCATTTCAGAGGGTCGCTTTCTCATTCCGTATTGCCGAACAATTGGAATGTACAACATGGGGCATATTGGGTAAAAACATGAGGCACATAAGCAGATTAACGCTTATGTGCCTCATGTTTTTACCCATGTTTGGCAAACTACTCAATACGCCCTTGCATCCACATTTTCCATAAAGTTCATAAATGCCCTGTTCACCACACGGTTGCCGCCGGGCGTAGGGTAGCGTCCAGAGAAATACCAATCGCCTGTATGGCCCGGGATGGCCTGGTGCAAGCCTTCAAGTGTTTGGAAAATGACCTGTACTTCGGGAATGATACCAGCAGGCGTCACGATTTCTGCGATGCGCTTGCTGATTTGGCAGTAATCGAATTTATCGTACAACACACCCACTTCATTGCTGATCATTTCCACGGGCCTGTTTTCGGAGGCTTTACAACGCTCGTAAGCTTCCTTGAGCAAGTTTTCTTGTTTGGTTTCTTTGAGTAAAGAAACGAGGGCCTGAAAAGCCACAAAATCACCCATTTTACTCATGTCGATGCCGTAGCAGTCGGGGAAGCGGATCTGCGGCGCGCTGGAAAGAATGATGATCTTTTTAGGCTGCAAACGCGCGGTGATGTTCACGATGCTGTCGCGCAGGGTAGTACCGCGCACGATGGAATCGTCGAGGAGAACAAGGTTGTCCACATCGTCCATCACAAGACCATAGGTCACATCATACACGAAGCTCACCATGTTGTTGCGGTCCTTAAGATTGGCAATGAAGGTGCGCTGTTTTTCGTCCTTGTGCACCAGTTTTTCAAGTCTTGGGCGCACGTTAAGGATTTTTTCAAGTTTTTCTGCCGTGAGCTTTTTACCGTCCTTGGCCTTCATGATCTCTTCCTGTTTCCAGGCGTTGAGTTCTTTGTCGAGGCCTTCGCTAAGGCCATAAAAGGCGGCTTCAGCAGTATTGGGTATGTAGGAAAAGACGGTATTGTCCAGGTCGAAATTCACAGCTTCAAGGACAGGGCGGGCGAGTTGTTCGCCGAGTTTTTTGCGTTCGGCGTAAATTTCACGGTCGTTGCCCCGGCTGAAGTAAATGCGTTCGAAGGAGCATGATTTTTTCTCTTTAGGTTCCGTGAACGGCAGTTCGGACACGTCGCCGTTGTATTTCACGATGAGGGCGTGACCGGGTTTTACTTCTTCTACGTGTTTGTATTTCACGTTGAAGACGGTTTGGATGGCTGGTCGTTCGGAGGCGCCAACGATGACCTCGTCGTCCATGTACCAGTAGGCCGGACGGATACCGTTGGGGTCGCGCATCAGGAAGGCGTCGCCGTGGCCTACAAGTCCGCCGAGCACATAGCCACCGTCGAATTTTTTGGTGGCTCGGCGCAGCAGTCGCTGGATGTCGAGGTTATCAAAAATGAGTTGGTTGATCTTTTGGTTGCTGTGTCCGTCGGGTTTGTACCAGGTGTGCAGGCGTTGCACTTCATCGTCGAGGAAGTGGCCGATTTTTTCGAGCACGGTCACCGTATCGCTTTTTTCCTTGGGGTACTGGCCGAGGTCGACAAGTTCCTGAAAAAGCTCGTCCACATTGGTCATGTTGAAATTTCCGGCCAGCAGAAGGTTGCGGTTGATCCAGTTGTTTTGACGGTGGAAGGGGTGTACCTGTTCGATCGAATCGCCCCCGTGGGTGCCGTAGCGTAGGTGACCCATGAGCACTTCTCCGGCGTAAGGAGCGTTGTTTTTGAGCCAGGCGGTGTCGCTAAGTTGTTCGGGTGTGAGGTTTTTCAGTCGGCCCCAAACCATGTCGAACAGGTCAGTGAGGTAGTTGGGTGCATTGCTGCGTTTGCGGCTGATGTACCGAGTGCCCGGCTCCGGATTGAGTTTGATGGTAGCGATGCCAGCGCCATCCTGGCCCCTGTTGCGCATCTTCTGCATGAGCAACTGGAGCTTTTGCACGCCGTAAAAGGCGGTACCGTATTTGTCGTGGTAGTATTCAAGAGGTTTGCGCAAGCGCAAAACGGCGATGCCGCATTCGTGATGGATAGGATCGCTCATGGCGAAAAACTACGGGTTGAAGCCGTTCCAACGCAGAACGGCAGGTACACAGAATCGAAGGAATAAAACCGAGGGAAAAGTCACGCAAAGGTACGAAGGCTTTACCGTAAAGCAAACGAACACATGCTTAGACGATGAAGTTTTGAAAAAGCCACCTATTAACGGATCGTTTGAATGCGGAATGGTCTCAACGCAACTTCTCCTTCAAATAAGCACCTGTGTAGCTTTTAGGCTCCTTTACCAACCCCTCTGGTGTTCCTTCATACACCAAATGTCCGCCTTCACGCCCGCCCTCAGGACCCAAATCAATCAGCCAGTCGGCCGATTTGATCACTTCCATGTTGTGTTCTACCACAAGTACTGAGTGGCCTTTTTCCACCAGGGCATTGATGGCGGTGAGCAGTTTGCGGATGTCGTGGAAATGCAGTCCTGTGGTAGGTTCGTCGAAAATGAAAAAGATGTGTCCGCCCGAATTTTCGCGGATCAGGAAGCTGGCCAATTTTACACGCTGCGCTTCGCCGCCGGACAGGGTGCTCGATGATTGTCCGAGCTGGACGTATCCGAGGCCTACTTCGAACAGTGGCCTGATGCGGTCCACTATTTCTTTGTTGCCTTTAAAAAACTGAAGTGCCTCCTCAATGCTCATTTGCAAAACATCAAAAATACTTTTTCCCTTGTACTGTACGTCGAGTACTTCTTGTTTGAAACGTTTGCCTTTGCATTCTTCGCACTCGAGGTGCACATCGGCCAGAAACTGCATTTCCACCACTTGTTCGCCTTCACCTTTGCAGGTTTCACAACGGCCACCTTCCACATTGAAGGAGAAGTGTTTGGGTTGAAAACCGCGTATTTTGCTCAGTTGCTGGCTCGAAAACAGGTCGCGGATGTAATCGTATGCCTTTACATAAGTTACAGGATTGGAGCGGCTGCTTTTGCCGATGGGGCTTTGGTTGATGAACTCTACGCGACCGATTTTTTTCATCGAACCTTCTATGCCGTCGAACAAACCGGGTTGTTTGCCGCTTTGGTCGGGCAGGTTTTGTTGAAGAGCGGGATAAAGGATATCGCGCACGAGCGTGGTTTTGCCAGAGCCGCTCACACCGCTCACCACCGTGAGGCAGTGTAGTGGAATACGTACGTTTATGTTTTTGAGGTTGTGCTGGCGCACACCTTTCAGCAACAGGAACTCGCTGGCTTTGCGCCGTACCAGTGGCACGTCGATGCGCATTTCACCGTTCATGTATTTGGTGGTGAGGCTTTCCGGCGCGGCCTTGTCGATGTCGGCGTATGGTCCGGCATACACCACATTGCCGCCGTGAACGCCTGCTTCGGGGCCCATGTCTACAAGATAATCGGCGTTTCGGATCACTTCTTCTTCGTGTTCCACCACCACCACGGTGTTGCCCAGGTCGCGCAGTTCTTTGAGCACACGCACCAGCCTACCCGTGTCACGCGGGTGCAGGCCCACGGAAGGTTCGTCGAGCAGGTACATGGAGGCTGTGAGGTTGCTGCCGAGGGTTCGAGTAAGGTGGATGCGCTGGGTTTCGCCACCGCTGAGGGTGCTGGAAATGCGGTCGAGTGTGAGGTAGCCCAAACCGAGTTCTACCATAAATCTAAGGCGATTTTTAATCTCCAACAGCAGGCGTTTGGCTACAGAGAGGTCGTGATCGCTTAGTTTGAGGTTTTGGAAAAAATCGAGCACCTCATCAAGTGGAACGTCGGTGAGCTCTGAGATGTTTTTTCCGCCAATGCGAACGCAAAGTGCTTCACTGCGCAAACGGCCTCCGTCGCAGGTAGGACATGTGGTACGTCCGCGGTAACGTGCGAGTGTCACACGGTTCTGGATTTTGTACGTTTTGGTTTCCAGTTCGTGGAAAAAAGCGTTGATGCCTTCGAACCATTGGTTGCCGGTCCAGAGTAGTTTCACCTCATCCTTGCTGAGTTTTTCAACAGCCTGGTGCACCGGAAATTCAAATTGATGGGCATTTCTCAGGAAAGCTTCGAGCCATTCGCCAAATTTCTCCCCTTTCCATGGTGCTACGGCTCCGTCGTACACACTTTTGGCTTTGTCGGGGAAAACCTTATCCGGGTCGATGCCCAATATGCGCCCGTATCCTTCGCAGGTGGGACAGGCGCCGTAGGGATTGTTGTAGTTGAAAAGTTGTGGTGTGGGTTCCGGGAATTGGATACCATCGAGCTCGAAGCGGTTGTTGAACTGCCTGAATTCATGTACAGGGTCAACCACATCGATCCAGCATTCGCCTTCACTTTCGTAGAAAGCTGTGTTGATGCTGTCGGCCAGGCGCATCCACTCGCTCATGTCGGAGTGGTTCACAACGAAGCGGTCGATGAGGATGCTGAGTTCTCGTTCGCGGAACTTGTATGCGTTGTCTGAAAGGTCGAAGGTATCAGCTTCGAGCACTTCTTCAATGCGTAGTATTTCGCCTTTGAAAAGCAGTCGTGTATAGCCTTTTTGCATCAGGAGTTTGAGTTCCTGTTCGAGGCTGCGTTCCTTGTATTTTTGGCTGAAGGGGATGAGTACGAGACCTCTCGCGCCGTCGGGTTGGTTTTTGATGAAATCCACCACGTCGGTCACCTCATGTTTTTTCACCACTTCACCACTTACGGGCGAATAGAAAAGACCAATTCGGGCGTAAAGCAGGCGCAGGAAATCGTAAACTTCGGTCATGCTGCCCACGGTGGAGCGGGCATTGCCGGTGGTGACGCGTTGTTCGATGGCGATGGCCGGACAAATACCGCGGATGTAATCCACGTCGGGTTTTTTCATTCGACCCAGGAACTGGCGGGCGTAGCTGGAAAGGCTTTCCACGTAGCGGCGTTGGCCTTCGGCGTACAAAGTATCCATGGTGATGCTCGATTTGCCCGAGCCCGACACACCGGTAACCACTACAAGTTTGTTCTTCGGTATTTTCAAGTCCACATTGCGCAGGTTGTTGGTGCGTGCGCCTTTGATGGATATGAAATTGGGATCTACCAGATCGGTTTCTTCGGCGAGGGTGGTCGATGCGTTCTTTTTTGCCATGGATTGTTTTTGCAGGCGCAAAATTAAAAATAATTTGTTTGCAAAAGATGCTTAAGCGGTGCTACATGTTTTAAAAAGCCCAAAAAAAATAGCAATCCATACAAGCCCTTTAGCAAAGAAGAATAAAAAGCCAGCCACACCGAGGCGTTTGAACCAAGCTTTCCAGTCACGATTTTCCATGTTCAGTAGGTATTTTTCCTTGTTCGGTAATGTTTGGAACCGGGCTGCAAAATAGGTTGATACTTTTGTATCGTTTGAAGGTCACAACTTTGAATTCGAAAACATGCCTCATAAATTTTAATAATCATGCGATTGTACGCTCCCAAATTCCTGTTAGCCTTAGCAGTCCTAACTTTGACGACAATGGCCTGCAAACACGACCCGTTCGATGACGGCGTCAATCCCGGGCCTGGACCTGGTCCGGTGGACACCACTACACCGCCGCCCGTGGGTATTCCGTGCGATCCCGACTCTATTTACTTCCAAAACCAAATTTTACCCATACTTGTTTCGAACTGCACACAATCTGGTTGTCACAATGCGCAGGACCACAAAGAAGGGATCATCCTAACGTCGTTTGCCTCCATGGTGCAAACAGTTGAAAATGCAACGGTAAACGATCCCGATGAAAACAAATTGTTGAAGGTCATCCTGGAGACCGATCCCGATGACCGTATGCCCCAACCACCCAATAATCCATTGTCGGCCAATCAGATCGCCCTCATCAGTCAATGGCTGGCCCAGGGCGGTAAAAACAACGGTTGCGACGAAAATTTCGGCGGCTGCGATACGGTTTCGGTTGGGTTCAGCGCTTTTATACAACCGCTCATGCAATCGCGTTGCGTAGGTTGCCACAGCGGCAGTGTACCCCAAGGTGGCATCGACCTGAGCACTTATGCCACCATAAAAACGCAGGCACTAAACGGCAAACTGTACACATCGGTGAGCCGCAGCACCAACTCAATGCCCAAAGGAGGTGCCAAACTCGACGCCTGTACCCAGCAAAAAATCAAATCCTGGGTGGATGACGGAGCACCAAACAATTGACAGGATTACTGTTGTAAAACCTAAAACCAACAAATCGTCGTATGTTTAGGGCGCTGAAAGTTAAACACATACTTACACCATCAATGAAAAACACATTACTTATTCTGGGTCTTATGACCCTTCTAACAACCTTGCAAACTGGCTGTTACTACGACAATGAAGAAGATCTTTACGGCGAAAGTGGCGGCGGCGTCTGCGATACCACAGCGGTGAGTTTCAGTGCCGACGTACAGCCAGTGATCAACACCAACTGCGTTTCTTGCCATGCACCTGGCGGGCAACAGGAAAGTGTACCGCTTACCAATTACCTGGAAATCAAAACGTACGCCGACAACGGCAAACTGATTGAACGTACCAACAACAGTTCGCTGCCCATGCCCCCTACGGGCCTGATGGTGAAATGCAACCTCGACATCATCAAAGCGTGGGTGAATGCAGGAACACCAAACAATTGAAGTCGGTTGATCGGTTAATCGATTGGTCTAAAATTTAAGAACCATGGTGAAGAAAATTTTGATCGTTTTGGTGGCGCTCGGCCTTTCCGCCGCCGCTGTAGGGTACTATCTCTGGAACAAACCCCACATGGACGTGCAGGCAGCAAAAACCGATGTGGTCATCACTGCAAGCGAGCTTTTTAAGGCATACGTAACTGATGAGAACGCAGCCAATGCGCAGTACCTCGAAAAAACCATCGCTGTAAACGGTGTGATTCGAGACATAGAAAAAGCCGACGACGGAAGTGTAAAAGTAATCTTTGAAACCGGCGACCCCGATGGGTTTGGTGTTTCCTGCGAAATGGATCCATTGACCAAACACGCGCGCACCGATTTTCAAAAAGGCGAAACCGTTACCCTCAAAGGCATTTGCGCCGGATTCAACCTCGATGTACAACTTTCACGTTGTGTGGAGGTGAAATCATAATCAAACACTTGTCCCGAGGTACGAGGGAACCAGATTTTCAGGATTGATTTTCAGGATTTCAAGGACACCAATTGGGTTGTTTTCAACATAATTGGGGCAAACAACCAACAAACACAACTACTTCATCCAACAAACTTTCAGCAATGAACAAACTCATTTTTGCTTCGATCCTAAGTCTGCTGTTCAGCGTTTCGCTGCCTGCACAACAATATTTCAGCCGCAACGCCCTCGTCAAATTCGACGCCACGGCACCGTCTTCTCCGGAAGAAATTAAAGCCGTCAACAAAAGTGGTACTGCGGTAATCGATGTTGCTACCGGCGACATGGCCTGGAAAGTTCTCATCAAAAACTTTCTTTTTGAAAAATCATTGATGCAGGAACACTTCAACGAAAACTACCTGGAGTCGGGCAAATTTCCCAACGCATCATTTACAGGTAAAATCGTAAACCTCAGCGATGTCAACTTCAAAAAAGATGGCGAATACAAGGTGCGCACCAAAGGTGTAATTGAAATGCATGGCGTGAAAAAAGACGTGGAAATTCCCGGAACCATCACCGTAAAAAATGGAAAGCTTCAGGTAAAAACCAATTTCAGCGTAGCTTGCGCCGATTACAATGTCAAAATCCCCGGCACCGTGAGTGATAAAGTCGGGAAAGAAGTAAAAATCAGCATCGACGCACCCATGGAGCCTAAAAGCTAACCAGGATTAAAAGGTTTGCAGGATTTGTTAGCTTGATTTCTGAGCATCAAGTCCTGCAAATTTTTCCAATACAAACCACCAATGAAAAAAATCTTACTGCTACTGCTCTTTGTAAGCACATCGGCTTTGCTTTCAGCCCAGAACGACCTGCTCGACCTGCTTGATGAAGGGCCCACAACCGATTATGCCACCGCCAGTTTCAAAGCAAACCGCGTGATCAGTGGCCAGTCCATCGAAAATACCCCCCGTGGTGTGCTCGATTTCAAAATCGCCCACCGTTTCGGACAATTCCGGTTCGGGTTCGAGGAATTCTGGGGACTCGACAACGCCAACACACGTATTGGTTTCGACTACGGTATTACCGACCGCTTCATGGTGGGTGTAGGCCGCAGCAGCAATGCCGATAAAATTGTGGAGACGTTTGGTAAATACAAAATCCTGAGGCAGTCGAGCGGCAAAAAAGTAATGCCTGTCACCTTGTCGTACTACGCCGATATGGGCATCAAAACCAGTGATTTTCCGGCTACCGACCCTCCTCGTGACGAACTGTTTTCCAACCGATTGAGCTACACGCACCAGCTTCTCATCGGCCGCAAATTCAGCGAAACATTCACCCTGCAACTTATGCCCACGCTTCTGCACCGCAACTTCGTGCCCACCACCGAAGATGCCAACGACATCATTGCCATGGGCATTGCCGGCCGACTTAAAATCACCAAACGTGTCGCCATCAACGCGGAATATTATTACACGCTGCCCGACCAGATTGTTTCGTACGATTACAAAAATGCACTCGCACTTGGCGTCGACATTGAAACGGGCGGACACGTTTTCCAACTGCACATCACCAACTCGGGCGACATGAACTACAAGGGCATCATCTCCGATACGCGTGAGGATTGGTTCTACCAAGACGAAAACGACAAGTGGCTTAGTGGTCTTCGCTTCGGTTTCAACATTTCGAGGGTGTTCACCATCGTCAAGCCCAAGGATTTTTACTAAGCTCAACCACCTTCATAACATAAGGCTCCAAAGCCGGCACCGTGAATCGCACCGTGCCGGCTTTGTTCTTTTTGTCGTTGAGCATGATGTTCCACAACGCTGGCCATGCCTCGGCTGGTACCGCTCTTGGCGGGTACAGGCGTGTCAGGATCTCGCGAAGGGCAGGCGTGGAAGTGCCTGCAACTTCAGCTTCCATCAGCATGCCCTGGGCGATGGCTTCGCCGTGGGTGAGCGGGCTGTCGGTGCGCAGGAAATAGGTCTCCAAAGCATGTCCAACGGTGTGCCCGAAATTGAGCAACATGCGTTGGTTTTGCTCATGCGGATCTTCCCGTACGATGCGAAGTTTCACTTCCGTGGATTCTTTTAGCATTTCCATCCAATTCAAACATCCTGTATTGTTTGGAAAATGGTTGAAAAATGGTTTCAATTGTTCGTTTTCATGCCAATGGAGCGGATTTTTAATGACGGCGTGTTTGATTACCTCGGCAAAGCCGCTGTGAAGTTCCTTTTGCGAAAGCGTGCCTAAAAATGCCGGATCCGCAAATACGGCGGCCGGATTTTGGAACACACCGATGGTGTTTTTGACATCATAAAAATCGATGCCGGTTTTGCCGCCAATGGCAGCATCGGTCATGGACAACAGGGTGGAGGGTACCTGCACAAAACCGATGCCCCGTTTCCAGGTTGCGGCGCAAAATCCGCCGAGGTCGCCAACTACACCTCCGCCGATGTTGATGAGTATTGCGTGGCGGTCGATCTGCGCATCCAGCAGCGCTTTCCACACCATGGAAGCAGTCTCCAGGTTTTTGTTTTGTTCACCCGCAGGTATAACGCAAACAGGCGTTTCGGCTGGCATGCCGGTTGATTCTAAAAAATAGGGCAAGCAGTGGGTGTGGGTATTTTCGTCGCAAAGGATGAGCACCTTGGAGAAGTATTGGGATGCCAGCCAGGATGGGAAATGATTTTCCAATGGGCCTATGAAAAAAGGATGCGACATGTTTGAATGCGGAATGTTTCGAATGCGGAATGATTTGAATGCGGAATGATTTGAATGCGGAATGCGGAATTTGACGTCCCGGTGAAGGTTGGAATTTGATGCGGAATAAAGGTAATGCAATTAATTTATGGGTGTACCACAGGAGAAATGCGTTATGAGTGGCATATTTGTTGCCGTTAGGATGTTAAACCTCAAATCGGACCATGCTCAACCATTTGCTCAGCTTGCTTCCCAGACTCAAACAGTACAGTAAAAGTCTTGATGACGTTACGATAACGCTCAATACAACAACCCAAACAACCACAAAGGAATGCTGTTACCCGTACCAATGTCTATCTGATCCAACACGCGAAAGCTGTTTTTAACAGCCATAATTTGTTCGTTTCCTTTGGTTTTGCCGCCTACCTCAACTGTCCATCGGTCGTTTACAACAAAATCGCCTGCCAAAGCGTAGTTGACGTTGTGTCGGAAGCTGGTTTGATTGAAAAAAAACGTTTCCCGCACATTTCCTGGATTTGGTACTTCTGAAGCAAGCGCATAGGCCAGGTTGCTGTTTTGGAGGTAAATTTTTTCAGGCTTTTGCAACGATGACAAGTTGGTGCCTTAAGTATACAACAGCCCGACAAGGCTGGCATTTTCCAAATGGTGTAAGTATCGTATCAGGGTATTGCGGTCCAATTGCACCTTTCCAGCCAATTGTTGAATGTTTGGTTTGAACGGCACAGATTCAGCTATGATTTGAAGCAACTGACCGATTTTTTGCGTTTGTTGGACCCGTCCGCCTTCGGCCGTGGCCAGATCTGTTTCTAAAATCAGGCGAACAACTTGTTTTATCCTGTAAGCATACAAATCGCGGTTTTCCAGAAAGTATGGATAATAACCGTGTTTCAGGTATGTTGCGAAATGCTCCAGCGGCCGCAATCGTTGCGACAAATCCAAGGCTATCGTTTTGTGTTGTGTAAAGATGTCTTCCAAAGGAATGGCTGGGATGGCAAGTACGTCAACCAGCTGCAAATATTCCCGAAACGACAATCCATGCAATCCGTACAATACGGTACGACGGCTCAGGTCTACATCCTGCCTATTCAGTTCCACGATGGATGAGCCTGTAAATACCACATTGATATCCGGGTACAAATCGTAAAGGTTTTTGACCTCGCGCGACCAACCTGGATACTTGTGCACTTCATCGAGAAAAAAGTGTGTGATGCCCTGTAACCTGAAATACTCCACGGTTTCCCTAAGCGTATTTAGGTTGAAATGTAGGTCATCCAGCGACAGGTATATCCCCTTCATTTCTGTTCCGCCCAAGCGCAACCGCTGCAACATCAGGGTTGTTTTACTTACCCCTCGTGCGCCTTTTATGCCAATGAGACGCCATTCCCACCTATTTCATGGTGTAGAAATCTTAGGTGCTTAGGTTCGATTCGAGCTGTGAGCTGGAGAGATTGTACAAGAAGATGATCCATAATGCTGTGCAAAAATCCATAAAGGGCGCTGCAGGACTTTTGCACCCTCCCAAACTTATTTCTCCGCCACTTCCTCTTCCAACACTTCCTCCTGAACCACAGGTTCGTTCCACGGGGCATGACTGCGTTTTTTGCCAGACAAATACGTGTACATTGCAGGAATCACGAACAAGGTTAGGATGAGGGAAAACATCAAACCACCTACGATCACCACACCCAATGGGATGCGGCTGGTGGCAGCAGCACCGAAGGCCAGGGCAATGGGCAAAGCGCCAAGCACTGTCGCCAGAGTGGTCATGAGGATGGGCCTCAAACGCGCTTGTGCCGCTTCGAGTACAGCCTGACGTTTGTTCATACCCGCATCCCGTTTCTGATTTGCAAACTCCACGATGAGAATACCGTTTTTCGTCACCAGGCCAATAAGCATGATCATACCGATCTGACTGAAAATGTTGAGCGTGTGGCCAGTGATGCCGAGTGTGATGAAAGCGCCGGCGATGGCCAGCGGCACCGTGATCATGATGATGAATGGGTCGCGGAAGCTTTCGAACTGTGCGGCAAGGATGAGATAAATGAGGATAAGTGCCAGGATAAACGCGAACGAGGTATTGCCTGAACTTTCCACAAAATCGCGCGACGGGCCGCTCAGATCGGTGTTGTACGTATCGTCGAGCAACTTGTCCGCTATTCTTTCCATCGCTTCGATGCCTTCACCGAGGGTTTTACCCGGAGCGAGGGAGGCGCTGAAGGTGGCTGCTTTGAAACGGTTGTAGTGGTAAAGTACGGGCGGGTTGCTCACTTCCTGGATGGTCACCACGTTATCGAGCTGGATCATCTGGCCTCGGCTGTTGCGCACATAGAGGGATGCCAGATCGATGGGCGCATCGCGGTCGGCGCGGTCCACTTGACCGATCACCTGGTATTGCTTACCATTCATGATGAAGTAACCAAAACGGCGGCCGGAAAGGGCGAGCTGCACGGTCGAACTGATGTCGAGCACGCTCACGCCCAACTCGTTGGCTTTGAGTCTGTCGATGTCGATCTGTATTTCAGGTTTGTTGAATTTCAGGTTCACGTCGGCGTTGGCAAATGTGGGGTCTTTGCGCGCTTCTTCGAGGAATTGCGGTACCACCGCCTCCAGTTTTTTGAAATCCAGGTTTTGGATAACGTACTGCACCGGCAACGATAAGCCAGCTCCGAAGCTGGTGGAAATGGTTTGTTCCTGGTTGGGGAACACGCGCGCTTCGGTGAATTTTCTGGTCATGCGCACCAATTGGTTGTAGATCTGTTGCTGGCTGCGGTCACGCGTTTCTGGTTCGCTGAGCATGATACTTACGAAACCGGTGTTGGAACTGCCGGCGCCTATGCGGCCCGGAGCGGTGATGCCGAACACCATCTGGTACTCGGGAATGGAGTCCATTACCATTTCGGACAAGCGGTAAATGATGTTTTCCGTCACATCAAAATCGGTGCCCTCGGGCGCAGCCACGGTGGCGCGAATAAGACTGCGGTCTTCCAGCGGCGCAAGCTCACTTTTCAGGGTGGTACCAAAATACCAGATGGATGCAAAACAACCAGCCAGGATGAAAAGGCTAACCCAACGGAACTGCATGAAGGAACGCAGCGCTTGTCCATAAACACGGTCCATGCCTACAAAAAATGGTTCGGTTACGCGGTAAAACCATCCGTGGTCATGCGGTTTGGTACTGCCGAGTTTTACGTTCAAAACCGGCGTGAGGGTAAGCGACACAAAGGCCGAAATGAGCACAGCGCCAGCCACTACAATGCCGAACTCCCGGAAAAGACGTCCGGTGAAACCCTGAAGAAAAATTACCGGGATGAACACCACGGCAAGGGTAATGGAGGTGGAAATAACGGCGAAGAAAATCTCTCGGGTGCCTTCCCGCGCCGCCGTCCATTTATCTACGCCAGCTTCAATTTTTTTGTAAATATTTTCAGTCACCACGATGCCGTCGTCCACCACAAGTCCCGTTGCCAATACGATGGCCAGCAGGGTAAGCACGTTGATGGAAAAGCCGAACACGTACATGATGAAAAACGCGCCCATAAGCGACACGGGTATGTCAATAAGTGGACGCAAAGCAATGATCCAGTTGCGGAAAAAGAAATAAATGATCATTACCACCAGGCTGATGGCGATCAACAGGGTTTCGCCTACTTCGGTGATGGCTTTGCGCACGAACACCGATTTGTCCATACCAACCTCAGCAACCATATCGGCGGGCATTTCTTTTTTGATTTGCTCGTAGCGAACATAAAATTCATCGATGATTTCAATGAGGTTGGCGCCGGGCTGTGGTATTAGTGCAAGCGATACATTGGAGATGTTGTTTCGACGCGCGCCGAACTCGTCGTTTTCGGGCCCCAAAACGGCCTCACCCAAAGCGCTGAAACGGATGGTTTGTCCTTCCGTTTGTTTTACGATCATGTTGTTAAAATCCAACTCTGTTGTAAGTCGCCCGAAGGTTTTTACCGTCAATTCCGTGGCGTCGCCGCGCAGTTTTCCGGCAGGCAATTCTACGTTTTCGCGGTTGAGCGCATCCTGTATGTCCTGCACAGTAAGGTTGTATGCTCTAAGCTTCACGGGGTCGATCCATAGGCGCATAGAAGGACGTTTGTCGCCGAAAATGCGCACTTCACTCACGCCTGGTATCGTTTGCAATTTCTCCACCAAAACGTTGTCGGCGTAGTCCGATAGTTCCATCACGCTCCTGGTGCTGCTTTGTATGGGCATGAAAAGAATCGGGTCGCTGTTGGCATCTGCCTTGCTCACTACTGGCGGCGCGTCAATGTCTTGCGGAAGTTCGCGCTGCGCCTGGCCCACTTTGTCGCGTACATCGTTGGCAGCGCTTTCCAGGTCCGAACCGAGATCAAATTCCACAGTGATGGTGCTGTTGCCGAGTGCGCTCTGCGATGTGATGCTGCGGATGCCGGCGATGCTGTTCACGGCTTTTTCGAGCGGCTCAGTGATTTGGCTTTCCACCACATCCGCATTGGCGCCTGTGTACGATGTGCGTATGCTGATCGTCGGCGGGTCGATGGCCGGGTATTCGCGGACGCCCAGAAACCGGTACCCGATGACACCAAAAAACACGATGAGAATGCTCATCACGGTGGCAAGAACGGGGCGGTTGAGGGACAAATCAGATATGTTCATAGCAACTGTATTCGGGGGTAGTTGGAATAAGGATCGCCGAAGGTAAATGGTCTAAATGGAAGGAATGTTCAAAAATAGGGACAAAATCAGCGCCGGAGTACCCACTAAACGCTACTCACCAAATTTGTCCTTCGCCATTTTTTTAAGCGCCAACATTTCATCCCTGAATTGCGCCGCCGAAATAAAGTCAAGGTCTTTCGCGGCTTTTTTCATGTTGTTTTCCGCTTCAGCCACCATTTTTTCCAGCTGCGTACGCGTCGCCATGGCTACGATGGGTTCGGCGGCGAGTGATGGTTCGTGCTCGGATTCGATGTAGGCTGTTGGTTCCACACCGCGGATGTCGAGGATGCTTTTTTGCGCCAAGATTTGCTCGCGCGTTTTGCGCACCGTAGTGGGTGTAATGCCGTGCTCTTCGTTGTAGGCCATTTGTACCAACCTTCTGCGGTTGGTCTCGTCTATGGTCATTTGCATCGAATTCGTGATTTTATCGGCGTAAAATATGACCAGTCCGTTCGAGTTTCTGGCGGCGCGGCCTGCCGTTTGTGTCAACGAGCGCGCATTGCGGAGGAAACCTTCCTTGTCGGCATCGAGTATGGCAACGAGTGATACTTCTGGCAAATCAAGGCCTTCGCGCAATAGGTTAACCCCGATCAAAACATCGTATTCGCCGAGGCGCAAATCACGCAGGATTTCCACCCTTTCCAGGGTTTCAATTTCGGAGTGAATGTACCTGCAACGGATGCCCATGCGGGCAAAATAGGCCGCCAGTTCTTCGGCCATACGTTTGGTAAGGGTGGTCACCAGGGTACGCTCTTCGGCTTCCACACGTTTGCGGATTTCTTCCATCAGGTCGTCGATCTGGTTCAGCGACGGCCGCACTTCAACCGGCGGATCAAGAAGTCCTGTGGGGCGTACAAGTTGTTCCACCACCAAACCTTCCGTTTTTTCCAGTTCATAATCCGCAGGTGTGGCGCTCACAAAAACGACTTGGTTTACCTGGCCTTCAAACTCATCGAAACTGAGCGGACGGTTGTCCATGGCCGAGGGCAAACGGAAACCGTAATTCACCAGCATTTGTTTGCGCGCCCGGTCGCCGCCCCACATGCCCCGCACCTGTGGAATGGTCACGTGGCTCTCATCGATGAACATGAGGTAATCATCGGGGAAATAATCGAGCAGACAAAACGGTCTCGAACCCGGTGTACGCCGGTCAAAAAACCGTGAGTAGTTTTCAATACCGTTGCAATAGCCCAGTTCCTTGATCATTTCAAGGTCAAAATTGGTGCGCTCACGGATGCGTCGCGCCTCTTGCAGCCGGCCTTCCAAAATGAAATATTTCTCCTGCTCGTTGACCTCGTTTTGGATTTCACCCAAAATTTGGGACAACCGGTCCTTCGGCGCCACATACAGGTTGGCGGGGAAAATGGCGGCATTTTCCATCATTTGGATGCGTTTGCCCGATTCGATTTCCAAACTTTCAATGCTTTCAATCTCATCGCCCCAAAACGTGATGCGGTAACCCCAGTCGGCATACGGCAAATTGATGTCTACCGTATCCCCGCGTACCCGGAACGTGGCCCGGCCGAATTCGGTTTCCGTGCGGGCGTACAGGCTGTCGGTCAAGGCATACAAGAAGTTGGTTTTCGAGGTTTTCATCCCTTTCGAAATGCGGATGATGCCTTTTTCGTAGTCTTCCGGATTGCCCATGCCGTAAATGCACGACACAGAAGCCACAATGATGATGTCGCGGCGGCCAGAAAGCAGGGTGCTGGTCGCTTTTAGTCGCAATTTATCCACCAAAGCATTGATGCTCAGGTCCTTTTCGATGTAGGTATCGGTAACGGATACGTATGCTTCCGGCTGGTAATAGTCGTAATATGACACAAAATACTCCACCGCGTTGTCTGGAAAAAACGACAAAAACTCAGCGTAAAGCTGAGCGGTGAGGGTTTTGTTGTGGGTAAGTATAAGAATTGGGCGGTTCACCTGGGCGATCACGTTGGCCATGGTGAAAGTTTTACCCGAGCCTGTTACACCCAACAATACCTGCGTGCGTTCGCCCTTTCGAATGCCAGCCACCAGTTCCCGAATGGCAGACGGCTGGTCGCCCGTTGGCTTGTAATTTGATGTTAATTGAAAGTTCATACGTCGTTTGAAAAGCCTGCAAAAATACGGAAAAATTTCAAACGAAATGTTGAAAAATGGCAAAAAGGCTTCATAAAAACAGCCTAATCATATCCAACCTACGCGTTAAGGTTCTGCTAAAATTTGGCAAGTCACCAACGTTTAACCTTACATTTACGTCAGTATGAGAATGTAAATGCCTTGCTCTAAACTGATAAACAACCAGCCATGAAAATTTTTCTTAAAATGCTTATTGCTTCGGCAATTCTTCTGACGGCTTACCAATCCCAGGCTCAGGACGTCATTCACAAAAAAAACGGAAAGGTCATCGAAGCCAAAGTGGTGGAACTGGGCATCAGCGAAATCAAGTATAGGATCTTTAACGACGTCGATGGTCCCATCTACGTAGATGAAAAAGAAAACATCGAAAAAATTGTATTTCAGGACGGCCGCACGGAGCAATACGGCACTGCACGTATCGATGCCGCAGAGTTGTTTGCCGGACAGAAAAAAGCGGCCATAAAAGTAGGGTTTTTAGGCCCACTTAGAGGCTACACTAATGTCATTTACGAACGCAACATCCGACCCGGAAGGAGCTGGGAGGTGAAGGGCGTACTTGTGGGACTTGGCCGCAAAATGGAGGATGAAGCTGTCGGCTTTATTGGTACCTACGCTTACAAATTTTACAAAAAACCCACTTTTTACACTTCCGACATGAAACGTTCCCACCTGCTTCAGGGCGGATACATCAAACCAGAGGTTTTTATTGGGTACACCAGTTTTATTGCTCAGTACGATTTTTACAACAATACGGCCAGCGAAAAAACAGAATCTTTTACTGGCGGTTTTATACTCAACCTTGGTAAAGAATGGGTGTTCGACGACGCCTTTGTTTTTGATCTCTCTTTCGGCGTAGGTTACGGTGCAGGTGAAAGTCGCCGCTCCATTTTCGTCTATCCCGGAACAGGCTTTGCTACCCAAGCCAACCTCAGCATTGGCTGGATGCTGAAGTAAGTCGCCAGTCTTTAGTTGCTATTCGCAGTAAAAACATGAGTCATCCCGATTTTTCTTGGGATGACTCATGTTTTTACTGCGACTGGTGACTGAAGATCAGTGCCTTGTCCAGTGAATGACCTACAGTTTGGCGGCCTTATTTTTCGCTCAATGTCGTTATTCGTCGGTTAGAATGTCCCGCATTTCGCCGTCCTCATACCCAATTGAGCAAAATATAGGTCTCACCAAACTGAACGTCATTCAATGGACGCGGCATTAGTGACTGGCGACAACCATTTTACCATTTCCGGCTGCCTGTCCATCCACAAACAACACCAGCATGTAAACACCGGAAGGCAAGTCCCTACGCTGCATTTCAAACACGCCTGCTGTTCCGCTCACCTCGCGCACCACACGCCCTTGCAGATCGCAAACCCTTAGCCGCAAGTCTTCCCCGCCCCGCAAACCGTTCACCGTCACACGCGCTACGTCCATACTCGGGTTCGGCGCTACGTCCAGTTTCACACCATTGCGCAGTACTTCCCATGAACTTACCGAGATGAAATTTTCACCCAAACGATGCTCCGTCGTGTTGGTGATTATCGGTTCGTTGAAGTCGAAATAGATCGCCGCGGAGTTTTCAATCACTGTTTCCAGCGGCGCGTCTTCACGGTGTGCGATGCGGAACTGCACGAAGCCGTTGGACAAAGGTTCGTTCACATTGCTGTCGGGCAGCATAATGTTGGGGAAATCAAATTTTAAAATCCCATTTCCATAAACATCGAAAACGAACGGGTGGCTGCTCGCGCCCAACCTTATGCTTGCCGGATCGAGCCATGTGCTCAGGGTATCCAAAACATAAACGTTGAAAGCCGTATCGGTGCCGGTGTTTTGGAAACGAATTAAGTATTCAATATCGGTGCCGGGCTTGATGTAGCGCTGGGCGCCGTAACCGATGGGAAAGCCCTGTTTGTCGTTCGGATCGTAGGCACCGATGTTTTGGCGGCAATCGATGTCGATCCACGGATCATCATCGTCGTTGGGATACTGGGTTGCAAAACCCGTGGAAAACGCACCTGTTTCCGAGCAGCCTTCTACTGAAAGCGATGGTTGTGAACTTCCAGGGTGCAGGGGCTCCTGGGTCACTTCCACCCGCCATGTGGCACCGTTTGCGGGCACGGCGATGCGCATGGAATCGCCCGAATTGAGGCGCAAATCGATGCCCATAGCACGCATCACAGCATCTTCGATTACGATGTATTCCGCATCGGCGCTCATGTTGCCAATGCCCGTATTTTTGATGATGAAAAAGACCGAATCGGTGGTGCATTCGGAGCGCAGAGTGAGGCTTGCGCCGCTCCAAAGCGGGTCGGCAGGTATGCATTCGTGCGGATTGGCAATTGCCGTCACACAGTGTGTTTGGCCCAGCAAGGCATCGCAGCTTACAAGGACCTGCACGAAAAATGTGCCACAATCGCCGATGTCTAAATCGCCGACTTCGAACTGAAATTGGTTGTTACCAAGATCTGTATACATGGCATTGGACGATTCAATACTTAAAAATGGGTCCAGTTCCAGCACGATGTTCGCATTTTCCGCCCAGACCGTTCCGTTGTTGCAGTAGTTTACATAATAAAAATTGTTGCTGAAACAACGGCGCAAAAATCCGGAGCTCACGCTTACCTCCAACAACGGGCAATCCAGAATTTTCTTAATGGGGATATCCGGCGCGGTCAAGGTGTCGTCCGGATTCACCTGTCCCACAGCCACGTCTGGTGTGCAAACCAACCACAATTGGTCGTTGGACGGCGTGACTTCCAGGATGTAATTGCCTTCCTCCACCGAAATGCGGTAATATCCCGAATCGTTGGTCACGCCATAAAATGTTTCAGAACCGTCAACGGCTTCTACGATCCAGCCTGCCATTCCTGGCTCAAGTACATTGCTCTCACAATTGATGTTGGAGTCGCGCACCAACCGGCCTTCGATGGTTCCGCACAAATCGGCGGTGGCGCCTGTGTACAGGTAACTCCCGATGGCAGTGCATCCGTTGGCGTCGGTGACGGTAACGGCGTAGGTGCCAGGGAGAGGATCCTGGACGACGGCTGTGATGTTTCCGTCGTTCCAATTGAAGACATAGGGCGCTGATCCACTTGTAACAGATGCCAAAAGACTACTCAACCCGCAGTTCACCGGATCAATGTCTATGATCATTATGGCGGGTTGGTTAACCACAAATGACGAAACCAATGTACATCCGTTGCCGTTGGTAACGGTTACAACATAAGTTCCTGCTGGAATTCCAGTTAAGTCCTGCGTGGTTGAGGTAAAGCCATTTGGCCCGGCCCATTGGTACGTAAGCGGCAATAAAACACTCACGACCGTCATGTTGATGGCCCCGTTGTTCAATCCAAAACAAGTGACGGGCGTTATGATTTGTTGCGAAACTGGAATCGACATTGACGCCGGCTGGTTCAGCTGCAGGCTGGCGATGTAAGTACATCCCGTAAAATCGATGGCATTCACCGTGTAGGTACCCGACACCAAGCCGGTAATGTTCTGTTGTGTGGAAGTAAAATTGCCCGGCCCGGTCCATGTTATGTTGAACGGTGGCACGCCTGCTGCAGGTAGGGTGAATTGTATGTCGCCGTCGGATTGGCCCTGGCAGCTCACTTGAGTTACTACAAAATTGGAAGGAGGTATGATTGGTACCGCAAGGACATCAATGATGCCGATTGTCGTACACCCGTTCGCTGTATTGGTTGCGGTAATGAGGTAAGTTCCAGGTTGGTTAACGGTCGGGTTAAGTGTTGCGACGCCACTGACAATACCGGGGCCCGTCCACTGAACAATGCATTGGCTGCAACTTAGGGCTACTTCGAGGGTAGTATTGCCGCCATCGCACGGCAAACCTGCGGGGGTCACGGGGGTAACTATCGGTGCATCGGAATTCTGCACAACAACGGCACATTCCGATGCCGTGCAACCGAATGTGGTTGTCACAGTTACGCAAAAAAGACCGGGAGAGTTGGTTATTGGATTTTGCAGGGTTGAATTAAATCCAGCTGGCCCGGTCCAGGTGAAAGTTACGCCCGGCAGGTCGGAAGAAGCGGTTATCGTGACCGACGTGGTGTTGCAGTTCAAAACTCCGCCGGTGGCCGTAACCTCCGGGGACGGATGAAATTGGACCACCAAATCAATTGAAACCGACAAGCACGGATCAGACCAGTCCACACTGCCCTGACCGTTGTTGTTGCCAGCCACGGCTGCAACAGAAACAGGGCTATTGTCGAGAAATGCGGGATCGTAGGCGAATGTACCATTGCTCGACGTGGCCAGTACCGTGCCCGTTTGGGGATCGGCACCGATGTAAACCACGAACACCAAAACGTCGTTGCTGTCGAGCACTTCGTTGCCTGCATGGCTGGCTGTTATCGAGATGCCTTCGCATTGGTTGGCAGGTAAGTCGCTCAGCGTTCCAGCGTCG
>JBBSDH010000048.1:0-21722 GCA_038249605.1 Chitinophagales bacterium | reverse complement strand
ATGTACTGCATATCGCGCTCAGGAATACCGGGACCGCGGTCGGCAATTTCCAAACTGTGGTTGCCGGCACCATCAAAAAGGATGCGCACATCCACGTGTTTGTCGGGTGAAAATTTGCAGCCATTGTCCATCAGGTTCAGAATCGCCGACCGCAACAAGGGTTCATTGCCATCTATACAAAGTTCTTCTTCGCTTTCAGGCATGCCTGAAATATCAAAACTGATGTGGTAGTCGGGATGCAAATGAAGCAGCGATTCGCGACTTTGCAGCATGAGTTCATCCAAACGTATACGTTCAAAAACAATGTTTGGTTGTTCGGAGTGCACACGTGCGAGTTGAAGCAATTTGTCTGCTACATCGGCCAGTTCGCGGGTATCTTCCAATACGGATTCCAGGGTTTCCCGGTATTCTTCTTTAGGTCGTTTTTTTCCAAGGGAAACCTCCAATTGTGCAATTATGACCGAAAGGGGATTTTTCATTTCGTGTGAAACATTGGAAATAAAACTTTTTTGCATGCGAAAAGCGAACTGGATGCGGTCGAGCAGACGGTTAAAAGTAACCACCAGCTTGGAAAGTTCGTCGTGGTTGTTTGATGTTTGAAGGCGTGCACTTAGGTCGCTTGGCAATATTTTCCCAACCTGATCTACGATGCGTGCTACGGGCGCCATGGCTTGTCCGGCAAAAAACCATCCACCAATTGCAACAATTCCGATTATAAACAGGAAAGTGATCACCAGAATGCGTTGCAGGTTGACAAGCTCTTCGGGATGAAACACCGACTCGGCAACGATGAGGTAGGTTTTTCCACTTCGGCTTTGGTGTTTAATGCCTATGGTATACCGATCTTCGTGTTGCAATTGGTATTCTTTGCCTTCTTTCAGGGCGTTTAAAACAAAGGAGGAAACAGGTTCGGCAGACCGGTCAAAGGCAAAGATCCGTTGGAGGTTGTTGTTGTAAATGAGTATATTTTCCTTAAAAGGCAGGCTGTATGCACTTTGGTCTGAGTTGTCGGTTGTTTCCAGCGGTTTGATCTTGCTTTCATCGTGCAGCACCATTTCCGCAGTCATCAAAGCTTTGGATCGCAGGCTAACCAGGAACTCATCGACCGATATTTGCCAGAATTTCAGGTAAATGAAACCCAGGGCCAGCAACATGATGCCGGCAACAATGGTGATGAATTGAAGGGTAAGTCGGGTGCGTATTTGCATCTGTGATGATTCTAAAAGACAGTTTCAGGCAATGTTCAGTTGGTTTCCTCCCGAAGAATGTAACCCGTTTTAAAAAGTGTGTGGATGAGTTTTTTATCAAATTCCCGTTCAATTTTTTTGCGCAAAAAATTGACGTACACTTCGATCACATTGGTGCCCGTATCAAAATCCAGATTCCAAACCCGTTCGGTGATTTCATTTTTGGAAATAACGCGTTCCGGGTTGTTCATGAAATATTCCATTAGGGCGTATTCACGGGGAGTCAGCATGATGCGTTTGCCTTGGCGGAAAAGTTCCTTGCTGGCCAAATTGAGGGTAAGATCGGCGTAGTGGAGCATGTCTGGCGCCGGACCGGTTTGTTCCGTCCGGCGTCTTGCCAGTGCCCGCACACGCAGCAACAATTCCCTGAATTCAAAAGGTTTTGTGAGGTAATCATCGGCGCCCAATTCGAAACCAGCCACCTTGTCATCGGTTTGGCTCAATGCAGAAAGCAACAATACAGGTGTTGTGTTGCCTTCCAGGCGGAGCTGGCGTAGCAATTCGAGGCCAGTCATCTCCGGCAAAATAATGTCTGAAATGATCACGGAATATTTGTTTTCCGCAGCCATGGCATGCCCGGTAAACCCGTCGAAAGCACAATCCATATGTACCCTATTGTCTGCAAAGCCCTGTTGCAGGGCTTTGGCCATTTTGGGTTCATCTTCAATGAGTAAAACATGCATGGTATAAAGGATTAAACGCGTACAAAACTAAACAAAAGCCTTCAAACAGAAGGCTCATGTTAAATTCTAAGGAACTTTTAAGGTCGCTTAGCTTCTTTGGCTTGGTTTGTGGTATTGCATAACATCATCTTTGTATTTCAAAAAAACACTACCTGAAAAAATGAAAAGATTGATAAAAAACTACCCGTATTACTTACTTTTTGGCTTCCTTGTCCTTTTAAATGCTTGTAATGACGATGATACCAATCAGCCTTCAGGCAAAAATGTTGCTGATTACAGCCATGAAAGCATCTCCGTCTGGAACCAGCTTTTCCTAAGAATTGAACGTTATGCTGCAGGTTACCGCCCCGGACCTGCACCCAGAGCCCATGCATACCTTGGACTTGCGAATTACGAAGCCTGTATTTCGGGTATGCCCGATTTCAACACACAGGTTTTTAATTATGCTGGTTTGTCGATTCCGCAAGCCAATGCAAACGATGAATACCACTGGCCAACCGTTGTTAATGCCTCCTCTGCTTTCCTCATGCGTGGTTTTTTTCCAAACAACACGAATGACATCAATGCTTTGGAGACACAGTACGAAAACAAATACCTTGCCGAAACCTCACAGGATATTTTCGACCGTTCTGTTGCCCATGGCCAGGCTGTAGCAAGTGCCGTATGGGAATGGTCAAAAACCGATGCCATAGGCCACGATGCCTACCTCGACCCGTTTGCCGGATACAATTGGCAGGAACATTTCGATGGTCCGGGCGACTGGGTGCCCACCGTGCCAGGTCCACCTCAACCCATGTTTGGCCTCTGGGGACAGGCCCGTGTCTTTGCCATCAGCGAAACCGACAAGTTGTGCCCTGCTCCATTTGCCTACGGAGAAAACATCAATTCTGCGTTCTATGCCCAGGCATTGGAAGTGTATTCGCGCTCGGTTAATCCCAGCTACGAAGACGAGTGGATCGCGGAATTCTGGAGCGACGACCTTGTCAACCTTACTTTCAGCCCTGGCCCACGTTGGATCGCCATCGCCGACCAGGTTTATGAAGCCGAAAACAGCAGTCTGGAAACCGCCATTTATGCCAACGTTAAGGTTGGAATGGCACTCAACGACGCAGCAGTTTCATGCTGGCATTCCAAATACGTGTACAACGTTGAGCGTCCGGAATCCTTCATCCAACGTGTGATTGATCCCAACTACGAACCGTTGCTTTACAACCCGATCACCTTTGAACCTGGCAACACGCCGGCTTTTCCTGCCTACCCTTCCGGACACTCCACCATGGGAGCAGCAGCTGCAGAAGCACTTACGGACATTTTTGGCATCCAGTACACACTCACCGACCGTTGTCATGAAAACCGAACGGAATTTGAAGGCAAGCCCCGTTTGTTCTATTCGTTCTACGATATGGCTGAAGAAAATGCCATTTCGCGTGTTCCATTAGGTGTTCACTTCCGCATGGACTGTGAAGTAGGCGTAGACCTCGGTTACCGCTGCGGCCGCAAAGTGAATGCGCTGAACTGGAAGAAATAAGCACAGTTGGTCGGTTGATCAGTCGGTTGGTCAGTTGGCCGGTTGGTCAATTAATAAAAAAATAATGAAGTCGTTTGTTAAATTTAGGTGTGCAAACGACTTTTTTTATTTCCCAAAAGAACGACCAACAGACCAACCGACCAACCGACCAATAAACCAACAGACAAATAAACCATCCGACCAACCATGATCATTACCGATACTCAGATTTTTGCACTTCAAATACCCTTTAAATCACAGTTCAGCCACCACCAGGCTGTCCAAAACACTTCTGAAAGTTTGCTGGTAGCCCTTGCCGACGATGAAGGAAATACAGGATATGGAGAATGTACGCCACGCCTGCAGATTACCGGAGAAACCCTGGAGGGCACAATGGCTGGATTAAACATGATCCTGGACTCCTGGGATGGCTTTGAACTCAATACAATCCACGATGTTGCTTGGCTGCTTGATGGCACAGAGGGGCTCGAAAGGGCGCCCTCGGTGCGGTGCGCACTTGAACTTGCCTTGTTCGATTTGTTGGGTAAAAACACAAAGCAATACGTATTCGACATGATGGGCGAATTACAGACGGAAATGCTGTATTACACTGCGGTCATTTCTGGTGAAACACCCACGGTCATAGAATCATTCACCCGAAAAGCCGCCGCCGACAAAGTGCGCCAGGTTAGGCTGAAGGTTGGAAATGACGCTAAGATCAACCATCAAAACCTAGTTTTAATTCAGGAAATACTCGGCGAAAGCGTTGAAATCAGGGTAGATGCCAATGCAGCCTGGACGCTTGATGAAGCCGTAGAACACATCAAGGGCTTGGCCGAAGCTGGCGTGTTTCACATAGAACAGCCTCTTTCTCCCGGTGGACGCGAGCAATGGCTTGCTTTGAAAAAACGTATTGCCTCCGAAGTCAAAATTTGCGTTGATGAAAGCGTTTGCACTTACGAAGACGCCGTTTGGCTTGCTACCCGACAGGCAGTTCACGGTTTCAACTTAAAAATAAGCAAACATGGCGGTCTGCTTCCCGCTTTTGACGTTTATGAACAAGCCAAAGAAAACGGCTTGTTTTGCCAGTTGGGCTGCCAGGAAGGCGAAACATCCATCCTTTCCGCCGCAGGCCGAACTTTTGCCTTCCTCACCGGCGACATGCGCTCCTGCGAAGGTTCCTACGGCACCCTGCTGCTGGAAGAAGACCTCACCGCCCAACCGCTTCAAATCGGTTTCCAGGGCATCGGATCACTTTCAGAAATTCAACGCGCTTACGGTTTGGGCGTCGCAGTGGATCTTTCGTTTGTTGATCCTTATTTGGTAAAAATTTTGTAGTCCGAAGTCCGAAAACTCTACTTTAAACTTCAAACTTCGAACTAATTCAATGTCCGCACACGCAGTTGGCTTCATGGCAGGTATGTCCGTCCATACTTCCGCTTGTTTCACCGCCGGGTTGTTCGAACCAGAATTTGCTGCGTTTGGCTGGGTGGTTGCCGAGTTCATCAAGTGTCATGGCATCAAATAGACGGCCGTTGGCCATGGTGTACCGCACGGTTTCAGAGTTTCGGATGTTGTCGAGCGGGTTTTTGTCGAGCACCACCAGGTCGGCGAGTTTGCCTTCTTTGATGGATCCCAATTGATCGCCCATACCGATGTATTGGGCGCCGTTGATGGTGGCACAACGGAGGGCCTGCAGGTTGCTCATGCCGCCTTGTTGAAGCATCCAAAGTTCCCAATGCGCTCCGATACCTTGCATCTGTCCGTGTGCTCCGAGGTTGATGTTGACGCCTACGTCCTGTAATTTTTTGCACGACTGGCTAACCAGGATATGGCCGTTTTGGTATTCCTCATCGGGCACTTTGGTGACGTGGCGCGAACGCTCGTCGACAATGTGACGCGGTGTAAAATTCAACAAACGTTCCTGTTTCCAAACATCGGTGTTTTGGTACCAGTAGTATTCTCCGTTAACGCCTCCGTAGTTGACGATGAGCGTGGGCGTATTGTGGGATTTGGTTTTGCTCCACAACGTGGTCACGTCTTTGTACAACGGTGCGACGGGTATGTTGTGCTCGATGCCGGTGTGCCCGTCTACCACCTGGGTAAGGTTGTGGTAAAAAAACGAGCCGCCTTCCGGCATCACAAGCATGTTGAGTTCGCGCGCGGCAGCGATCACCTGCTGGCGTTGGTCGCGGCGGGGCTGGTTGTAACTTTTTACACTGAAAGCGCCCCAGGCTTTGGTACGGCGCAGGTGGCTTCGAGCATCGTCGAGGTTGTTGATGACGGCTTTGAAATCGCCTTCGGCACCATAGATGATCGTACCGGTGCTGAACAGCCTTGGACCACGCATTTTACCCGATTTGATAAGTTCCGCATTGGAAAACGACATTTCAGAGTTTGCAGAAGGGTCGTGGCTCGTGGTTACCCCGTATGCCAGGTTGGCGTAATATTCCCATTGCTTTTGCGGGTTAAGCCCGTAACGAAAATTGCCCGAGTGTGCATGTACATCTACGATACCGGGCATGATGGTTTTGCCCGAACAATCGATGGTGCTCACCGGGCCGGAAGGTTTGGACCTGCGCTGGTGGTCTTTTTTGGTACCCACAAAAGTGATCTTGTTGCCGGTTACTTCCACCACACCATTTTCAATCACCAGGTCGTTTTCCATGGTGATGATGCGTGCATTGTTGAGCAATACAACACCCGGAGGCACATCGGCCGGGAGGGAAAGCCCGATGATGATGCCTGTACTGTCGAGCACGGGCAAGGAATCGGGAGCGCCTTCGAGGAAAGAGAAACGCTTGTTGAGTTCTGAACTAAAATATTCCTCACCAAGCGTCCAGTGAACAAGTTTGCTGTCGGCGCTCCAGTGGAGGTTGATGCCGGCATCGCGCGAAAGCTGGGTGAGCGGAAACGCTTTGGAATCGGCACTGAGGTCGATGGTACGTCCTACGGGTGGCATGGCGCAAACATAAACTTTGTGCAGTTCGCTGAAAGCAAGCCATTTGCCGTCGGGACTGGGTGCCCATTGGTTCACGTATTTGGACTTGAAATGCACCTGCTCTTCCTGTCCACTTAGGTTGTAAGATTTGAGTGATTTGTCCAAAGCCCCGAACAGGTAACCGCCCGTTTGCACCACGATGCGTTTTCCATCGGCGTTGAATCGAGGGTTTTCACCACTTTCCGAAACGAACTCCGGTGTTTTGGCATTGAGATTGAGTACATAAATACCAGGTTTTTTGCCGTAGGCAAAACCCAATTCGTCGTCGCCGCCTTGTTTTCGGTATACGATACTTTTGGCATCGGGGGAAAATGAGGGTGTGCGAAAAATGCCTTTTTCGGCACTGATACGACGTAAACTGTTGGTACGGAAGTTGAGCAGCCAAAGAGCGCCGAGGTTTTCGTCGTTCCAGCTTACAAAAACGATGGATTGCCCATCGGGCGACCAGGAGGGTTCAAACTCGTTGTGGTTGTCTTTTGGGTATGTTTCTCCTTCTGCACGCACCGAAGCAGTTAACAATGTCGGTTTGCCATCGGGCATTTTTTTGCTGTAAAGGCTGCCGTTGGCGCTGAAAACCAGCGTTTCACCATTGGGTGAAGTCACTGCGTGCCGTAATGCCCGCACCGTAAACTGTTCTTCAAAAGCCGTTTGGCGGCTGTTTAGGGTTTCGGCAACGGGAGTGTTCACCGTAGCGTTGAACGGGATTTCCGCAATCTTGATCATCTTCGGCTCCGAAGCATTGAGATCGAGGTCGATGCGCTTGATTTTACCTTTTGCCCAAATGACGATGGCGCGGTTATCGGGCGTCCAGGCAAATCCGGGATAACATCCGAAGATCGTCCACGCCTCCTGCTGGTCCTTATCAAGACCGTCGTAGATGGGAAATTCCAGCCCACTTTCAAGGTTGTGCACGCAAAGCACGGTTTTTTGGTAATTGCGACGGACAAAAGCGAGCCATTTGCCATCGCTGCTGATTTGCGGACGGCAGGCGCCACCCGATCCGCCAGTGATGTCTTCAATTTCTCCTTTTTGCGTGTCGTAACGGCGAACCGCAAAAATCTGCTGGTTGGGGTTTTTATTGTATTGGAAAAAACCTCCCGGATACATGTCTTCGCTGAAATAAATGTAGCGACCATCGGAACTTACACTGGGCTCGTTCACATCCTGCTGGTCGTTTTTGCGCTTGGTAATCTGCACGCCTTCGCCGCCTGAAAGGTGGTACATCCACAATTCGCCAGCACCAAGCGAACGTCCGCTGGTGAAGTGTTTGCGGGCAACGATGTATTGGCCATCGGGCATCCATGCGCCGTTGTTGAGCAATCGAAAACTCTCTTTGGTTACCTGTTTGGCGGCGGTACCGTCGGCATTCATCACCCAGATGTTGTCGCCTCCACCGGCATCGCTGGTAAACATTATTTTTTTACCGTCGGGCGAAAAACGCGGCTGAACTTCCCAGGGTAAACCGCTGCGCAGGCACCGGGCCGTGCCTCCGGAAGCCGGTATGCTGTAGATATCACCCAACATGTCAAATACGATGGTGTTACCGTCGGGGCTCAGGTCGAGGTTCAGCCAGGTTCCTTCGTCGACATCAAAGCTTACGTTGGAATAAAGAATACCGGTTGGCTTATCGACATCCCATTTGGACTTTTCCTGTGCGGAAAGGGTGGAAAACAAGCTTATTGTAACCAGACTGAAAAGGAAAAGTCGCTTTGATAACATGGAGGATGTACTTTTTTAGAACAAATAATCTGCCTTCGGCAAAAAAGAAGCGCAAACATAGCGTTTGCATCTGAACTTGAAACAGGCGCCGGGAAACACTGATGCCCAAAATCCGTACATTTGTGGAAGTTCAACAAAGCATCATGACGAATACGAACATACTCGACGATTTTGAATTTGAGGATAACCAATTTTTTGAAAATGAAGACAGCGGCGAAGTTGTTGCCAAATACTATTCGTCTATGGAGGCAGAAGTTGCTGCTGCGAGGCTTCGCGCAGAAGGAATTCCTTGTTTTTTAGCCAACGCCATTTCACACAGCGTTTTGCCACACATGCAACTTGTGATGCGGTTGCATACGCGCCCACAGGACGTACAGAAAGCACGTGAAATATTGGGTGAAGCGGCTGCGGACTCGGCGGAGTTCAAGCCACGCAACTCCAATGCGGAAATGTTGCGCATCATTGCCTTGCTGATCGGTGCGGCGTTGGTGATTTTGTTGTTGCGTGTTTTTTACAACGTATGATGCCACTGGCACTTTTTATGCTGTATTCCTGCGCTGCCTCTACCCTTCTACTTCGCCGTACAGATCAAATTCCTCAGCGCTTGTGATGCGCACGTTTGCGAAGTCCCCAATGCGAACATAATTGTTTTTGGCAAGCACGAGCACTTCATTGTCCACCTCAGGCGAATCGGCTTCGGTACGGCCGATGAAGTATTTTCCTTCTTTGCGATCGAACAGGGTTTTCAAAACCTGCCCCACTTTGGCTTCATTTTTACGGGCAGAAATTTCCTGTTGAACTTCCATCAGCATTTGGGCGCGTTCTTCCTTTACTTCGGTGGGCACATCGTCGGGCACATCGTAAGCACGGGTACTTTCTTCGTGCGAATATTTAAACACACCTACGCGTTCAAATTCCTGGGCTCGCACAAAATCGAGCAAAGTTTCAAAATCTTCATCCGTTTCACCCGGATGGCCTACGAGGAAGGTGGTACGCATGGCGATACCGGGAACTTTGGTGCGAATGGTGTCGAGCAATTCGACGGTTTCTGCGTAGGTTATCTGTCTACGCATGCGTTCAAGCATGTTGTCGGAGGCGTGTTGCAGCGGGATGTCGAGGTAATTGCAGATTTCCTTGCGTTCGGCTATCGCATCCAGTATTTCCAATGGAAATTTGCTGGGATAGGCGTAATGCAGCCGGATCCAATCGATGCCGTCCACATCGGCGAGGGCATGAAGCAACTGCGGTAATTCGCGTTTTTTGTAAATATCGAGACCGTAATACGTAAGTTCCTGTGCGATGAGCAGCAATTCTTTGGTGCCACGACGGGCCAGGTTGCGGGCTTCGGTCACGAGTTCATCAATGGGCCTGCTCACGTGTTGTCCGCGCATAAGCGGGATGGCGCAAAACGAACAGGTGCGGTTGCAGCCTTCCGAAATTTTCAGGTAAGCATAGTGCTGGGGCGTAGTAATAAGCCGTTCGCCGAGGAGTTCGTGTTTGTAATCTGCATTAAGGCGGGCGAGCAGGTTGGGCATTTCAAGGGTACCAAAAAAGGCATCCACTTCCGGAATTTCCTGTTCGAGGTCGTCTTTGTAACGTTGTGATAGGCAGCCTGTTACGTAGAGTTTATCGATGCCGCCGGCTTTTTTAATGTCGGCATATTCCACGATGGTATCGATGCTTTCCTGTTTGGCAAGGTCGATAAAACCGCAGGTATTGATGATGACAACATTGGCGTCTTCGGCGCTGCTGTCGTGCACCACCTCGTAGTCGTTGCCACGAAGCTGGGTGATGAGGTTCTCGCTGTCGACCAGATTTTTGGAGCAACCGAGGGTTATGACGTTTATTTTGTCCTGTCTGAGGGTACGCGCTTTCATGCGTTTGTTTTTCTTTTGCCGGCTAAAAAAAGGTTTCTTGAGGGTCCGGATATTTATTTCGCCGCAAATATCCGGCAAAACCCTTAGAATTTTCAATTTAGGTTATTTTTGCGCCTTCTTAAGCACGGACAGTGTCATGAAACGCTGTTTTACACCGCTTTTGTACACGCATGACTCAGACAGCATTGCTCAGCCAACTTGAAACCGACCTTCGCGGTGTTCTGGAAGACGTTCGTACCAACCTCGTCTCCTTGTCGGAACAACAATTGCTCCATCGCCCTGATGAGCAAGCTTGGAATGCGCTGGAATGTATAGCCCACCTCAATGTGTTCCTGGATTTTTACCTCCCGCGTATAGAGCTGTCCATTCACAAGGCCAAAGCGCGGCGGTGGCAGGGGGGCGGCGATGTTGAGTACACCGGTCGTGGAGCAAGGGCAATTCGAAGGGTAAGCGGGGAGAAAAAATACAAAACCGGTAAAAAATACAATTTGTCCCATTTGCCTTTGGGCACCGAAGTTGTGAAACGTTTTTTGATCAACAATGAAATGTTTTTGCGAAGCCTGCAATCCGCCAAAGACATCAACATCAACAGGCCCAAAGTGGGCAAGCTGAACGCTTTGACGGCCCGGTATTCGCTGGCCAACCTGATGGAATACCTCATTCGGCACAGCCAGCGGCATGTAGCGCAGGCCAAACATGCGGCTGTTTGAAGGATAAATTTTGTTGGCCTTCGGCGAATGTGTGACGAATTCACCAAGTCCTATGTTACCTTTGCCCCAGATTTCAGGTTCCTGTAGTTAGCTACAGGATGAAAAGGGAACACCGGTGCAAATCCGGGGCAGTACCCGCTGCTGTAAGTTTCAGGTTGTTGCAACCACATTTCGGCCCATTGCCACTGTTGAAAACAACGGGAAGGCGGCCGAAGCAGAAACGAGCCAGAAGACCTGCCTGCAATCGTAAAACCAACCTGGGCTTCGGGAGATAAGCCAATTGGATGTGCTTTATTGTTGGAAAAAAGGCCCTACAACGCCATTTTTCTCTTTGGGTACATGCCACCCTTTTCACCCGTTTGCCTTTCATTTTCATCCTTTTATTTTTCAAAATGAAAGACAAACTTTTTTCCAAAATCCATTTTTTTGCTTTGTCCGCTTTGCTGTTTATGGCAAGTTGCGACCTCAGCACAGACGATCCGTTTTTTTCTACCAACACCTTTGAAAAAGGGGTGTTTGTGGTAAATGAAGGCAGTTTCAACGGTTCGGGCACCATTACGTTTTACGACCCAGAATCCGGAGAAGTTATCCAGGACCTGTTTGCCGCCGTTAACAACGGCGCAGCTTTGGGCCAGTTTGTACAATCCATCACGTTTTACAACAACCTGGGTTACATCGTGGTGAACGGCGCCAACAAAGTGGTTGTGGTTAACGGTTCCAGCTTTGAGCAAATCGGCGTCATCGAAGGGTTTGAGCAACCACGCTTTTTCCTGCCGGTGAGTGCCAACTTTGCCTACGTAAGCCAATGGGGCGCCGACGGCTTGACCGGCTCGGTGGTAAAAGTTAACATTGGCACCCTTCAAATTGTAAAAACCATTCCGGTGGGTAAGGGTCCGGAAAAAATGTGGCCCAAAGGCACGGATGTTTACGTAGCCAACAGCGGTGGTTTTGGCCTCGATTCTACAGTTTCGATCATCAATACCCTCGATGATACCGAAAAAGAACGCCGTTTTGCTGGCGGCTACAACCCTGCGTCCGTTGCTGCATTCAACAACACCAGCGGTGTTTCCCTCACTTACGCGTTGTGCCGGGGCGACTGGAATGCCACCACCCCACAAGGCTTGCTTGGTGATTTGAACAATGGTGGCGCCGGATTCAACACCGTACCGGGCGGCGACGACCTGTGTACCGCGCCTGAAGGCAACAAAATGTACTTCATCGGCGGCGGCGCTGTATGGTCGGTCAACCAATTCGCCGTAAGCAAACTGTACGACCAAAATGCTTATGGACTTGCCTGCGATCCGGCATCCGGCAACCTGTATATCGCTGATGCCAAAGATTTCAGTTCAAACGGTGAAGTGGTAATTTACGGCGCCAATGGTGGCAAAATCAGCAGTTTTCAGGCAGGGGTTTCTCCAAACGAAGTAGTTTTTAGGTAGAAAGTTTGAAGTTTAAAGTTTGAAGTTTGAAGTTTAAAGTTTAAAGTTTAAAGTTTGAAGTTTAAAGTTTAAAGTTTAAAGTCGGCTTGGGATTTGAATAAAAAAATGCCCTTTTGCTTGATTTACAAGTGGTGGGGCATCTTTTCATATAAATCCCAAGCCGAACGCCGACTTTAAACTTTAAACTTCAAACTTTAAACTTCTTATTGTTTCACCATTTTCAATATTGTAGGCGTTTTTCCTTGTTGCAAAATCCGGAGTGTATACAGTCCTGATTGCAGGTCGTGCACATCCAATTGATATGCATCGGTACCGGGTTGCGATTGCCAGGCGCGTACGGTACGGCCGTGCAGATCGAACAATTCAAAGGTGCCTTCGAAAGTATTCAGGTCGATGGTATTGCTGGTGAGTACGCATCGGTCTGACGCCGGGTTGGGTGAAAGGCGCCAGTTGTTTTGCCTTTCGGAGGGCTCGGCGGTACCGATGGCTCCGGTGAAAAGTTGGTTTACGTTGGGTGGTGTGCAATTGTTGTTGAACAGGCAGCGCCAGCCTACATTGTTGGAAATACCGTTGGAAATCGGGTAATCGTGCACTTCCTGGTTGAGGTCATTTTTCGGATCGATGACGGCCACCAAAATCGTGTTTGGTCCTATGTTCTGTGGGATGATGAAAGGCAGTTCCACAATTTCGTAATCGAATTCGGTGAATCGTCCGCGTATGGACTGGTTGATCGTTGCGCACTCGATGAACTGGGGTGTGTTTGTGCCGGCGGGGTCGATGTAGAAAAAACATACTTCGAGGGGTACATTGTTGGGGGTGTCATCGAAACCGTAATTGTGGATGCGTGCGCGCAGGGTAACGGTGGTTCCTCCTTGAGGAAAGGGGGTGACAAGGATGTCGCGGGTGAGGTAACGGGTGGCTTCGAACAACTGGGTATTTCCTTTTTCGGGTTCGAGCTGGAAAGGCAGTAGGAAAGCCGGGTCGTAGGAACTGTAAAAGTTTTGCCAAAAGCCTATGTTGGCGATTTCGACGAGGTAATCCAGCGTAAGTGAACCATCGCGCCCCCAGTAGATGACTGGTTTGACCGAGTAGTTGTAATCGCCGGGGATGTTGGCAATTTCTCCCTGGCCAAAATGCCCGCTAAGTTTTACATTTTGCTGGTATTTGGATGTTTTGGTGTTCACGTCTGAAGATTCGTAAGTGCCATTTACCGTTGCACCCAAACCGAATCCTTTGAAGGCTCCGCCTGCGTTTACACCCACTTCTGTTTTGGTTGTTTCTTCGGTTTCCACGCCGGAGGCGGTGGCATCGTTCCATTCCACGGAAAAGTTGGAATCAAAACCTGAAAACTTGCTGATTTCCTGTTGGTTGATCTCGTAAACGCCGGGGTTGCCTTCCAGTTCAAGGTCGGCGATGTCTTTGGGGTAGGAGAAAAGATTGCCGTGTTGGTGGCTGAGTTGGTAGCGGTGCACTGGGCTGCGGGCGCCGGTGAAGGCCAGGTTGATGTCGCGCGGCATCACCACCATCACGTGTGTGATGGGTTGTGGGTTGGTGGAATTGTACACCGGGTATTCGAAGAGCACGTATTCGACGTTGTAAGCCAGCAACTCATCGTCGAGGATGGCGCTGCGTTTTTGGGTGATGGTGATGGAGGAACTGCTTTGATCAACTTTCGAAAACCTTTCGCCGTAGGAGCGGGTAAATTTAGCTCCCAGATCAAACCCTGCGGCTGAAAAGCCGGCTTCAACAGATGTGGAAACTGCCCAGTCTGTGGTGAATCGTGTTTCAAAGGTGAATTCGTTGGCTGTTATCTCTTCATAAACCCCGTTGAAGTGGTTGATGGTAACTGGAGGCGAAGGATCTCCAACGCCATAAATGTTGCATACATCGTAGGACGTGTTGTTGAAAAAGGCAAAATGGGTTGGTGGTGCGTTGATGACCACCAGCGGCGTGAGCACATCGGTCAGGATGGTTTTGCTGGGTTCGCCGAGCAGGACCGAACCACCGTTGAAATCGCCGAAAGCCATTGCGTATCGGCGTATGTCGCTTTCGTTGTTGATGTTGTTGATGTTTTCAATTTTGTTGCGCAGAATGGCCGTATTGAAATTGATTTGGCTCGGATTGCCCGGATTGTTGGCAAAACCGTAAACATTCAGGAAAAAGGATTGCTGTTTGTTGTTGGTAGAGGCATCGGGGAAAACCCGGTTGCGACCAATCAGTATTTCTGCCCGGAAATCGTAGCCGAAGTTGCCGTTCAGGTTGTCCACATTGCCTACGGCGACTATGGTATTGCTGTAGCGCCCTTCCTCTTCGAAGACAGGGATGTTGTGGCTGAAGGTACCGAGTTGTATGGGGATCATGTATGCGTTGGCATCGTTGGTTTCCTGAACCTTATACATCCACACCTGCGGACCTACGTTCATCACGATATCTTCGTTGAGGTCGCCGTCGAGGTCGCCTGAAGCCAGGCCCAGGCTCATGACGCCATCTGTTTGGTTGAACTGGGTGGTGGAGAAATAGTTGTTGGTATTCACCGCATCAACGATGATTTCGGGTGTTCCGGTTTGTTTGAGGCGCAAGGTGTAAAGGCGGGTGTCCGGTTCGTTGGGATTTCCGACGCCGCTGGTGATGGCCCACCTACAGGCGATAGCAAATTCATCGCCCGCAAAAGCGGAGTTGTAATCGCCCGCAGTGGTGCCCACGACCTGGCTGATGTGTGTAAAATTGGCATCGAAAACATCTTTACCCACCTTCAAAACCATGGCTCCGAAATTGTTGATGTCGTAAATGTTAACCGCCAGGGTGTTGGTGTTGGCTTTGATGTATACGAGAATGAGTTCGTCGTATCCATCGGCATCCACATCACCTACGGCAAGATCGAACGTCGCCATTTTAAGCGGCGTTCCCATGCTGGAAAAGGCCGGACCGTTGTTTGTTGCAACGAGTGTAAGTTCGGGTTCGCAGGCAGGGCAAGGTTTGAAGGGTTCAAAATGCTCCATGGCCAGAACGCCATCAGCAGCCTGGTATACGAGTATTATTTCGTCGTCGTTGTCTGCGTTGAAATTACCGGCGACCACGCGCATCTGCGGGGTAAAACTACCGTTGGCAGGCATCAAGTCTTTTTGACCAAAAACCGTGCTTCGAGGGTAATCCATGTTGCCGGAAAACACCGTTGACGGGTCGCCTACTTCCAGCAAGACCTTGTTGTCCGAAATGCCATCATTGCCACGCCAGCACTGCACCATTCCTTCGGTGCTTCCCGGATTGGTTCCAAAGAAAAATCCTGTAGCCACATCCATGCTTCCTGTGCCGAAGGATCCGAAAAACGGTCCATTGTCGGTGGTAGTACCGAGGTTGCTCAGGTTGGTGTTTGGAGGGCCGGGTACAAAATCGAGGAAAGTTGAATGTTTCTGCCTGGTGTTGGTGTTGTTGTCGGTTTGATTCCAAAGCAGAATGATTTCTTCTTCGGAAATCAGGTGCCGAACGCTGTGTAGCGGGTCGTTTTCATTGACCTGAGCAGAAGCAACTTGGGTTGCAAAGAGTACCATTGTTAGAATGGCAGGGAGAAGGGTGTTTTTCATGGATATCGGTAATTGAGATTAAACAATGTGAATAACAAAAGTAACAAAATCCGGTGTATTTATTCAAGCAATGAAATAACTTTAACCTGCATTCGGCATTACCTTTGCTCTAAATTAAAGAACCAGTATTTGGCAGCGTCTCAGTTGGTGGATTTGGCTGTCAGCACAGTTTTGGCCCTTGTTATGTTCGGGGTCGGATTATCGCTGGCACTAAGGGATTTTACGCGTGTGATCCGGTACCCCAAGGCATTGTTTATAGCATTGGGCGCTCAAATGTTGGGGCTACCAATCATTGCTTTCATCATCAGTCTGCTTGTGCCCCTTCCTGCAGAAATAAAGGTTGGTTTGATCATATTGGCCGCCAGCCCGGGTGGAGCTACCTCCGGATTCCTAACTTACCTTTGGCGCGGCAATGTAGCTTTGTCTTTGTCGCTCACGTCGATCAACAGTTTGCTAACCTTGTTTTCCATCCCGATTGTGGTAAATCTTGGTTTGTGGGTTTTCCTGGGCAAATCCACCGAACTGCATCTTCCTTTTTGGGATACGGTCAGCCATATTTTTTTCATCACCATCATTCCTGCTTTTCTGGGTGTTTGGGTACGCAAACAATTTCCATACACGGCCGATCTGATCAGCAGGCCGGCCAAATACATCATGCTGGGGTTGCTTGCCGTGGTATTTTGCATCAAACTTTTCGCGGGTAAAAGCCAGGGCGGTTCAGGAATTACCGTTGATGATTTCATCAGGATCACACCTGTGGCGCTTTTGCAAAATGCTTCCTGCCTTTTTTTCGGCTATTTTTTCATGCGATGGATGGGATTGCCGCATCCTTCGCGCATCACGGCGGCGATGGAAAGTGGTGTTCAAAACACCACCCTTGCGTTTCTCATTGCGGGTGTTATGCTGAGCAATCAGGAAATGGTTAAACCTGCTTTGGTTTATTCGTTGTACTCCTTTTGGACTGCCAGCGCATTTGCTTTTACAGCCAACAGGATTGCAGAAAACAAACGATGAGTATTTTTCTGCTATCGTTTTTTTGCGAACAATAAAATGGCAATATTTACGTACTTTTACGATCTTTTTGTGACCAGCGTCACTTATTGACGTTTGAAGCGTCTTACAGGATGTGGACAGGATCGGTCCATCAGTATCCAAACACTTTGATAAAGAACAACATCTACCATGCGCAAAACGGCATGGTGCGGTTTTGAAGTTTTGAACACACAAACGAATCAAAAGCACCCAGAGCAATGAACGCATTTCGTCGTATCGTACCCGCCCATCTGCGCTTCCTTGTTGCAATACATGTTATTTTGTTGGGTATTTTTTCAATTTTCAGAGGAATTACCCTGCTGTACAACCGTCCTTCCTATTTTTTTTCGATGGACCGCTCCCTTTCACTTATGGAAGCATTTCGGATAGGACTGTGGTTCGACATCACTGTTGCCACGTACGCATTGCTGATTCCTTACCTTTTATTAACGCTCGCTTATTTTCGGCCCAGTGAATACCGAAGAATGTTTGCTTTTGTACGCATCTATTGTGGTGCCGTATTGCTGATTTCCCTGGTCATTTGTGCTGCTGACGTCCCCTATTTTAGCTTTTTCAATTCGAGGTTAACCACTGCCGCGGTGCACTGGAAAAACAACCTGCAGGTTGCCAAATTCGTTTTTACCCAGATAGAATACTACCCGTTCTTCTTCATTTTTGCAGCTGGTCTTTGGAGTGTGGGTAAATTAATACGACAGTTGTGGCACCAAACATGGGTACGAACCTATGCAAAACACAATGGCCAAGGCAAAGCACTGGCTACCGCTATGGCTTCCATACTTGTTCTTTGCGGACTTTGGGGCGGTGCGACACCGAAAGCGCCGGACATGAAAGGCGCCTGGTTCAGCAACGACGGATTCATCAACCAACTCACACTCAATCCGGTACATACTTGGTTTGATTCTTATTTTGATTTTAAAATCAATGTAAACTCCATTGATTCTGCTCTTTCCAAAGCGCAGCGTGAGCTGGGTGTGGGCGACAAACGGTATTCGTCGCCGCTGGCGCACGAACATAAATATGCCCAACAAGCACGTCCAATGAACGTAGTGCTGGTTCTGTTGGAAAGTATGAGCGCCGACCGCATGGGCATCTACGGCAACCCATCGAACCTCACGCCTTTTCTCGACAGTCTTGCCCGAGCCAGTGTGTTTTTCGACAATTGTTACTCAAACGGTATCCATACCAATGCTGGATTGTACAGTACTTTATACGGCATGCCCATCATGATGATGCAGCACCCGATGTACAACGGCATGTCTGAATACAGAGAGTTTACTGGCCTGCCGGTTACTTTGGAAGACAAAGGCTATCAGACGCAGTTTTTTTGTACGCATCCCAAATCCTTCGACAACCTCGACGTTTTTTTGGAAAGGAATGGTTTTGACAGAATAAGCGACGTAAACGACTACCCTAAAGATCTTGTGGTCAACTCCTGGGGTGTGGGCGATGAATCCCTTTACAAACATGCCCTTAAAACCATGGACAGCATGGCGTCTGTTCCCAACGGCAAACCCTTTTTTGCCACCGTTTTAACCATCACCACCCACCCTCCTTTTACGCTGCCGGCTTTTTCCAAATTTGTGCCAACAAAGACCGATCCGGTTGAAATAACCTACGAATATGCCGATTGGGCGGTGAAACAGTTCATGCAAAGCTGCGCACAAAAAGACTGGTACCACAATACCCTTTTTGTTTTTGTTGGCGACCATGGGGTCAACATGCCGACCAAACTCGATGTACCGCTTTCTTACAACCATGTACCTTTGATATTCCATGCTCCGGCACTTTTCAACAAACCGGAAGTTAGGCACCAACTGGCCAATCAAACAGACATCTACCCTACCATCATGGGTTTACTGCGCAAAAACTACGTTCAAAACACAATGGGTTACGACCTGTTTACAGAAAAAAGACCTTTCGTATTGTTTTCCCAAGATCACAAACTGGGTGTCCTCAGTGAACAATTCCTTTTTGTTGCCCGTAAATCCGGCCGTGAAACATTGTTTGATTACCGCAGCGGCTCCACCACAGACCTCAGTTTGGTGTACCCAAGCCTTGCCGACAGCATGAAAAACTATGCCTGTACACAGTTGCAGGTAGCGCAATGGATGATAGAAAATGGTCACACCGGTACACCCATACGCATACACAAACAGCCTTTGTTGAAGTGACACGAACATGCACAAGGCGGTTTTGGGGTCGTCAAAAGCAATCAAATTGAACATATGTCGCAGAATAGCCGTCCGATGACACCTATTTGTTACCACAAGCATAAACAACCGTTCGTTTGCTTCGTTACTTTTGCAGCAGATCTCTATTGCTTGCTTGATTTACAACGTTCTGCCCACCTGTGCAGCGCGTAAACCATCCTCACCACTTTTTTGCTTTCATGAAAAAACTGTATTCAAACATCCTGGGACTCGCACTTATGCTGGTCACCCTGCAAGGTATGGCCCAAAATGCCAACCTTGAACTCCGCGCAACCGTAACGTATCCGGGTCAAACCTTGGCCAACATTTGTGGCTATGCCCAAAACGGCAGGGAATACGCACTGGTCGGAGGTTCCAAAGGCTTGGTCATCGTTGATGTAACCGATCCTGTAGCACCTGTCAACATCGTTCAGATTCCTGGTCCAGACAACCTTTGGAAGGAGATCAAAACCTACCAAAATTACGCCTACGTTACCACGGAAGGTGGCGGCGGCCTGCAAATTGTTGACCTCAGCGGCCTACCCAGTAACAACCTCCAATACTACAGTTACACTGGCGACGGCATTATTACCGGAGAGCTTAATTCCATTCACGCGTTGCACATTGACGTAACCAAAGGTTTCGCCTACCTCTTCGGCAGCAACCTCTACAACGGTGGCGCTGTGGTGCTGGATCTCAATGTTGACCCTTTCAATCCGACATTTATCGGCAAATTTGACCAACTGGGCTACATCCACGACGGCTTTGCCGACAACGATACACTTTACGCAGGCCACATTTACACCGGACTGCTTTCCATTGTAGATATGAGCGACAAGTCGGCGCCACAACTGCTCGGTACTGTACAAACCCCTGGTAAATTCACCCACAATGCCTGGCTCACCGACGATCACAAACACATCCTTACGACCGATGAAACGACACCGTCGTTCCTAACTTCGTACGACATCAGCGATCCGACCGACATCATTGAGCTCGACCGTTTCTCAACCAACGACGGTTTCAACTCTTATGGACACAATACACACATCCTAAACGATTATGCCGTTACCTCTTGGTATACCGATGGCTTAAACATCGTAGATGCACACAGGCCCGACAACCTGGTATTGGTGGCCTCGTACGATACTTGGGCTGGTACAGGTGCCAGTTTTGACGGCTGCTGGGGCGTTTATCCCTACCTGCCTTCCGGAAACATTCTCGCCACCAACATTTCCCCGGGCCAACTCTTCGTACTTTCGCCTACTTACCTGCGTGCCTGTTACCTCGAAGGCAATGTGAAAAGCGGTTGCACGGGTTTTGCCATGAGCAATGTGGACATCAGCGTGAACAGCAACGATCCGTACATCAATACCAAAACCAACCAGTTTGGTGTGTTCAAAACAGGCCAGCAATTGCCAGGCAGTTATACGGTAACGGTATCCAAATTAGGCTACGAAACCCAAACCTTCGATGTGACCCTGGTACCCGGCGAAGTTGTCGAACTGGACATCACCCTCCAGGCTCCCGCAGCTTATACGGTGAGTGGTACGGTGGTTGATGAAACCAACAATGCCCCCATAGCCAATGCCCCGCTTGTTCTTTCCAACGAGCAACAATTTTATGCCATTCAAACCGACGCCAACGGGCAGTTCAACCTCACCTGTGTACTTGGTGGTGTTTACGCAGTAACAGCTGGCGCTTGGGGTTACCTCCCTGGAGAGGCCGTGGTGAATACCAACGGCGCCGTTACGGTAAGTCTAGAAAATGGTTATTACGATGATTTTGCCCTCAATCTGGGTTGGACAGCCAACTCCAGCGCCTCTGCAGGTTTATGGGTTAGGGGAATTCCTTTGGGCACCACATACCAAAACAACGAAGCCAATCCGGGATCTGATGTTGATTTTGACGGCAACACGGAATGTTATGTTACCGGAAACGGCGGTGGATCAGCAGGCAACGACGATGTCGATAATGGCATCGTGACCCTAACCACGCCTGTCATCAACCTTTCCACCAACGAAGATGGTATTTTAAGCTTCTGGTACTGGTTTTTCAACGAAGGTGGTCAGGGAACGCCAGACGACAAGTTCGAAGTGCTCGTGAGCAGCGGCGGACTTGACGATGTTTTGGTGTTTTCCAACAACGACTCCCAAAGCGAGTGGCGTTTTTCAGGCGAAATCAACTTGAAAAACTTCGTTCCAATGTCCGATGAAATGTACGTTTCCTTCATCACTTCCGACGATGCGAACTCCGGACACCTCGTGGAAGCCGCAGTAGATGTTTTCCAGGTAATTCCATTCGGACTTTCCTCCGGAACAGCGTCGCCAGACCTCGATGCGTTGCTCACGGCACAACCCAACCCCAGCACCAGCAATTTCCGCATTCAATACACCGCACCGGCAAACGCTGAAAACCTGCTGCTGGATGTTCGCCATGCAAGCGGTCAGGTGATGCAAAGCATCAGCCTAAAAACATCCAACGGCCAAATCATGCTCGGAGCCGAATGGCCCGCAGGTGTGTATTTTGCCGCCATCCGCACAGAAGATGGACGCACAGGCAAAGTGATCAAACTGATTAAGTTTAAAGTTTAAAGTTTGGAGTTTAAAGTTTGGAGTTTAAAGTTTAAAGTTTAAAGTTTAAAGTTGGCGTTCGGCTTGGGATTTGAATAAAAAAATGCCCTGCTGCTTGTTTTACAAGTAATAGGGCATTTTTT
>JBBSDH010000047.1:0-22372 GCA_038249605.1 Chitinophagales bacterium | reverse complement strand
TTACGTTAAGCCAGGTCATGGGGTTTAGAGCGTCCCGATAAAAATCGGGAAGGTCGCGTGTTCAAGTCACGCTCGCGCTACAAAAAAGGTCGTCTCATCGGGGCGGCCTTTTTTATTTTTTTTCATTTAGGCGTAAACGCATTGGTACTGTTTTTAGATGCGGCCTTATTGAAGTTTCAAAAAAAAGCGCAAATAAGCTTGAATTTCAATGGAAAAGGTCTTGGGGCCTAAAGTGAGGTGTCTTCTCCGACGCAGGAGGAGGTGACATCTCACATTGGACGGGAGGAGATCAAAGCTTGTTTTCAGTGAGATGTAACCTCCTCCTGCGTCGGAGATTACACCTCACTGAAAACTCCGGCATTGAAGTATTGCTCTTATTCCCAAGTTGGCGTGTTTCTACTATTCAATGCATTTTGCACTACCCCAGGGCCGGGTGTTCTTACAGCTCGAGTTTTCCTCAACTCAAAACCTCAATAATTGGGCTTTATTTCGAAACTTCAAAAATGCCACACATCGTAAGGTGATGCTAGGGCCGCGAAACTGTATGTCATTCACTGGACGCGGTACTAGGGTGCATTGAACTAGGCAGGATTTTCCCCTTTCCAAGCATTTGCACGTGCTTCAAGCGTTGAATCACCGGAGTATTCAATACCAGGATACGCGTCGGTGTAGCATACTTTTTTAAAACCTTCTTGCTTAATCCCCCATTTAGGCATTATTTTTTCAAAATCTTCGATGGTTGGGGCGTAAATTTCAGATCGGGTTTTCGTTGGATAGATAGTAATTTTTGTAACTAATTCATTGTTCAGGTCTTTCGTAATTTGAATTGGTTCATGAGTAGAAGCGTTAAACCATAATTGACCAACTTCAATTTGTTCCGGTTGGGGAAATCCTGCAACTTTGAGGTTTTGGGCTATTTCAAAAAGCTTTTCCATTGACATTGCGTTATAAAATTTTATTAGAAATTAAACTGGTTTAGCATGACTATCTAATTGTGTATGACTAAGATAAACTGAAAGTTCGTTATGATTCATATTTCAGTCACCATAAATTAAGTTTCGTGTTCAAGTAGCTGTGTGACAGTACTTTGCTCTTCCACGACACAAGAAGTGTACTTGACCGCCTTGCAGTTCCTGTCTATTGGGTTGCCACCTGGTGCGGCTTCGTATGTACAAATTTCTTCCGGAACCGCCATCCTGCTGCCAGCCCGAACACGAATCCTCCGATGTGCGCCCACCAGGCCACACCGCCGCCGTCGGCTGCGGACAAACCGAGGGTGCCCATGCCCGACAAGATTTGCTGGATGAACCAGAAGCCGAGGAAGAGCCAGGAAGGAATGTAAAACACGCTGAGGAAAAGGATGAACAGCATTTTGACGCGTGAATGGGGAAACATGACGATGTAGGCGCCCATAACGGCCGAAATGGCGCCGCTTGCGCCAATGGTAGGAATGCCGCTGGCAGGATCAATCAGCACCTGGGCCAGCCCGGCGATAAGCCCGCCGAGCAGGTAAAACACCAAAAAACGCAGGTTGCCAACGGTGGCTTCGATGTTGTCGGCGAATATCCACAAATACAACATGTTGCCAGAAAGGTGCAACCAGCTTCCGTGCAGGAATACGCTGGTGAAAAGGGTAGTGAGATCGATACCGCGGATGATTTCATGTGGAATGACACCGTAATCGTACACAAAAGAAGCGTAATCTCCTTCGGCCATCCCAGACTGGAAAATAAAAACGCCGATGTTGATAATCATTAAAGCATAGCTGAACAACGGCCAGTGCCCGCGTTCAATGTTGTCGTCGCCTATGGGAAAAATCATGACAGGATTTTTGTAGCTCCAAAAATGCAGATTTTCCGGTAAAGTGCGGGAGTTTGTTCAAGTCTTACGAAAAAACTGTTTGTTCGAAAGTTTGAGCATGTAGAATCGATGTTGCGAGGAACAAAACTGTGCAAAGAAAATGTTTCATCATGGCCATTTGCTTTTTAGCTTACGCAAGTTTAGCACAGCGACACACGACCAACAATAATTAAAAACACCCTTTCCCATGACGGAACCTTATCAGTTTGACCCTTTTCCGGAATTGCATACCCCAAGACTTGTCTTGCGGCAAATTTTAAACGACGACGCCCCCGAAATTTTCTTCCAGCGCTCCGACCTGCGCATGTCGAAATACATCGGCCGGGCGCCGGCAAAAGCCATTGACGAGGCCATCGAATTTATAGGCAAAATTCAGGGATTGGAAAAAGAAGGTAAGGCCATTACCTGGGTATTGTCTTTTCCGCACGATGGCAAACTGATCGGAACGTTGTGTTTTTGGAACATCGAGCCGGAAAACCGTCGCGCAGAGATCGGATACGGCTTACATCCAGACCATTGGGGAAAAGGTTTGATGCATGAAGCGTTGGATGCGGTACTGAAATACGGTTTCGAAACCATGAAACTTCACACCGCAACGGCCAACCTGACGCCCGAAAACCTGGCTTCGGTGGCGGTTTTGGAGCGCAACGGCTTTGTCCGGGAGGCGTATTTTAAAGAAAGGTGGTGGCACCTTACGGAAAACCGCTTTGAAGATGCGGTGGCGTACACGTTATTTCACAGGTAATTCAAACTTGCGCACCATTTTCCGCATGCCCGACTCAATGTCGGCATAAGGCAGTTCTTCCTTGGCGATGTACATCAGCATGAGGGCGAGGGGAGGGTGGCCTGGTGGGATTTTTTCGTACAGCGCTGCCTTGTGCATGCGGTATGCTTCGCGCATGCGGCGTTTGAGCAGGTTGCGCAGCACCGCAGTTTTGAACGAACGTTTGGGTGCGGTGAACATGACCTGCACGGCCGATGCACCGGGCAGGGGCTCGGACTGTGGCATCCACACCACGCGCAGCGGGTAAGCAACGTACGAGTTGGCTCCCTTAAACAGTTGCCCTATGGCTTTGGCGCTTTTCAGGCGTTCGTTGCGAATGAAGGTGGGCATGGTTATGGCAAGCAAAAAACATGAGTCATCCCGACAACCATCGGAATGACTCACGATCCAGAAAAAATACCGGAAAAAGAAGCGTACAGGACCAGGCCCGGCGCACAGTCGGCTTATTTCAGGCGTTTCTCGTCGGAAACCGAAAGTTTCCAGCGGCCTTGTTTGCGGCGGCGCGACAGCAGTTTGCGACCATTTTTGGATTCCATACGCTCACGGAATCCATGTTTGTTTTTTCGGGCGCGGCGGGACGGTTGGTACGTGCGTTTCATTGCTATGGTAAAATTAGAATCTTAGTCAGAAAAATCGGAGCGCAAAGGTAAGTTCGTTTTTATGAAAAACAAACAAGTGGTTTAAAAAAAAAGAAAAAAGTGGATTGTACTCCAAAGTGTTAAAAACATGCTAAATGATGCTCAAAGACGTCGTGCGGACAAAAGCAATGGTTAATGTTGTTTTAATGCAGTACTAAATCCAATAAAAACCACAAAAACGCCTTTATTTTGTGGTCCTATAACAACCTATCTTTGCGTTCCCTTTCCACCATACCCGCTAACTCATGAATTTCAAATTTTTCTACGCAGCCGTCCTGATGCTGTGCACTTTGGGGGTTTCGGCCCAGAAACCGCAACCGGTGAAGTGGTCGTTCAACATGAAAGACGCCGGCAAAGGTGAGTACGATATCATAATGACCGGCACCATCGACGAAGGTTATTACACCTATTCGCAGTTTTTGGAAAGTGAAGACGGTCCAGTAGCAACAGCCGTCAATTTTGAAGAAGGCCCCCATTATAAGCTGGTTGGTAAAGCCAAGGAGAGCGGTGAAATCATCAAAGTGTTTGACAAGGTGTTTGGCATGAACCTGACTAAGTTCAAACACAAAGCCATTTTTACCCAAAGGGTGAAAGTGAATGACCCGACCAAACCCATCAACGGCTACGTTTATTATATGGTGTGCAACGACGAGTTTTGTCTGCCACCCGAGAACGCTGAGTTTTCACTCGTGCCGCCAACGCCGTCTGCGCCTGCGCCCACCTCACCAACAACCAAAGACGACGGACAGGGGAGCAACGTGCTGCCGTCTGTGCTTCCCGGCCAGACGGATACGGTTAATAATGGTGTCGTCCAGTTGCCCGCCGCTGGCCCTAACCGTCCAAATGCGCCCGACGACGCCAATTTCAAAGGTTTTTTTGATACCAAACGCGACATCAACAGCGCCAAATTTGTAAACAATTGCGGCATTGAAGAGGAAGAAAAAAGCGGCTCCTTGTTTTGGGTGTTTTTTGCAGGTTTTCTTGGCGGCCTTGTCGCCTTGCTTACACCATGCGTATTTCCCATGATTCCGCTTACGGTAAGTTTTTTTACCAAACGTTCCAAAGACCGCAAAACAGGCATCCGAAACGCCATTTGGTACAGCGCCAGCATCGTGATCATCTATGTGACCATTGGCATCCTGCTCACCATGATTTTTGGCCCCACCATCCTGAATGAAATGAGCACGGACATGTACTTCAACCTGCTCTTTTTTGTGGTGTTTGTGGTTTTTGCCCTGTCGTTTTTTGGACTGTTTGAAATTACCCTGCCGTCGTCATGGGTAAACAGCAGCGACCAGATGGCCGACAAAGGCGGTTTGCTTGGTATCTTTTTTATGGCTTTTACCTTGGCGCTGGTGTCGTTTTCCTGCACAGGCCCCATTGTGGGCACCCTGCTGGTTGAAACGGCTAAAAGTAACGCCGGTTCAGCTTTGTTCGGTTTCGTGCCACTACGTCCACTTGTGGGCATGACAGGTTTCGGCATGGCCCTTGCGCTTCCCTTCGGATTGTTTGCCCTTTTTCCCGGATGGCTCAACTCCCTGCCCAAGTCCGGCAGTTGGATGGACAACGTTAAAGTGACCATGGGTTTTGTCGAACTCGCGCTTGCTTTCAAATTCCTGAGCACAGCCGACATGGTGCGCCACTGGGGCATCCTGAAATTTGAACTTTTCCTGGGCATCTGGTTCATCATCGGTGGGTTGCTCACTTTGTACCAGTTCGGTATTCTCAAAATGAAAAATACCGATCGCCTCAATTGGGGCCGAATGTCGGTCGGGGCGCTTTCTCTGGCCTTTACCGTTTATGTCGGCTGGGGCTTGTTCAACTATCAATCGCTGTCGCTGCTCAGCGGTATCGCTCCTCCGGTGCATTACAACTACTTCAGGCCGATGGATTGTCCTCACGGACTGGATTGCTTCCACGACTTCGACGAGGGTCTGGCTGAAGCCAAACGCCTTAACAAACCCATGTTTGTCGACTTTACAGGCTACGGTTGCGTAAACTGCCGTAAAATGGAAGAAAATGTGTGGCACCGTCCAGGTATTTACGAGCACCTCAAAGAAAACTACGTCCTCGTTTCCCTATACGTCGACGATCAGGAACGCCTTTTCCCTGAAAGTAAATTCCATTACCTGCTCGATACCAATACCGGAGAAAAGATCAGAACGAAAGGCGACAAGTGGGCCAAGTTTGAAATCAACAACTTCGGACAAGCCTCCCAACCCTGGTACGTACTCATGCACCACGACGGCAAAACAGTGCTCAACCAGCCCCGAGGGTATACACCCAATGAAGAAGCTTACAAAGCATTCCTCGATTGTGGCATCGACGCTTTCCAACGTGTAAAAATGAGCAAAGAGCTGATGGGGGACAAGGAATAGTCGGATTGGTCTGTTGGTCGGGTTAGTCAAAAAAATACGGTACGAAGGGGCATATCCTTCATACCGTATTTTTATTTACCAACCGACCAACCAACCGATTAATTTTTAACCTTAATGACTGGTTTGAGGATGTACTCGCCATTGCCAGTTTCCACAACCGATTCGGCTGCGTCGAAATCAAGCAGGAGAAGGTTGCCCGTCAGGTTAAGTTGTTTGTTGAGTTTGATTTTCAGACCCGATTGTTCGGCGCTGGGTGTTTTCAGATCGTACAATACACTATCGACCATGATGGTATTGCCATCGCCAAGAATGAGACGAACTTCTTTGAGGAAAACAATGGGAACCTGGCCCGATGCGAGCAGCGTATCTACGCCGTTTTGGTAATCGAGAAGGTTGAAAACACCGTAGTTGCCGTTGGAGAGGGTGATCCATTGTGAGGTGTCATCGGACATTTTTACGCGCACTTCAACGATGTTGACATTGACCTGGTTGTAATCGCCGGGGCCGTCGGTAAGACGAACGTTGAGGGTTGTTTGTTGAGTTCCGTTGTCGTCGTCTTTGTTGCAGGCAACAAACGTGAAGGCCGCAATGGCGGCTGAAAGCAATAAAACGTGTTTGAACATGATTAAGATTATGAGTTAAATGATTAACAATTTGACTTCTCTATAACGTTATTCAAAGTGCTTAACGTATGCGTGACTGTTAATAACCAGCTTTTTATCCCATAAGAATAAGGAACACATGTGTCTATAAGCTCATGTATTTTCCTTCAAACCCCTTTTTTCTTTGATTTCAAATTACCTGAGGTTCCCCATACCGCCGTCGACGTGCAGGATTTGTCCGGTCATGAAAGAGGCATGTTCGGAAAGCAGAAAAAGTGCTGTTTGGGCCATATCGGCGGGTGTACCTACCCTGCGGAGAGGATGGCGGTTGGCGGCGTTCAGGCGTTTTTCGTCCGTATTCAGGAGTCTGGATGCAAGAGGCGTGTCGGTTAGGGAGGGAGCAACCGCGTTGATACGAACACCTGGCGCCCATTCGGCTGCCAGGGCGCGAACGAGTCCTTCCACGGCGCCTTTGGCGGCTGCGATGCCTGCATGGAAGGCCATACCGGTTTGAACGGCAACCGTACTGAACAGAACCACGCTGCCTTCGCCGGAGGCTTTCAGGGCAGGGTAAGACTGTTGCAAGGCCAAAAAGGCGCCAGTGGCATTGATTTCGAGCTCCTGTCGAAAATCCTGTGCGCTAATGCGGTTGAAAGGTTTAAGGTTGATGGTTCCGGGACAGTAGACCATGCCGTGAAGCTGGTCTGGAAGTCCCTCAAGCGCACCATCCGGTACACCTACATCGAGGTGATGCCAGGAAACACCCTGAAGGTCATCGGGCAGCGGATGACGGCTGAAAGTGTAAAGGATAGCGCCTTGTTTGTGTAACAGGCGTGCAATTTCCAGTCCGATACCACTGGAAGCGCCTACGATGGCAATGTTTTTTTGCTGGAACATCCGGATTGTAGTTTAGATGCTGCTGAAACACGCGGATGTGGCAAATGTTTGTAAAAGGGGACTACTCCTTTTTGGCGCCTGACACAGAACGGGCAACAACTTCGCCGTCGAGGTAAAGAATGTTGCGCAGGTTGGGCGAGGAGTTGTCGTAAACGATGATGCCGGGTTGGCTTCGGCCACGTTTGCCCATGCTGTTGAATTCGACGCGCAACGTGAGCGATTCGCCGGGCATAAGCGGAAATTCAGGTTTTTTCAATACGGTACAATCGCAGGAAGTCCGGATGTCGGTGATTACGTAAGGACTTTGGCCGGTATTGGTAACCACGAAAGAATCGAGCAGGATGGTACCTTCTTCAACAAAGCCAAAACGCAGGGTGTCGCGGCTCCAAACAACCGTTGTACGGGAGAGGTTGCCGGCGTCTTTTTGAAGAACACCTGCATAATAGACGGCTTTTTCGCGGTTAACCTGACTGAGTTGTTCGAAGGAATACTGAACTTCTTTGTCGATATCTGCTCCGAGAAAACGTATGTATTCGAGCAGTCGAAGTTTTTGTTCAGTCGTAAGATTTTTTAGAGCAGGGCGTACGTCAGCAGTTTTGCTGGGTTGTGCCAGCAAGCTGAAGCAGAAAAAGAGGCCTGAAACAACAAGAAAAGTCCTTAGGGATAATTGCATGGATTACACGATCGGTTTTGGATTGCGCAACAAAGGTAAGTAAAATACGTATATATTCATATTGTGCAGATTTTTCCTAATTTTGGCATACTTTTTACTCTAAACATCTCAGAAATAGTTTTACTTCCTACATTTGTAGGCTGCGTTTAAAATTCAGGTGTAATCAAAATGGATTTTTCACGTATTAACAATCCGAGTTGAATTTCCCGCTGCCGATTACAAGGATTTTACATTAGCCTTTCGCTCCTCATCAATCAGTGATTAAAGGGGGCGGCACTATTGCTGCGCGCCCAAACCCAAATGGTTATACGAATGTTTACAGAAACAACTCTTCAACATTATTGGCATCTCAACAAACCAGTTTTTGTCCTGTTTTTTGCCTTGTTTGTTTTTTTCGGGCGCACAGAAGCCCAGACATGTGTCTTAAGTGGAAACATCATCGCATCGAACAACCCGTTTGGAACTTGCCCGATTGGTACTGATACCATCATCATTACCGACTCGTTCTCCATTGATTTATCCTATGAACCGCAAATTGGCAATGTTCCTTTTGAAGGTTTGCTGGTGATCGACGGTGGCGTGTTAAGCTTTCTCGCCAACGTCAGTTTTACGCTCGGTTCCAATGCCAAACTCGTTCTGATCAACGATGGTATCATCAGGCCGCTCGGGCCCGGCTCCCAGTTTTGTTCAACGAACAGCGCCTTGTATTTCGATACACAAAACCTTGCAACCTGTACGGGGGTAGGCTCCCTGCACTCTTTTTCAGATGTTAACCAATCGGGTTGCATCACTCAGGACGGCTTGTGTTGCAACGTTGCCATCTTCAATGAAGAAGATTCCGGAAATTCCAATGACCTAACCATCTGTCAGCCGGGCGATACCGTGTTTCTAACCATCGTCAGAGGGGGGCAGCTCGATTACACCATCCAATGGACGCCAAACATCGGAAACGGGCCCGGCCCTATCGCCGTGGCGCCAACCCAGACTACGTCTTATGCCGCTTCACTGACCGCTATTTTTGACCCCAACGGCCCTACACCTCCCTATTTGCTAACCTGTACGGGCAGCCTTTTGGTTAGGGTCAATCCTGCGATTGTGCTTACCAGCACAACCAACGCCGTCCCTTGCGCTACAGAACCCACTGGCAGCATCAACCTTACGGTAACAGGTGGCTCAGCGCCGTACACCTACCTTTGGTCCAACAATGCTACAACACAGGACATCAGCAACCTTACCGCTGATACCTATACCGTTACTGTTACCGACAGAAAAGGATGCTCCAAAGAATTGTCGGTAACCGTTCCTACTCAGGATAACGCACCTCCCACCCTGGTGTGCCCGGGCAATGCCTTGGACGTGGCTGATCCTGGATTGTGCAATACTTTGGTGGCCAGCATCAATGCCACAGTGACGGACAACTGCCCCAATCCAGAAGTGTCTTTTGAACTCTTTGGGGCCACTACAGGCCAGTTTGCCGGTCAGGCATCCAATGCCGTACCGTTCAATGCTGGTGTTACTACCGTAAAATACGCCGTGACCGATGGCACCAATGAGGTTGCTTGTACATTCCTGGTAACCGTCGTAGACAATCAGTTGCCGACGGCTTCCAACCCGCCGCCCATCACCAACGCCAGTTGTTCCATAAACCTGCCGGCTCCTGATCCTTTGGTAGTAACCAACGAAGCAGACAACTGCGGTTTGCCGACGGTGACTTTCCTTAAAGATAGCATCGTGGGCGGGGCGGGTTGTCCGGGAAGTCCACAAACCATCATTCGCGTTTACCGTGTAACAGACGCTTTCAACAACAACATACGCGTTTTCCAAACCATCACGGCGTTGGACAACATTGCACCCCAGTTTACTTCTGTACCAGCCGACCTGACCGTGCGTTGCGATGCCGTACCACCTGTAGCTCAGCCTTTGGCTGTCGACAACTGTTCCGCCGTAGTATCCGTACAATACCTGGGAGAAGCGCGTGTTAATGGTCCGTGCAACGAAACATACCAGCTCACACGGCGCTGGTCGGCCTCCGATGTTTGTGCCAACGTAACGTTTTTCGAGCAGGAAATTCAGGTGAGAGACACCATCCCTCCCCAGATTGCAGCGCCTCCCGTAGATGTTACAATTAGCTGCGACAACATTCCATCCATCGCTTCACTTAGCGCTACCGACAACTGTGATCCGCTTGTTGATGTGCAGGCAGTAGAAACACGGGTGGATGGAAACTGCCCGCAGGGTTACACTTTGCGTCGCCGCTGGACCGCCACCGACAATTGCGGCAATACTTCGAGTGCAGAACAGATTATTACGGTTCGTGACATTACACCACCGGTATTTTCCAGCGTACCTCCCGATGCAACCGTGAACTGCGACGAAATACCTGGGCTTGGTGTTCCTACAGCTACGGACAATTGCGATCCAGCGGTTGTCATCTCCTTTGGCGGTGAAACCATTACGGGCGGCACTTGTGCAGCATCTGTCAGGGTTGAAAGGTTGTGGTTGGCCACCGATGCCTGCGGCAATTCAACCGCGCACATCCAGGTGCTCAACGTTCAAGATATCACCAGTCCTGTATTTACCGTCATACTACCCAACATCAGTGTCAGCTGCGAAACAGTGCCAACCCCGGCTACACCGATTGCGACAGACAATTGCGGCGGGCAGGTAACCATTGCATACAACGGCGAACAACGCTTCGATGGCATTTGTGCCAATACCTATACGCTGATCCGCAGGTGGACAGCATCTGATGTATGCGGGAACAGTTCATCCATTACACAGCAAATCAGTGTAAGCGATGTTACGTTGCCAGTTTTCACTTTTGTGCCAGCCGATACTGTTGTCAATTGTGAATCGGTAACGCCCATCGGGCAACCAATCGCAACAGACAATTGCACCACTACACCCATCCTGACTTATCTTGGAGAAACACGCACGAACGGATCGTGCCCACAAACTTACACCCTTACGCGGCGCTGGACGGCACGGGACGAATGCAACAACGTAGCCTCGGCGGAGCAAATCGTTTCGGTGCAGGATACCACGATGCCTTCGTTTATTTTTACCCCTCTGGACACGTTGGTCAACTGCAACGTAATTCCTCAGCCTGGTTCGCCCATCGCCGATGACAACTGTTCGGGTGTGGTTTCCATCATTTACAATGGACAATCGCGGGTCAACGGCAATTGTTTTGAAGAATTTGTGCTTACCCGCCGATGGACCGCCCTTGACCAGTGTGGCAATACGGCCTCGGCTACCCAAATCATCTTGGTGCAGGATACGACCAGACCTGATTTTACTTTTGTCCCGCTGGATGCGACCGTCAATTGTGACAACATACCTGGTGTTGGAACACCCACCGCAAACGACAATTGTTCGGGCCTTGTGGTCATCGAATACCTTGGGGAAACCGAAATACCGGGCCCCTGTGATTACACGTACACCCTGACACGCAGGTGGTCGGCGACCGACGATTGCGACAATGTCCGCATTGAAGAACAAATACTGAATGTTCAGGATACCACCAGGCCGGTATTTACAGCCATTCCCCCCGACTTCACTTTTGAATGCAATGCGGTGCCGCCGCCTGCAACCTTAACTGCTACTGACAATTGTTCGGCGCAGGTTGATGTGGATTACCTTGGTGAAACACGCATCGACGGTCCTTGTACCGATACGTACACACTTATACGCCGCTGGTCGGCAACCGATGAATGCAACAATGTTCAACTTGCGGAGCAAAGGATGGAAGTACAGGACACCACCAAACCTTTCTTTACTTTCATTCCAGCCGATACGGTTGTAAACTGCGACGGTATTCCGTTGGTGGATACGCCTCTGGGCGAAGATGGTTGCGATGCGGATGTTCAAATCACATTCCTCGGCGAAACCCGCATCGACGGTCCGTGTATCGACAGGTTCACCCTCGAACGTCGCTGGGAAGCCTCCGACAATTGCGGCAATACGCGTATGGCCTTCCAAGTCCTTACGGTTCAGGATACTACCAGGCCGGTGTTTGTACTTATTCCGCCCGATGTTACGGTTGAATGCGATGCGGTACCAGCGTTAGATGTGCCTGCCGCCGACGACAATTGCGCTGCTCTGGTGCAAATAACCTACAACGGCGAACAACGCACCGACGGCAACTGCCCCTTCAATTTTACCCTTGTGCGTACCTGGACTGCTGCCGACAACTGCGGCAATACTTCCAGCATCCAACAAACCATTGTGGTTCAGGACATCACGGATCCGGTGTTTACGTTTGTTCCTGCCGATACCATCGTAAATTGTGATGCAGTACCACCCGTAGAACAAGCGACGGCGACAGACAACTGTAGCTCAAACCTTTCCCTTGTTTACGAAGGTGAAACCCGCACAGACGGGTCTTGTTCGTACCGTTACGTTATCGAGCGCCGCTGGCGCGCAACCGATGAATGCAACAACGTGGCTACGGCTATTCAGATCATCAATGTGCAGGATACCACAAGGCCTGTATTTGGTATGATTCCTCCCGATGTAACGGTTGATTGCGACGCCGTGCCTGCTCCAAGCACCTTGACGGCAACCGACAATTGTACGGCAAGCGTAAACATCGAATACAACGGCGAAGAACGGATAGACGGCAACTGTCTGCACAATTACCAGTTGATCCGCCGTTGGACTGCCACCGACGAATGTGGGAACACAACGCTTTCCGAACAGTCGCTGCTGGTTCAGGATACCACCAATCCGGTGTTTACCTTTATTCCAGCCGATACCCTGGTGAATTGCAACGACATTCCACCCGTTGTGTCTCCAACAGCCACCGACAACTGTACCGACAATGTGTACATCGCTTACCTCGGTGAAACGGTGGCCAACAGCACCGGCCCCGATACGTATGTGCTTGAGCGCCGTTGGATAGCAGCCGACACGTGCGGCAATGCAACCTTTGCCATCCAAATGCTGACCGTTCAGGATTCTGTGGCGCCGACCATCGTTTGCCCCGATAACATCATGGTAAACAACGACGCCGGCCTCTGCAGCGCGGTTGTAGATTTTGCTCCACCAGTCGGAGTTGACAACTGTAGCTCGCAACTCATTTACACCAGCAGTGCCGATCCAGGCGATACTTTCCCCATCGGTACAACAACGGTTGTTTTTACGGTGAGTGACCCTACCGGCAACGGCTCTTCCTGCAGCTTTACCATAGCAGTAGCCGATACAACCATGCCGGTCATGTCGGCGTGTCCGAACGACATTACCGTGACCGCACCTGGTAATTCCTGTGAGGCTCAGGTAAGCTGGGAGGCGCCAACGGTGGCCGACGCTTGCGACGCTTACACCATACCCGCCGTTTCCGTTTACATACCCGGCCAAAATTTTCCTGCTGGAACAACGGTGGTAACCTACATTGCAACCGACTCTAGCGGCAACTTTATGTCTTGCAGTTTCAGCATCACCGTGCTGGAAATTGTGCCTCCCATCATCGCCAATTGCCCTCTCGACATCACGCTTTTTACCGGAAACTGTACGGCAGAAGCCGACTGGACTATACCTGCCGTTAACGACAACTGCGCTTTGGACTCCATGGTCGTGAACATTGAATCCGGTTCAATCTTCAGCGAAGGCGTAGATACCGTGGTTTATACCGCGTACGACATCTGGGGCAATACGACCGTTTGTACCTTCACAGTAACCGTTGTGGATACGGTGTTTCCTGTCTTCGGTCCATGCCCGCCGAACATTGACATTTTAAACAATGAAGAAGGTCCTTGTGCTTTGACTGTCGACTGGGTAGTGCCGACTGCTACCGACAACTGTGACCCGGATCCTTTGGTGACCTATTCCTCGGCGCCAGGATCGGAGTATCCCGCCGGTTTCACCACCGTTTACATTTATGCTACCGACCCGAGCGGCAATCAGGATACCTGCTCTTTTGTTATTTTCATCCAGGCGCCACCACTCGGATTGGAAAACAATCCACCCAACCAGGAATTTATCGCCTGTGATGCTGTGGCTTCCTGGACGCCACCTACGACAACAGGCGTTTGTGGCCCCACAACACTTACCTCAACACACGAGCCTGGCGACACGTTTGCTGTGGGTGTAACCACCGTTATTTACACGGTAACAGATACCCTTGGCAATACAGCAACAGCATCCTTTACCATAACCGTTACCGAAAGCGACGCACCGTCGATCAATTGTCCGCCTTCTCCAATACAAGTCAACATCAGTGGCATAATCCTGAATGATCAGGGTTTGTTCATTGAAGAGGCTACCACCGTTCAGGGCTGCAACGGCATCTTGCTGGATTTTCAGAGTCCGGTTGCTACCGACAACTGTGAATCGCCTGTGGTGCAACAAGTGGGTGGCCCGACACCAGGCAGTTTTTTCGCCATAGGGCCTCATGTACTTGTTTTTCAGGCTTCCGATGAAGCCGGAAATACCCTGGAATGTGTGATCAACGTGGAAATTTTCCCGCTCGAACCACTTAACCCGACCATCAGCGATGCCATTGCCTGCGAAGGCGACAACGTGACGCTAACGGCGCCATTGATTGCCGGCGCGGTGTACAACTGGACCGGTCCGGAAGCACCTTATCCGCAAATCAACACCCTGACCATCGTTGACCTGGATCTAAGCCTTACCGGTATTTACACCGTTCAGGCCATCATCAACGGTTGCATTACACCGCTTGATTCGGCGCTGGTGCGCCAGGGCTTGCAGCCCAACGCACTCGATGATCCGAATTTTGAAGTAGCGACCAATGCTGTTTTGCAGGACATCAATGTGTTGCTCAACGACCAGTATGAAGCCGACGACATAACAATCACGTTGCTTACGCCCCTTGAAGGATTGGCAAATGACGGCAACGGATTGTTCACCTACACTGCCGGTGAAGCCAACGGTCGCGTGAATTTCATTTACGAAATTTGTTCGGCCAATTGCCCTGATCTGTGTTCCCAGGCTGTGGTGACCATAACCATACGTGAGGAAACTTGCAGTTATGTGCCCAACATTTTTACCCCCAATAATGATGGTTTCAACGATGTATTTGAAATACCGTGTCTGAATTCAGAACTGTACCCGAACAACAGTTTGACCATTTACAACCAGTGGGGAGACGTCGTTTTTGAAGCCGCGCCGTATAAAAACGAACCACCAACGGCATGGAACGGCAACCTTCGAAACGAAGAAGGCAAACCACTTCCGGACGCCACCTATTTTTATTTCTTCGCTACAGCACCCGGCGCAACAGTGCTCAGAGGATTTGTTGAAATTTTCCGCTAAAAAAACGCAAGTCAAACGACCATGCTGAAAAAATACATCGTATCCATTTTACTGCTTCTTCCCCTGTTGCTCGCAGGCCAGCAAGACCACCACTACACGCAGTTTATGTACAACAAGCTGTTGTACAACCCCGCTTACGCAGGCGCACGTGGCGTACCCACAGCTACGGCTCTGTACCGAAACCAGTGGGTGCAACTCGACGGTGCGCCATCCTCTGCATTGGTGAGCCTTCACGCTCCTGTTTTTTCCGACAGGGTAGGGGTGGGCGGCCTCGTTTCGCTCAACGAAATCGGACTGCACCGGGACTACAACCTCGGACTCTCCTATTCGTTTGCCTTGGTGATGAAACAGGATTTCACCCTAAGTCTTGGGCTGTCTGGTAATTTGCGCATGATCAACATGGAGCTCGACAAAGCGAAACCTTTGTTTGCTTTTGACCCTTCGCTCGACGGCCAACGCATCAACGACACGTACGCCAACTTCGGCGCCGGTGTTTATGCGACGTTCCAGGAAAGGTTGTTTTTCGGTGTATCCGTACCGCGCATCATGAAAAACAACATCGGGATCAACGAAACACCAGGCATTATTACGGCCCGCGAAACGCCCCACTTTTACGGCACCACCGGCGGCATTATTCCATTGGGGAAGGACCTCAATTTGCTTCCCGCCGTATTGGTCAAATACGTGGCCTACGCTCCGTTAGATGTGGATTTGAACGTCAACCTGGAAATCATGCAAAAATTCACTGCTGGCCTCTCCTACCGAATTGGGGGAGATGGATCGGGTGAATCGATCGACGTTTTGGCGTATTGGCGCGTAAACCAACTCATCGGTTTTGGTGCTTCATACGACATTACCATGTCGAAGCTGCGCGATTATTCCGGAGGTTCGTTTGAGTTTATGTTGCTTGCGGATTTGAAAAAACGCAAAAAAGGCATGTCGAATCCAAGGTTTTTCATGTAAAAAATAATTGCTCGTAATTAACGCACTACCAACGCTTTGCGCGCAATCAATCCGCCATTCTGGTAAAACACATAGTGGTAAAAACCAGCGGGCAAACCGGCGGTATTCAACAGTGTTTTGCCCGATGCAGGCAGGGCGTTTAAGGAACGTACCGTTTGGCCGGAGGTATTGATCAGGCGCAATTGAACGTCGTTGCCAGCTGGCAGGTCGTAAGTGATCCATGTTTCGCCAGTGCTTGGGTTGGGTGCGGCTTCCAGAGAAAGACTGTTGGCTTCAACATTGGGACTGGCGCTCGATTGGGTGAGGCTCAAAAATCCGCTCGTATTGGCGTTTGTGAGCATGGCAGCGTTTTGAGCGGAGCTGCCGTGGTGGATCAGGTTGCCGCTCATGGACATGTTTTGGAACAACAGTGTATAGTCGAGCAGCACGTTTATCTGGAGCGCGCCATTTTGAGCTTGTACAAAGCCTTCGATGCGGGAAGTTTCGTACAATACATCACCGAGACAGTGGTATTCGAACGTGCTTTCAAGCACGCCGTCGTTGTTGTTGTCAATTTTGCCTTCCACCACCAAAAAGCGGTAGCCGCCGGCCCAACCCCAGTGCATGGACGGGTCGCCGATGGCAAGTGGGTGCCCGGCCGGGTACAATGTGGGATCGAGGTGGTTGTGTGCTTCGTCTACACCAACACCGAAACCGAAGGCCTGGAATTCCTGAATGTTGAAACTCCCTGCTTCGTGCAATTCACCGGGTTTGGACGCATCTGCCAGAATGTAGAAGTCAGGGATAGGCATCCAGGTGCCGTCCATTTGTTTCAGGGCGATCTCCGACAGGTAAAATTGGGCACGATCGATGCGTACGGCTTTGCCGTTCCAAATGTTGAACTGGGTTTCGCCGGGGGTGAGCGTTTGTGTACCAACACGGTGGTCGAAGGATACCACGACATTGTTGTTTTGCGCAAAAAGGCCGGTATGGAGCAGCGCGAAGCTGAAAAGTAAAAATTTGATTTTCATAATCATGCGGTTTGAAAGGGCAAATTAAGGAAAAAGACAACACGCCTGAATATGTTTTAACTCAATGACCTGTTTTGGCAAATAAAACCGGCCGGAAACAACTTATGGGAAGTTTTCCGGCCGGAAATGTTTTGATAATTTTTTGCTTTATAGAACCTATTGAATGACTACTTTTTGGCTCAGTACATTGTTGGTGCCGATCACTGTCACGGTGTAAACGCCTGCATTTTGTCCCGAGAGGTTTAAATCAATCAGTCTTTCGCCATCGCGGAGGTTGCGTTCCAGTACCAGGCGTCCCTGCATGTCGGTTACGCGAAGCAAAGCATCGGGTTCAAACGTTCCGCCCACGCTGACCAGTCCTGTGCTCGGATTGGGATACACGTTGAGGCCCACATAAAAGGTACGGCTTCCAGGGAAGGGTTTGGTGTCACCCTCAAGCCTGCTGTTGTAAACATGTACTTTTGGCAGGGTTTCGTCGGCTTCGGGTATGTCGCGGTCGTCGCTGGTAACAGGTGCCATAGACAAGGTGCTGGGGCCCGCATAGGCATAAGCTGCGCTGTAGCCTCCGCGTGTTCCGCCAACCACAAACTTTTGGTGTGCCCTGGTCATGAAAGCTTCCTGAACGGGAATGGTGTTGCCCATGCTTCCTACGCCACCGATGTTGGTGCCAGTGAAGCTGGTGTGCTGGTAGCGCAGGTTACCGCCTGTACTTACCGGACCGTTGCGCCACGACGTAGTAATCTGGTTGCTGCCGCTTACCACCGCGTTGTTGATCCAGCAAACTGGTGTGCCTGCCAGAGCAGTGTTCACCGTTTCGTTTACTTTTGACCATACCTGTGCACCAGTGTAGCTGAACCGTGCGGTGTATGCACCGCTGTGGCTGTTGGAAAAGCAGGAACCGGTCACGATGAAACCGTCGTTGGTGGGTAATGGCAGAATTTCTTCAAACTCGGTGTAGGTGTATTGCGAGCCATCGGGTGAAACGGGCAAGTTAAGCGTGGCACTCCATTCTACGTTGCCGTTGGCGTCAATTTTCACAACGTTGCGGGTGCCGGCCAGTACGTAGCCGCTGTATCCGCCGCCGGCTGGTTTAACGGTCCAGGGAAAAAAGTTGCCAAACGATTTGGTCCACAACAAGTTGCCGTAGCCGTCGAATTTACAAACCACAGCCTGTCCAGCGTTGTTTGAACCGACGGCTATAAATCCGCCATTGACAGCAGGGCAAACACCGCCGAACTGGATGCCGCTGGGCAATGTCGACGTTTTGTCCCACATTTTCATACCAGTAGCGTTCGTGATCAGAGCATAAGCGGTACTACCTCCGCTACCTCCGGAGGTGACGAGGAAATAACCTACAGGGAACGAACTTTTACAAAACGATTTCCAAAATGTATTGCCTTGGGCAAGACCGGTGTTGTGCGAACGCGTCCAGGTAAACTGGGCAAATTCGCTGAATTCCGACATGTACAACGTTGTGTTACTTGGTTCAAAAAACCTGTTGCCTGCAATCACGTAATTCTGCATGGATTGTGGTTCGATCTTCCAGGCAGAGTGATCAAAAGCGCCCCACGTATTGGTGGATTCAAAAACTTGTGCCTGGAGTGAAAAAGTGCTCAGCACTACAAACAAAAAGATGGGTAAAAAAATGCGTTGTTTCATTGGTTAACTAAGTTTAATAGAGTGAATGATCAATAGGGTAAGGAATGACCCGGACAGGCTCAATTCAAAGAACGAATAGATCAACTTGTGCCGGATAGCATACCGACTCAAGCCATCAAAATACGAATGGTAACATGGCGGCCCTTTATGGGGCGATCAGGATCAACGGGTGTTGGTTGGGAACAAACTGGTGTGCTGTGTTTTAGCAATACCGTCGGGTAAAGTATACGTCACTACATGCAGGGTCGGGGAAAATCGTTTGGTTTCGGTTTCGTGGTTGTCAGAAATCACTGGGTAAGGTTGTTATAAGGGTACAAAGTTAAATTTGTTTATTAAAAATCCAAACTCTTGTAAAAAAAAACGGGAAAGTGTTTTTGGTTCTCATTTGTCCCTGGAACGATGTCGGGTACCGGGATTTTTTTTTCAAAAACAAACAAAAACGTTTGGTTTCCACATAAAAACCTATGTTTACGGCTAAATTATTCACTATTACTTGTCAAAATCATGAGCAAAATTTTTGAAACCATCAAACAAACAATTGCTGACGCTGAGGAAGACGTCAAAAAATTCGCCGAAGGAAACAACGCTGCTGGCGGCCGTATCAGAAAATCGATGCAAGATTTGAAGAATCTGGCTCAAGATCTTCGCAAAGAAGTGCTGGACGTAAAAGGTTCCAGGACAGCTAAGTAAAGATTAAGATTTTAAAAGTTATTGCCGGGTTAGGCGGGCTTACTGCGTTTGCGGAACCTCCAAAGGTTTCGCAAACGTTTCTTTGTAACCTTCCACGTCCGGCAACCTTTACGAAACCTTTGGAGGTTTTGTAAACATGTTTGTTCTTTGCCCAGTGCGGATAACCATCGGGCATAAAAAAAACCCAGGCGAGTTGCTTGAGTCTTTTTAAAAATACGGTGCGGGAAGGGGGAGTCGAACCCCCACACCCGTAAGGGCGTACGCCCCTGAAACGTATGCGTCTACCAGTTCCGCCATTCCCGCAGTTGGTAATTTTTTCAGAAGCGGACGCAAAGATACAGCCGGTTTTTACTTCTGCAAATCCAGCAGGCAGTTTTTTACAAAGAATTTCTATGCAGTGGCAGCAGATTACGAAATACGCGTGAATGTCTTACTTTGCAATCTCTTTTGAAGTCGAGACCATGAAAACCAGTTCAAACTTTACCCGCGCTTTCCTCCTGGCAGTGTTGTGTTGTTGCGCCTTGCCACGGCTGCATGCCCAACTTGTGCCTCAATCGGTATTCGATCTGCTCACCGCCGATGAAGGCGCTACGATCGTGCTGGATATCGACATCGACAGCATCCTGAAGTACCGGAAAACCGTCCAGTATTTCCCCGGCGTGCTCAGAAGCGGCCCCGAATTTCAATACGATTTTAAGGTTGAAGTGCGGCCACGCGGCAAATTCCGCCGCAAACGTTGCGAAATACCGCCGCTGAAACTCAAGTTCAAAAAATCGTCGCTGAGCAAACACAACCTCGACACCCTCAACGAGATCAAACTCGTGTTGCCCTGTGCCGACGACCCTGCAAGCGAAGAACTCGTCATTCGTGAATACATCGCGTACCGTATTTATGAGTCGCTCTCTCCCTACAGCGTAAGGGCAAGACTCATCAACCTCGAAATGAAAAGCAGGAAAGGCAAAGGCGCTCCGCAAAAAATGATCGCCATACTTGTGGAACACGAGGAACAAGTGGCCAAACGACTCAACGGAACCGTACACCAGGAGTGGGGCCTCAAAGCCGAACAAATGAACACCGACCAGGTGGCCCTCATGCTTTGTTTCGAATACCTCATCGGGAATACCGACTTCGACGTGTCCGCCTTCCGAAACAACCTGCAGTTCATACCCGCAGGCGATACCAAAGTCATTACCATCCCCTTCGATTTCGATTTTTCCGGACTTGTCAGCGCGCCCTACGCCTCACCCAACTCCGAAACCCCGCTGAAAAACGTGCGCGACCGTTGTATGATGACCAACGACATTCCAGTCGAATCGCACCAAAAAGCCCTGGAGACCATTCGACTACACCAGACGGAAATTCTTACGCTTTGCCAAAACAACGGCCTCCGCAAAAAAACCATCACGGAAATGACGAATTACCTGAACCACTTTTTCAATGCTTCCGCCGACAAACAGAACCTGCCTGCCGTGTTGACCATGCCCGCGAAATAACAAACATGACCTTTCTTATTGTGCAAACCGCCTTCATCGGCGATGTGATTCTGGCTACGGCCCTGGTAGAAAAAATCAAACGCTGTTACCCGGGCGCCAACATTGACTTCCTACTGCGCCAAGGCAACGAAAGCCTCCTGAAGAACCACCCACACCTCCGAAAGGTATTGGTTTGGGAAAAAAAGCAAGAAAAATACGGCAGCCTGCGCCAAATATTAGCCCAGGTGCGCCGTGAAAAATACGACTGGGTCATCAACTGCCAACGTTTCGCCGCTTCCGGCTTCCTAACCGCTTTTTCCGGCGCCCGGGAAACCATCGGTTTTGATAAAAATCCGTTTGCTTTCCTTTTTTCCAAAAAATTTCCGCACAACATCGGCGACGGTACCCACGAGGTGGCCCGCAACCTGTCCCTGATCCGGCACCTGTGCAAAGACGATAAGTTTGAACGCCCACGTTTGTACCCGTCGCAGGCCGATTACGATAAAACCTGGGCGATTACCCAAAAAACGCCGCTGTACGTTTGTTTGGCGCCCACCTCGGTGTGGTTTACGAAACAATGGCCGGCCCACAAATGGACGGAGCTTATCCAACGTCTGCCGGAAAACTGTACGGTGTATTTGCTCGGCGGCCCCGACGACCGGGATGCCTGTCAGGCCATCGCCGATGACGCCGGCCGGGCAGGAGTTGTAAACCTCGCAGGACTACTTTCCATGCTCGAATCGGCAGCGCTGATGGACAACGCCTCCATGAACTACGTCAACGACTCGGCGCCGCTTCACATGGCCTCCGCCGTCAATGCACCCGTAACCGCCATTTTTTGTTCAACCCTGCCGTCGTTCGGTTTCGGACCTTTGTCCGATAAACAGGGGGTTTTGGAAGTGCCTCCGGGCAGCCTTAGCTGCCGTCCTTGTGGACTTCACGGCCGAAAAGCTTGCCCACAAAAACACTTCGGCTGCGCCGAAAACATCGATGTTGCAACCGTTCCTTTGCCATGACCTACCGTTCCCTGAAAAAATAGTATTATTTTTTTGCAATTATTCGTGAGGATAGTAGCAACAATTCAAAAAAAGCTTTTTCTTTGCACTCATATTCTGGCGAAAGCGTCAAATCAACGAATTGGTACATGCATCATCAAAAACGTTTGCGATAAACGTTTTTTTGTTTGCCACAAACTTTGAAATGCAAAGTACTTTTGACCCGTTCTTAAAAAAATGTTACTTTTTCGCAACGTTTCGTCAAAAAGCACGTTCTATAAAAATACGTCAAGCGTTCGCCGCTTAAATGCGAAGAAAGCTTCACGAACAAAAGATACCAACGCTGCATAGGCAGCTTGAAGATAAAACCGAAGGCGGGGGCCCTCCAGCCCGTTCGAATGAGAACGGGCGGAGGGCTGTTTTTTTAGTAACCCTTGCTTTTAGGGTGGAAACAAAGAGGGTGCGGCCGTATGGCC
>JBBSDH010000046.1:0-22444 GCA_038249605.1 Chitinophagales bacterium | reverse complement strand
TCAAGTTAAAAGTTCATTGAAAGACGAAATTTTAGTATTGTCGGGTTCCCGACGGGAGGCGAGAGGTTTAGTCCTCAAAGCAGGTGCTTAGCGCCATGCACTCTCGGAGAAATTCCTCGCCTCCGGGGTCCCTTAGAGTCCGAACAGCACTTAAACCCGTCCCGAAATTACTGGGGCAAGGTAGTATAATTACGAGAAAGGACGACGGGGTGACTAGTGGGATTTTTTTCATCTTTCAAATTCAAGTTAAATGTCCAAGCAAATATTCAAACAGGGTGTCGGGTTCGACGTGTCAAAGGACAAGGTGTCAGTCTGTTTTTCGCAGCGTGAAGCAGGAAAATCATTCAGGGTCGTATCCACCAAAACCTTTTTATTAACCGCCTCTGGGTTTGAAAAAATCATCCAGTGGTTAGAGCTGCACCGTCAAGAAGGGATCGAACTACACCTGTTGATGGAAGCCAGCGGTGTCTATTATGAGGAGTTGGCGTATCACCTAAATGAAGCTGGTTACCGCGTTTCGGTGATACTACCTAACAAGGCCAAAGCGTTCTTCAAAAGCCTAGATTACAAGAGCAAGAACGACTCTATTGATGCCAAAAGTTTGGCTCAAATGTCCCTCGAACGCGATATTATTCAGTGGTCCCCTCCTGGTGTTAATTTATTGAAGATTAAACGTTTGTGTCGCGAAAGGGCAGAGTTGTTGTCTGAGAAAACGGTCGCTAATAACCGACTTCACGCCAAAAATTATTCCAAATCACCTGAAGACAAAAGCCTCGAACGTGCGAAAAAAATACTCGATTTTCTTGACAGTCAGGTGGCAGAAATCGAAAAAGAGATTGAGGATGCAGTAAAAACAGACGCTGTTTTAAAAGAAAAAATCGATAAGATTTGTGGTATCAAAGGCATCCGAATCATCACTGCAGCCACTATCGTTGCCGAGACAAACGGTTTTGAACTCTTCAAGAACAAGGCACAACTCGTTTCTTATGCAGGGTATGACGTGGTGGAAAACCAGAGCGGAAGTTCCTTGAATTCTCCCACCCGGATTTCTAAAAAAGGGAATAGTTTCATCCGAAGGGCTTTATACTGGCCAGCAATTACGGCTGCCAAACATGAACCACAATTCAAAAAGTTATTCGACAGTGTTTTTGACAGAACCCGAATCCCGATGAAGGGGTATGTCGCAGTACAGCGAAAACTCCTGGTCTTGATCTATACCCTTTTTAAGAAAAATGAGGAGTTTGAGCCAGATTATATTAATGTTAAATCCACCATAAACACCACACTATAAAAAAATTGAGCAAGCCAAAGGGCCTGCCCAAATCTGCATGGCACTAAAAATGCCTGCTTCGTTGGGCAAAAATACTAAAATTTATGTCAAAGAACTTGGTAGTTTCACACAGCACCTCCGAGGTCATAGGTTGCCAAATGTCAATAAGGATGAACACCGTTGTCCAGGACTCCGAGGCCTGCGGGCACGGGGGATGGGGGCATTTCTACATACCCTGGACCTTTCTGAGGTCATGCCGTAGCCTGATGGGCTTTCTTAGGAAATAGGCCCCCAAAACCAAACGCGCCACCCCGGAACCCCGGAGCGGCGCGTTTGGTCAAACCAACCAACCGACCAACAGACTAAATTACTGTTTGCCTTGAGCAATGCCGTCGTTGCGGATCATGTCCTTGATGATGCGCATGGTTTCGTAAAGTTGAACGTCTTTTTTCTTGTCTTTCAGCCACGAATCGTTGCGGGCGCTGCGGCTCGTGTCCTGCTGGATTTGCGGGAGGTCAGCGGCAAGGTTTTCCACGGTGAAAACTTCGATGGGTGTGAACATGTTTTCGAAAGCCTTGGCCTCTTCATCCTGGCGTTTGTTCCACTTTTTGTAGTTGTCGGACTGAAGCGGCAGGATGGTTTGGTCTTTTTGTTTGCGCAGGCGCACGGCGTTGTCGTTGATTTTTTTGAACGTCGCATCGGCGATAACGCGCTGGTCGCTGGTGGTTTTTAGCTTATTTTTATCAACGATTCGGTAAGCATTTTGCTTGTACGATACGGCCTCGATGATGGTTGATTCGAGTGGGTAATCGTTTTCGGCTTCGCCGAGATCTACCAGGTTGTAGGAGTCGGGCAAAACGATGTCGGGCACAACGCCGTCGAGCTGGGTAGTTTTGCCGGTGATGCGGTAAAATTTCTGTACGGTGAGTTTCATTTCGCCGAGGGGTTTCACCGAATCGTCGCCGGTTGCATTGTCGAGGTCGAGGAAGCGCTGAACGGTCCCTTTTCCGTAGGTGCGTGCCGAGCCAACGATGATGGCGCGGTCGTAATCCTGCATGGCGGCTGCCAGAATTTCCGATGCCGAGGCACTGAAACCGTTCACCATAACCACGAGAGGACCGCCCCACTGTACGCGCGGGTCGTTGTCTTCCATGATTTCGGGTTTGCGGTTGCGGCTTTTCACCTGTACGATGGGTCCCTGCTCGATGAAGAGTCCCGACATTTGCACTACATCGCGGAGCGAGCCGCCGCCGTTGTTGCGCAGGTCGAGGATGATGCCTTTCACATTTTCGCGCTTGAGTTTGTCGATTTCTTTGGCCACATCGGTGGCGCAGGAAGTGAGGCCCTGCGGGGTGAAGTCGGCATAAAACTTAGGCAGGAAGATGTAACCGATTTTATCCACATCCTGGCCTTCGCGCAGGACGAGCGATTTGGCAAAACCTTCTTCCATGATCACCACGTCGCGCACGATGGTCACGGTTTTTACAATGCCGTCGGGTTTTAGAACCGTAAGTACGACGCGGGTACCTTTGGCACCGCGGATTTTACTTACTACGTCGTCAATTTCCCATCCCATCACGTCTAAGGCTTCGTCATCGCCCTGAGCGACTTTGAGGATCACGTCTTTGGCTTGCAGATCGCCTTGTTTCCAGGCTGGTCCGCCGGCCACAATTTCCGTCACGGTTGTTTTTTCGCCGTCGCTTTGCAAACGTGCGCCGATGCCTTCAAGTTTGCCCGACATTTGGATGTCGAAATTTTCTTTTTCCTTGGGCGAGTAGTAGCCCGTATGCGGATCGAACACATTGGTGATGGCGTTCAGGTAGATTTCCATGCGGCGCGTGCGGTCCATTTTTTGGAGGCGTTTGAACCACTTATCGTACATGTCGAGTACTTTTTCGCGCTGTTCTTTTTCGTGGGTTTCAAACGATTTCTTTTCGCCTTTAAAATCTTCTTTTTCTTCCGCGTCGAGTTCGTCGTTGATGCGAGAAAGCACCTCAAATTTCATCCATTTTTCCCAGCGGCTGCGCAGTTCGGCATCGTCTTTGGCCCAGGCAAGTTTTTTGCCGTCGGCTTCCAGGGTTTCATTTTTGGAAAAATCGAGTGGTTGGGAAAGGATTTCACGGTACCAGCCCTGTGTTTTGTTTTGGGATGCGTCTATCAGTTCCACCGAACGGTTGAAAAACTCGAACGTGCCGTTTTTGGCCTGATCGTCGAGCTGGGTTTCGAAGGGTTTGAGCTGATCGATGTCCGGCTGGATAAAAAAACGTTTGCCGTTGTCGATGTCCTGCAAATACAAGCTGTAAACCTGTAGAGAAAACTGGTCGTCTACCGCTTTGGGCTGAAAATGCAGCCTGCCCAGCCCGTCGAGGATGGATTGGACCAATTTGGCCTCCTTCTTGGGATTGGGATCATCGCCGCTGAACGGCATGACGCGGTTGAGGAAAAACACCACTCCGGCAATACCGAAGAGGGAGAAAAAAAACAAAGACGGTTTGAATTTCATAACCGGAAAAATTTTTTCGAAGTCGGGTTTACCAAAATTCCGATAGGAATAAAACATTGCGGGCAGTTAAACTAATGAACAAAAAAATGGGGTGACAGTTGCGGCAAAATCACGGTGCACAAACTTTCGGCTGACTGTTTGGACGCAGGTGCGGTCAAAAAGTCATTCTCTGTTTCCCGGATGTTTTCCTTTCAAACCCAACAGCATAAAAAATCGGGTCAAAAATCCTGAAATTCTGCTGACGGATTGAATCATCATAACAACGCAAGAATCGAAGGGTTTCTGTCGCAGATTGATATTTTTTTGACGAATGATCTTTTACAGACCATGAGCGCCGCAATTTTAAGCATTTATCTTCGAATTATGACTTGTGACCGACATGTGATATCTTGCAGTTCGCCATTTTCAACATTACCTTTGCTTTTTGATGCAAATGCCTTTTAATCCCTTTAATCCCCCCTAATTTGAATTTTTCGCCCACTTTTCACTTACGTGAGCGCCCAAAACTGATCAATCCATGGACTTTGCTTACCTCCTGCGCATCCTTGCCCGGCGCAAATGGCTCATTGCAGCCACGCTACTCACTGCAACCCTGTGCACGTATCTGTTGATCGAACGCAGATCCGAACGCTACAAAGCCACGGTGATCCTCTCGGCCGGCATTGTGAATTACAAAGGGCCAACCTCAGACAATTCCGACGCCTTCGTACAGCAATTTCAGGTAGAAAACGCTTTTTCCAACTTGATCGAATTCGCACAATCACGCTCTGCCATCAAATTGCTCACGGTGCAAATGCTGCGGCATGACCTGAACGCTGGCCCCGGCAAAGCCTACCAGCAGCCCGAACGCAACCTTTCAAATTTTACCGACGACGAAGCCGCACAGCTGCTGAAGTCCATCCATGCCGTCAACCTCGACAGCCTCAGCGACCCGGTGTTTACCAGGGAGTTTGATTACCTGCTCGATAAAATTGCACGTGCCTATGGCTACGACCATGACGCCATACGCCGCAGTTTGTCCGTTAAACGCAAAGGTGAAACCGATTATCTCATCGTTGAAGTCACCACCGATGATCCGCCGCTTTCCCAGTACATGGCCGATACGTACGTACAACGTTTTCAGACCTATTATCAGAACCTGACCTTACGGGAAAAAAAGAAAAACGTAGCCTTTTTCAACAAACTGACCTTCGAGAAAAAAAATATGGCGGACTCCATCCGCAATGACTACTACGCCTACCTTTTCCAGCGCGGACTGCCGGTGCTCGGCAAACAAAGCGAAGAACTGGTTACCCGGATTTCGGAACTTGAGTTGCAAAAACAAGCGGTGAGCTCCCGGATGCAATCGTCGGAAGAAGCCGTACGCCGCATCGATCAGTACATGAACGAACGCCAGTTGGTGCAATCCGGTGAATCACAGGACCGCGCGGTTGAAAAAACAAACACCGATGAGCTGAACGAAAACCTGCGCCGACTGACCGCCAAAAATCTGGAAACAGGCGGAAACGATCCCGAAGTAAAAGCCGAATTGGAACGCGCACGCCGCGAGCTCGATAAGGCTTTGCGCACCAACGCAAATCAACTCGGCAAACCTCAAAACGATAAGGCCCTGAGTACCCGGGAAGACTTGTACAAACAAAAAATTACGTCCGACCTCGACCGAATTGCTGCTGCCAACAGCTTGGCCAACATCGACCGTGAACTGGTAAATCTTAAAGGCAAGCTCAGCAGTTTTGTGGCCAACGACGAGGTGGCTGCCAATTTTGAAGCTGAACTGGAACGCGCCCAGGATGCTTATGTAAAAGTGAACGACGACTACATTGCAGCAAAGCTGGCCCTGGAAAACTCCGAAAGCTCGCTCCGCGTCATCGAAAATGCGCAGTTGCCCGAGTGGCCGGAACCCAACCGGCAGGTACTGATAAGTGCTTTTGCAGGCATCGTTGGGGCCACCCTATGCACCATCGTTCTGCTGTTGCTGGCATTTTTCGACGGTAGTTTGCAGTCGCCCGAAGTGTTCCGCTACCGTTCGAATAACTTGCCGCTGCTGGGCGCCTTGCCCGCTGTGCCGGGCGGTCCTTTGTCATTGCAAACAATGTTTTCCGGAAACAGCAACAACCCACAGGTCACAGCCTTGCTCGAAAATTTGCGCGCCTTGCGCACGCCGTTGATGCAGTCTGGGAAACAGGTCATTTTGTTTGTCAGCACCCAAAAGCAGGTGGGCAAAACCTTTGTTATGGAAGCGCTGGCGCATTCTTTGGCCGCCAACAAGAAAAAAGTGCTGGTGCTGGACACAAACTTCAAATCGGCCCACCCTGCTGCTGGCGGCAGTACGTCGATCAACAACGGATTGTTGCGCAAAATACTGGAAAAACATGCACTAAAAACAGTGTTTGTACCGCCTTCTAAAAGCGAAGGACCGGCAGCAGTTGTAGATGTACTTCACAATACGGGTTTGCATTTGTCGCCTTCAGAAATGTTGGATGCTGAGGCCTTCAACGCTTTTTTAACCGAATTACGCACCCATTTCGACTTCATCTTCCTTGAAGCGGCAGCACTGAACTCGTACGCCGACGCCCGGGAACTGGCGCCGTTTGCCGACACGGTGATCGCCGTTTTCAACGCCGCCACGGTGTTGAAAACCATTGATTTCAATTCGATCGAATTTTTGAAAAGCATCAATGGGCAATTTGCCGGTTCGGTGCTCACGCAGGTCGACGAACGCAACATGCACTGAGCCGGCCATGAGCAACCACGCCAATGATCGCCGATACTGGCTCAGGGCAGGAACGCTGACCCTTTTGGAAAAAGGTTCGGGACTCGTCCTGGCACTGGGTACTGCCATGCTGCTTCTGCGCGGACTAAGCAAACCAGTGTTTGCCACCTGGGCCTTGTTTGTCCTGATCACCTATTTTTTGGAGATGGGCCGAAGCGGTTTGTTGCAGAACGGGCTCATGCGCCAACTGGCTCTGCACCGTGGCGATGCCAAAGAAGAAGCGGGTTTTGTTCAGGCTGCATGGCTGATCAACCTGATGTATTCTCTGGCAGGTATGGTGCTTTTGTGGTTGTTGGCGCCCTGGCTTATTCAGCAATACCAGGCGCCCGGACTGGCCGATATTTTGCCGGTCTACACGGCCATCATCCTATTGATGGCGCTGATGGGGCAGGCCAATTTTTTACAACAGGCGCATTTTGAGTTCAGGGGTATTTTTTGGAGCAACCTGCTGCTTCGCGGCGCTGTTTTTATTTGGGCGCTGGTTTGTAAAATTACCGGCAGGCCTTTGCAGCTTGAAGAACTTGCGATGGCCATGGGATTCGGTGCTGCGACAGGAGCAGTTGCTTCTTGGCTTTTTGCCCAGCGGTTTTTACCCCGGCAACCCTGGAAGTTGTCGTACATATTGCCAAGTGCAGGCAAACTTTTGGCTTACGGCAAATTTGTTTTGGGCACCAACCTCAGCACCATGTTTTACAAAAACGTAGACAAACTCACGCTCGGACAATTGCTCGGTCCGGCGGCGTTTGCTGTGTATGATGCGGCGGGCAAAGTGACCCAACTTGTGGAAGCGCCTTCGTTCAGCATTGCTGCGGTGGTGTTTCCGCAAAGTGCTGCACGGATGATTTCCGACGGTCCTGCCGCCGTTCAACGGCTGTACGAACGCAGCGTGGGCGCCATTTTGTGCATGGTTTTGCCGTTTGTGGTTGCCGTGATCCTGTTTGCCGGGCCCATCATCCGGATCCTCGCCGGGGAGGCTTACAGCGATGCGGCGGATGTGTTGCGGCTTACGGCATTGTTCGGTTTGTTTTTGCCATTTGCCGTTCAATTCGGAACCGTATTGGATTCTACAGGACGGCCGGGCGTCAATTTTATGGGCACCCTGGCTACGGCGGTGGTGAATCTGACTTTGAGTTACCTGATGGTACAGCGGTTCGGCATCATGGGTGCCGCTTTGGCAACGCTTACGGGATATGCTTTGGCAATGGTGTGGATGCAGTGGTACCTCAACCGCCATTACGGTGTAAAAGGATGGCGGGCTTTTGTACACATGATCGATTTTTACCACATCGGATGGCGGATGGCGAAACAATATTTGACAAAAAATGAAACGGAAATCCATGCAGGACCCTGATTTCGTCATCCATTCGCTGTTTCGCGACGATCATCCGTACTCCTCGGTGTCGATGTCGATGGCCCGGGTTTTGGCGCGCCGGCACAAGGTTTGGTATGTAAATCATCCGTACTCTTGGAAAGACTTGCTGGCAGGTAGGGACAACAAAGCCTTGCAGCGCAGATTGTCCGGGTTGCTGCGCGGAAGGGTGCAGTACGAGCAGGAATCACAAAACCTAACCGTCGTACAGCCGCCGCCCACCCTGCCCATCAATTTTTTGCCGCCTGGACGTTTGTACGACACGCTGCACCACTACAACCAACGCGTGGTTTTTAAAAGCATGCAAAAAATGCTGAAACAGCAAAACGTTGGGCCGTTTGTGTACATCAATTGTTACGACCCGTTTTTTGCGGGCGTATTGCCTCCGGAGTTGGGGGCCCTTTTTCAAATTTACCACTGCGTAGACGACATTTCGCAGGATCCTTACACGGCGCGCCACGGCGTCCGGCACGAACGTGAAATTATGGGTTTTACCGACCTGACCCTGGTGACTTCCAGCAACCTTTTCTGGTTACACGAGCCCCACGCCAGGCGCATCCATACCTTTTACAATGCCGCCGATGTTGCGCTGTTTGAACAGGCGATGGACGCACCTTTTGAAAAACCTGCGGAGTTGGAAGGTCGAAACGGTCCCGTGATCGGGTACATAGGCAACCTTGACGATCTGCGTATTGATTTTGAATTGATTTACAAAACAGCGCTCGCTTTTCCGCATGCCACGGTATTGTTGGTGGGCCCATTGAACAGTGGACAACTTGTTGCGTTGGGCATCGACAAACTGCCTAATGTGGTACTTACCGGCAGCAGGCCGCTTCAGGCTTTGCCGCCGTTGTTGCAACCGATGGATTGTGTTCTTGTACCTTTCCGTTACAATACCCTTACACGCAGCATTTATCCTTTAAAAATAAACGAATACCTCGCGGCGGGCAAGCCTGTTGTTTCCACAAATTTTTCCGATGACATACGCAGTTTTTCCAACAACATTTATCTTGCTGAAAACCATGAACAATTCATACGACTGATAGGTACGGCACTTCAGGAAAACGATGCCGCCGCCCGAGTGGCCAGGAACCAACGCGCAAAACTAAACACCTGGGAGGCCCGCATTGAACAATTGTACGACCTGATCGGGGTTAAAAACATGAATCCATGAGCGATCCCAAATTTGAACTGACACCTTACGAACGGCTCATTGAAAAGGTGATGCACGCCTTCATTGTGGTTACGTTGCTTGCTTTGTTTTTAAAAATACTTTTCTTTTGAAAAACATGGTAACGGATACGATCAACACAACCATGCCAGTGCTGAAGCATTGGTTTAGGCAGCAGGTTTGGGTTGAAAAGCTCAACAACCCGGTGGGTTTTGCTTTAATTTTGCTTGCCACCCTGCCCATATCGTACCTGATTGCGTCGTTCGATCTGAAAATAAGTTTGCTTGCTTTTGGGGTCCTGTTGGGTTTGCCATTGCTGGTGTACAGTTTGTTCAACCTTGCCTTTGCGCTTGGACTGATGTTGTTTGCCGCCACGATGGTGGTTTTTGGCGCCAAATTCACTTCGGCGCCGCTTGGCATCCTACTCGATTTGTTGATCCTGATCAGCGCAACTGGCATTTTGCTTCGTCAAATCAAAGAGCGCGACTGGTCGTTTGCGCGGTATCCGTTGAGTTACATGGTGGGCATCTGGCTGTATTACAACCTGATGCAGGTGCTCAATCCGTGGGCCGAATCGAAGATGGCATGGTTGTACACCGTGCGCAGCGTAGCCGTTCAGCAAACCGTCTTTTTCATAGGTGCCTATGCGTTCAGGAACAACCGCCAGGCAGCCCTTAACATGTTGAAGTTCCTGGTTGTATTGTGTTTTGCATTTGCGTTGTACGGGCTTAAGCAGCACTTTTGGGGCTTCAGCGATTTTGAAAATGCCTGGATTTACGCCGATGCCGAGCGTTTCCAATTGTATTACCAATGGAACATGATGCGCATCCCGTCGTTTTGTTACGATCCCACCACATTTGGCATCCTTATGGCCTGTTTTGCCATATTTTGCGTGGCGCTGATGGTTGGTCCGGTAGGCAACCTGAAACGGGTGCTGCTGGCCGTCATGTTTGGTTGTGCTTTGTGGGCGATGGCTTACTCGGGCACACGTACGGCATTTGCCCTGATCCCCATTGGCGCTTTGTTTTATGCGGGACTCACTTTCAACCGCCGGGTATTGATCGTGGCCGGCTTTTTGGCCGTGGGCGGAGGAGTAATGGTTTTGAAATCAACTTCTATTGGAGTGATTTACCGCATACAATCGGCTTTTCGTCCCGCACAAGACGCGTCGATGAACTTGCGCCTGGAAAACCAGAAAAAAATTCAGCCGTTCATCCAAAGCCATCCCATTGGGAGTGGACTGGGCAGCGTAGGCATGTGGGGGAAAAGGTTCAATCCGGACAGCGAGCTTTCCAATTTCCCCCACGATTCGAGTTTTGTACGCATGGCTGTAGAGCTGGGATGGATAGGGCTGTTGTTGTACTGTTTGCTGCATTATGTGGTCTTGCGTACCGGATTGTATTATTTCATCCGATGCCGCGATCCGCTTATTAAGGCGATTTATGCCGGAATAACCACCTGGTGTTTCATGCTTACGGTGGCCTGTTATGCCCAGGAAGCCATTTTGCAACAGCCGATGAACGTTATTTACAACATATTCCTGGCTTTGCTGCTGACACTTAAAAACTTTGACCCTGCATTCAACCGATCTGTATCATCCTAACTTTTTTCAAATGAACATCTTTCGTTTGTATTTCACCCTTATGCTGTCGGTATTGTTGACTGCTACGGCAAGCACCCAATCGGTGGATTTCAACAACGTGGTACAACCGTTGGAAGTCAGAGCCGTTGACCTTAAAGAATACCTTGTGCAACTGGCATGGCTCAACCAGCCGCAAAGCGCCGCTGCTTACGAGGAATTTCTCCTTGCGCAAGCGGAAGCCCGGGTAACCGGCAAGGAATGGATGCACGATGTTCAGGCAACCATCAACATCAACGAGGCCAATTTGAATGGTCCCGACGATATGGGCAACGTTTTCTTCCCCCGTTACAACTTTGGTATCAACCTCAATTTGTACAACATCCTGAGCCAGAAGCCGAAAAACGATGTGGGAAAACATGAAATCAACATTGCAGGGCACGAACTCAACCAGCGGAAACTGGAAATTAGGTCTGAGACCCTTATCCGTTACCAACGTTTCAAACTCATGCAGGAATTGGTAAAAACACGCATGCTGATGGAGCAGGAATCGAACAACAATTATGTGCTCATCCAGCAACTGTACAAAAACGACGAACGTACGTTTGAAGATTATTCCACCGCTTCAACCCTCTATTACCAATCTCAGGAAGCGCGTATGCGTGCCGAAAGCGAATTGCTCATTGCTCAATACCAGCTCGAAGCCATGATCGGTATCCGTTGGGAACAGGTGCAACATCCAGACAAATAAATGCAAAGTGCGGCGTGTTATGTGTGAAGACGTTTGATCAAATTGGTATTTTCTTGTGTGAAGTCTTTAGATTTGCACCTTCAACCGTCCCTTCACCTCGGACCAACCGACCAACAGCCTAACAGACTAAATAACTGCATGAAGAACCTGTCGCTCATCCTCAACATCATTTTGCTGGCCGCCGTTGCCGTATTATTTTACCTTGTTTTGTCAAACAAATCCAGCAACACCGGCACGGCCATCTTACCTCCCGCATCTGCCGCCGCTGGCATGAAGATCGCATGGGTGAATGCCGACACCCTGGATGCCCGTTACGAATGGCTCAAGGAGCAAAAAGCAGCCATTGAAAAAAAGGTTGTTGACGCCGAGAAAAGCTTGCGCAACAAAGAAGAATCGCTGATGCGCGACATGGCTGCTTTTGAGCAAAAAGCTCAAGGTGGAAATGTGGCCCGCGCCGATCTTGAAAAGGAATACGCCGTCCTCGGCAGCCGCCAGCAAAAATTGCAGGAAGAAAGTCAGAAGCTCGGCAAACAAATGTCGGAAGAGCAGAAAAAAGCATTCAACGAATTGTATGTCAACGTGGAAGCCCAGCTCAAAACCCTGTCCAGCGAGATAGGATACGATTACATTTTTTCCTATTCGCGCGGCGGACAAATTCTGCTCGCCAACGACAGTCTCAACATCACCAACCAGGTACTCGACCTGCTGAACTCCAAAAAGCAGGAATAACATGTTGCGCAGGGCTACACCTGACGACCTTTCGCTTTTGCACGAACTGGCCGTTCACATCTGGTGGGAACACTACCCTGCCATCATCGGCAACGACCAAGTCACCTACATGCTCGAACGCAGCTACAGCCTTGATGCCCTGCAACAACAAATACGGGATGGGCAGCAGTTCTTTTTCATCGACATGGAAGCACAAGCCGTGGGCTACATCGGCATCACCGTGCAGGAGCCTGGTAAGGCATTCCTCAACAAGTTTTACCTCGATGGGCAGGTAAGGGGCAAGGGTGTAGGCGCACAAGCCTTTGACGCCTTGTTGAAAACCTTCCCCGACGTACAGCAATTCAAGCTGCAAGTGAACCGCCGAAATTTCAAAAGTGTAAATTTCTACTTCAAAATGGGTTTCACCATCTCGGACAGTTTCGACATGCCCATCGGCAACGGGTATAGTATGGATGACTTTCTGATGGTTAAGGTCTGTGGGATTTGATTGACGACAGACCCCAGTGCCGCGTCCACTTGCTTAGTTCAAAACAAGTACTCCGGCGGCTTCGAATGAAATTTCGCGTTTGGGTTCGGTGATGGCTTCGATTTCTGCTTTGGGTTTGCCGGCATCTTCTGCGTAGTGGCGCAGGTCGTCTACAGAGGTCATTTCCACGAAGGCGAAACCGTCGAGCACCACTTTTTTGCCCGTCAAATCTTTGGGCATGAAAAAGGCGTAGTCTTTGAAGGTAATGCGCATTTCAGGCTGACCGGCCTGCGCGGGAACCAGCATCATCCAGCAGCCTTTCTTCTGGCAAACTTCACCGACGGTGCCGGTAATTTTGGCGGGCATCGAATCGGTTGAGGCCATTTTGGGCATCAGTTCCTCCATGGTGACGGCATTATCGGCTGTGATGACGGCGCCGAAATGTTTGCCATCGTTGGCCGGATCGGTGGTCTGGGTGGTTTTGCTTTCATCAGAAGCGCATGCAGCGAAGGCAACAGCGACGGTAAAAGCGAAAAACAAATGTTTTAACATGACTTTAAATATTTTACAAGTGATTGGTTTACAGTGCTATATGTGCTAAAATGTGTTTTTTCAAACACAAATGACGTTCAAACGTAATGTAGATGGCACAATATTCGTATATTTATCTCTGTTTTCCATTCGCGAAACAGAAACTTTAATCCCCCATGCTGGCTCTTCGGAGTTTTGCACTAATCCCGCCAGGTAAAGCGTAGTTTAGTTTTTTCTGCATCGCAAGCACCCCCAGTGTGTTTGTTGTGCCGGGGTTGCGTCAGCTTCCCTTTGAAAGGTTGTCTTCTTTGCAGAAGCCGCCTGAAAACAACACGACATAAGCCGGCAAATTCAGGTTGAGATCATCTATTACCTTTGTAATAGATCCTTGACTTCATCTCCAATTCTGACTTATTTGCACCCTTCGTTTACCCCCTTTTTTTAAAAAAATTAATCAAACTGCCAGACTATGAAGGGTCTACGTGTCATCCTCCCCACCATTTTGTTGCTCCTTATTTGGAGCAGCGCCATTACGTCTCTGAATGCGCAATGCCTTACAGGCAATTGTCAAAACGGATCCGGAGCCTACCGTTACACCAACGGCGCCAAGTACTATGGACAGTTTGCCGATGGCAAACCGCATGGCAAAGGTACCATGGATTACAATGCCAAAAGCCGTTATGCCGGCGATTGGAAAAACGGTGTCCGTGAAGGGCAAGGCAGCATGATTTACCAAAACGGCGACATTTACGTCGGTCCGTTCACCAAAGGCAGAGTACAGGGTGACAACGGCACCATGACCTATGCCAAAGGAGACAAATACGTTGGACAATGGGTGAGCGACCAGCCCAACGGCCAGGGTGTTTACCATTTCAAATCCGGCGAACGCTACGAAGGCCAGTTTAAAAGCGGCGACTTTGAAGGTCAGGGCAAGTTGTACTATCCCGATCGTGCATACTTCGAAGGCCTCTTTAAAGAGAACAAAAAACACGGCCTAGGCAAACTCGTGAAACCCAACGGCGAAGTGGTGGAAGGGTCCTGGAACAACGGAACGGAGGTCAATACCACCACCACCAAACCTACGGCTGTTGCTTCCAACAACCAAAAGCCCACGCAATCCAGTACGGCCGCCACTACCCAGCCGCCTGCCCGTAAACCAACGCCTCCTTCCATCGCGGCGCCCAAAACGGAAAGGGAAAATACCGTCGAACTTCGCAATTGCAACTCGGTGTATTGCACCAAGGGCAAAGGTTATTTTGATTATTCCGACGGCACACGGTGGATCGGAGAATTCAAAGACGGTCTGCCTTATGGCAAAGGCGTGTGTTTTTACAGCAACGGCGACCGCTACGACGGCGAATGGCAAAACAACGCACCCAATGGTGAAGGCATCATGAAATTTGCAACCGGCCGCGTTTACGGCGCTGTTTGGGCGAACGGTATCATTCTTAAAGAACTCGACTCGAACGAATCGGTGCCGAGCACGCCCGTTAGTGTGGACGTAGACAAAAGGGTGAAAATTTACGCCGTCATCGTTGGCGTAGGACGCTACAGCGCCATGCCTTCGCTCAAATTTACCGACGACGATGCCTTCAGGTTCTATTCCTTCCTGAAAAGTCCGGAAGGTGGTGCCCTGCCCGACAACCAGATCGCCGTGCTCGTGGATGAGTCGGCAACCCGCGAAAACATCCTGCGCACCATGCGCGAATACTTCCTGAAAGCAGATGCCAACGACGTCGTGATGCTCTATTTCAGCGGTCACGGTCTTGAAGGCTGCTTCCTTCCGGTGGATTACGATGGCTTCAACAACAAGCTGCGCCACGAAGAGATCAAACAGGTTTTCAATCAAAGTAAGGCCAAACACAAACTGTGCATCGCCGATGCCTGCCACAGCGGATCGCTCAACCTCGACAACCGGTTTGCAGCTAAAGGCCCCGTAAATGTTACCCTCGACCGTTATTACCAGGCTTTTGAGGACTCCGACGGCGGCATCGCCTTGCTCATGTCGTCCAAAGCCGAGGAGCTTTCGCTCGAAGACCACGGCCTTCGCCAGGGCGTATTCACTTACTTCATCCTTCGCGGACTTAAAGGCGCTGCCGACACCGACAGCAACCAGCTGATAACTGTAGATGAGTTGTATCAGTACGTTTACATCAAAGTGCGTGAATACACTACCGGGGCACAAACCCCGGTCCTGACAGGCAAATTTGATAAAAACATGCCTGTAGCCGTACGGCGGTAGCAGGCAGCAGTTAGCAGGCAGCAAAAAAAGGAAGTGTAAAAATTTAACTTTGACACAGTTATTTGAACAGTCTCCAGTCTCAATTTTTTACTGCCCGCTGCTTGCTGCTTGCTTTCCCCAAAAAAACCTACCTTAGAGCTGCGTAATGAATCCGAACAGCAGATAAAACATGAACTTTCAGCCGGCATATCGATTGAAGTTGTACCGCAATTTCAAAGCTTTGGGAGCAAACGACTTCCACGGCATTGTGCGGTATTACGAACAGAACGAAGACGGCATCGTCACCTTTGATTTTGAAGAATATTTCGATTGTGTTTTGCTGTACACGCAGGCGCTGCATGAAATAGGAGATTTCGGTAAACATGTGGTCATGAGCGACCACTTGCTCGAACTCATCATCATGAACAGTATAGAATCGTGGGGCGGTGAGGATATTTACGCCCGGGTTTTGTTGCGCAAAGCTACTTCGCAGTTTAATTTGTGTGAATTTGCCAAAGCCGAACATGTGCTGCGCGAATTGATCAAGTTGCATCCGCGCGATGTGCATTCACGGCAACTTTTACTCCATGTACTTCTGGATCAAAAGCCGCCCTGGCTTCAAAAAATCAGAGCGGTTGCCGTAGCCCTTACGCTGATTGCCGCTCTTGCCATAGCCCTGGAAATTTTTGTCGTCAACCCGTTTTTTCCACAATGGTTTTACACAGCCCTTGTGGTGCACAACATCTTTCTCATTGGCGGTATTCTTACCTTTGCACTTGGTGAATGGCGTCATTACTTTGTTTGCAGGAAAGGCTCTTATGGTTTCGCCAATGAAATGTGCAAAAGGAAAATGCGCAAAGCTTCCTGAAAGCTTTTTAGAAAATTACAAACAAACTTAATGTCCGTAAAATCCATTCCCAAAAACCGGCAACCAGTTGAACGTAAAAAGCTGGTGTGGTGGCTGGCAATGTTGCTCCTTGTTTTGGCCACAGCGGCTCTTTCCCATGTGTAGATTGGTATTGTAGCCGCTACATCGTTGGCTCCAGAGGTAAAAGAGAAGTCAGTAAAGGAACCAGCCAGTGCCGCGTCCAGTGAATGGCGTACAGTTTGGCGAAATAGCAGGCAGCAGACAGCAGACAGCAGACAGCAATTAAAGGAAGTATACAAATTTAAATTTGACACATTTGTTTGAACAGTGTACAGTCTCATTTTTTTACTGCCCGCTGCCCGCTGCCCGCTGCCTGCTCATTCAAACAGTGACTGGCGCAATTCCTCTACTTTGCCGAGCATGATCACACGTATGCCGAACTTACCCGTATCCAAACCTTTGGAGTTGTATTTGGATACAAAAATAGTTGAAAAACCCAGCCGGTCGGCTTCAGCGATGCGTTGTTCGATGCGGCTGACGGCCCTGATTTCGCCGCTTAGGCCCACTTCGCCGGCGAAACAATGGTCTGAAGGGATACTGACGTCCTGGAGCGACGAAATAAGGGCTGAAACTACGGCCAAATCCATGGCAGGATCTTCGACGCGAATGCCGCCCGCCAGGTTTAAAAACACGTCGTTCATGCTGAAAAAATAGCCACAACGTTTTTCCAAAACGGCAAGCAACATTTGCAGACGCCGCATATCGAAACCCGTTGCCGAACGCTGTGGCGTGCCGTATACCGATTTGCTCACAAGGGCCTGTGTTTCAATCAGCATGGGCCGCATGCCTTCCATGGTAGCTGCTACGGCGCAACCGCTAAGGCCTTCGTCGGTTTGGCTCAGCAACAGTTCGGAAGGGTTGGATACTTCCCGCAGACCGCTGGACTGCATTTCATAAATACCCATTTCATCGGTGCTGCCGAAACGGTTTTTCAACGTACGCATGATGCGGTAGGTGTTGTTGCGATCGCCTTCGAACTGTAGCACGCAATCGACAATGTGCTCAAGCAATTTTGGGCCTGCGATGTCGCCTTCTTTGTTGATGTGTCCGATCAGAAAAATCGGGATGCCTGTTTCCTTGGCAAAACGGAGCAATTCGGCGGCGCATTCGCGCACTTGGGCGATGCCGCCGGGAGCACTGTCGAGGTGGGGTGTGCTCATGGTTTGGATCGAATCGATCACCACAAGCTGAGGCTGCAGGTCGTTGGCCTGTTGAAGTATTTTGGAGGTGTTGGTTTCGGTAAGGATGAAACATTCGGAGCCTTCTGCGCCGAGGCGGTCGGCGCGCATTTTGATTTGCTCTTCACTTTCTTCGCCGCTCACGTACAACACGCGTACAGGCACCTGCATGGCCACCTGGAGCATGAGTGTACTTTTGCCGATGCCCGGTTGCCCACCGATGAGCACCAATGAGCCCGGCACAATGCCACCTCCGAGCACGCGGTTGAGTTCTTCGTCGGGTGTACTCAGGCGCATGGTACGCCCCGTTTCAATTTGCGGCAAGGGAATGGCCCGCGCACTTTCGGATTTGCCAGCAGGCGCCCAGGAGCGGCGTTTTTCTTCTGCCTGGGTTTCTTTTTGAATGAGCTCTTCCTGATAGGTGTTCCATTCGCCGCAGTGGGGGCATTTCCCCAGCCATTTGGGCGAAGAAGCGCCACACGACGAACAAAAATAAATGGTTTTGGCTTTGGCCATGGTTGTTGTTTTCAAGATTCCTGAACCCGTAAAATTACACCTTAACCATCAATTCTACGCACCCTAAAAAATGAAGGGGGATAAAAAAACAGGTCGGCTAACCGACTTGTTTTTTTATCCCCCTTCATTTTTTAGGGTGTGGGAACCGTTACCAGAAGAGCGTGTACAACGCTGCGATAATGCCCAGCACCAGCAACATGCCGATGAGGAAACCTCCTGTCGTTTTGAACTCTTCCGGATCCACATCGATGGTTTTGAGGTTGCGTTGTCCTTTTTTATCGAGCAGGCTGATGATAACCATGAGTCCTACCAAAATAAGGAAAACATAACCCATACGATGGAGAAACGGCATCCCGACGTACAGCTTTTCAAGCAAAATGCCCGCAGGGAAAGTCGCCAAAGCCCCTACCAGTGCAGCAGTAGCGGTGGCGCGTTTCCAGAAGAAGCCCAGGAGGAAAATGGCCACGACGCCAGGAGAGATGAGTCCCGTGAAGTCCTGAATGTACTGGAACACCTGTCCGAAGTTGGCCAGGACGGGCGCTACAGCACCTCCGATAACCATGGCCACCACAATGGCAACGCGGCCAACACGAACTTGCGTGGCTTCACTTGCATCCCTGTTGAAGTATTTTTTATACAGGTCGAGTGTAAAAATGGTCGAGATGGAATTTGCTTTACCCGCCAGCGAAGCCACGATGGCGGCGGTAAGTGCGGCGAAAGAAAGTCCTTTCAGGCCCACCGGCAGTAGGTTGAGCAAAACGGGATACGCTTTGTCGGGACGCACGTTGCCGGCTTCCGACATTTCGGCCTGGAACATGCCGTTTTGGTACAACACATAGGCTGCGATGCCCGGAAGTACCACGATGAGTGGCATCATGAGTTTCAGGAAAGCGGCGAACAACAAACCTGCACGGGCAGTCTTGAGGTTGGCGCCCAAGGCACGTTGGGTGATGTACTGATTGAAACCCCAGTAGTTTAGGTTGGCTATCCACATGGCACCGAACAAAACTGCCAGGCCCGGAAGGTTGTTGTAGGCGTCCGTTTGCCCGCCTTTGCCGTCGGGCATCATCATCTGTCCAGGCTCAAAAATCATGTGAAAGTGTGAGTCCGCTTTTTCACGCAACAAAGCAAGTCCTTGTAAAGCACCGCTGCCGCCGAAATGGTTTGCTACCATGTCGAGCGCGAGGTAGGTGGTTGCCAAACCACCGAGCGTAAGTACAAATACTTGGATCACGTCGGTGTAGCCGATCACTTTCATGCCACCGAGGGTGATGATGATGGCAAAAATTGCCAAACCGATGGAACAGGCCGTAAAGCTGAACCCCGAAACCGTACTGACAGCGAGGGCGCCCAGGTAAAGAATGGACGTCAGGTTGACGAATACGTACACCAGCAGCCAGAATACCGCCATGATGGTAGCCACAAGCGGCGAGTACCGCAACGACAAAAACTGCGGCATGGTGTAGATCTTGTTGCGCAGGTAAATGGGCAAAAAGAACACCGCAACAACGATGAGGGTGGCCGCAGCCATCCATTCGTAAGATGCAATGGCCAGCCCCATAGCAAAACCTGAGCCAGACATGCCGATGAACTGCTCGGCACTGATGTTGGAAGCAATGAGCGATGCGCCGATAGCCCACCAGGTGAGCGATCCTTCAGCGAGAAAAAAATCGGTGGCACTGGCCTCAGCCGTTTTTTTACGCTGGTAAATCCAATAGCCATACCCCGCCACGATGCAGAAATAGATCATGAAAACGAGGTAGTCCAGAGTTTGTAATTTGTTTATCATGAGGATAGTCATAAGGTTTGTAAGAAAAACACGCGAATTACAGCATAAAATGTGGCATACTTGGCGGGGCCCAAATATAGACAAGGGTTTTAAGATGAACACCTTTTCTTCGTCCCCCAACACCGAAAGGTCGATTTAATTTAAGAAAAGTAAAATTTTCATTGTGGCGAAAAAAAATCCTTTATCTTTGTGCCCGCTTAAAACCTTGGTTTCGTGGCCGAGCGGTTAGGCACAGGTCTGCAAAACCTGCTACAGCGGTTCGAATCCGCTCGAAACCTCAAAAAGAAGAGCCCTCCGGAATTTCCGGGGGGCTTTTTTTATTTTTCGTCGCAGTAATGACCGATACCTTGGCAAGGAGCTGTCGTCGGGTACACCATCAATGTGTTTAAGCCTTCTTTTCAAATAATCCATTTCCTCTGACGCTTAAAAAAAACAGCCAGCATCGCTTACTTTCGTATTATTGTTTTATTCTTGCCATAAAGAAGGACAATACACGATAAATATGGAAACCTACCTCGCCCAACTCCTCTCCGACCTCGATGCCGCAACGCTTGCACAGTGGCGCCGTTGCCCGCCCCATTTTTACCAATCCGGCATGCGCGATCCGATGCTCCAGCCGCCCGAAGGGTACATAGAGCAACCACCCACGCCTGAAATGCCCGGCGATTTCGAAGCCTCCATTGGCGAAATGGAGGACTGGATGGAGGGAAAACCCGAAGTCACCATGTTCGATCATTTTGGCTTAACACCAGAAGAGTTTCCGGCAGCAGAAAAATTCACGGAAGAACAGGCCCGAACGCTGGTTGACGCCCTTGTCCGGCTATGGATAGCTTACAATTTTATGCCCACGGTACCTGAAAAAGCACCTGCCCGGGTATTTTATCCGGTCATGCTGGTGCGCATGGCCAAGCCGGCCATGCTGATGAAACACGGGGTGACTGGCATTGAATTTTGCAACTACTATCCGGAGAATTGCCCGTTTGGTGAGGAGCATTGTGATTGTAAGGATTTTTAGGGTATGCCAAGGTGTTTAATGACGTACGAATATACCCATTATTTTTTTTGGAAAAGCAAAATTGTGTACCTGTAGCCTTTAACTTATGACTTAACTCACTGATGATGAGTATAAAACATGAATCGCAAAAGCGTTCAAATGCTTTGATGGATCTGGCATTCCTAAAATTCTCATGTTAGTACCGCCAACCTTCCTTATTTTTCCCTCCTAATACCACCGCCAAACATGCGTCTCCTACCCATTTGCCTGCTCCTGCTTAACACCGCACTTTCCGCCCAAATCACCTTCGAAGCCCGATTCCCGGCATTCCTCGACACGGCTGCTTACCTCAATGGTGTGAGCTGGATTGATGTGGACAATGACAACGACCTCGATGTATGTGTGAGCGGTATCGGAGGCACGTTTCCAAACAATACCAATCCCAACGCCATATTCATCAACCAGGGCAACGGCGTTTTTGAAAATACAGGCCTCATTACCAGCACTCAAAAAGACGGAATGCTCCACGGCTGGGCGGATGTGGACAACGACGGCGACCTCGACGTGTACTTCGGCGCTACATGGAACAATGGCGGTGTAAACGAACTGTGGATCAACAACGGAGGCACATCGTTTACCCTAACCACCGGCACAGGCGCCACGCCCAACACCCCCCAACCCTACGAGGGCACCGTAAGTTGGGCCGATTACAACAACGACGGATTTGTGGATCTTTTCGTCGCCCGTTGGAACAACCTCAAAAACGTGTTGTACAAAAGCAACGGCGACGGCACCTGGTCTAACGTTTCCACGGGCACTTTGGTGACCGACCTTGACTGGACCTCCGGCGGCTTCTGGGGCGATTACGACAACGACCGCGACCTGGACCTGTACGTGATCAATTACCAAACCGGCGATTCGGCGCCCGGCATCAACGACCTTTTCAGAAACAACAACGACGGCACGTTTACCAAAATAACCTCGGCCGGCCCGGCCGTCACCGATGCCCAAAATACCCGCTCGGCCAACTGGGTGGACGCAAACAACGACGGCTTGCTCGACCTGTTTGTGTGCAACCAGTTTGGACAAAACTTGCTGCACCTCAACCTCGGCAACGGTACTTTCGGCTCCCAGCCCGTGGGTTCTCCCGGCTCAACCGCCTGGTCGTCGAATTGGGGCGATTTCGACAACGACGGCGATCAGGATCTCATAACCATCGGTTTTTGGAATACCGAAAGCCGTTTTTACCAAAACAACGGTTTCGGCAGCCTTACCGACATCACCAACCTTTTCCCCAACATCTTCCCACTGGCCACCAACGGTTCCAACAGCAACGGCGTCATTTTTGTAGATGAAGACTCCGACGGTTGGCTCGATTTGCACATCACCCAGCCGGGGCCTGGTGCGGCCGACTACTTTTTCCACAACCTGGGTGTGCCCTGCAAATCGTGGCTCGAAATCAAACTCACCGGCACGGAATCCAACCGCGCCGCCATCGGTGCTACGGTGCGCGCCAAAACCAACATCAATGGCACGCCGGTATGGCAAATGCGGCAGGTGTCGGCCCAAACCTCGGCCACGGGCCAAAATCCGCAATGGCAACATTTCGGCTTCGATCAGGCTGCCATAGCGGATACGCTTATCGTGGAATGGCCCTCGGGCGCCATCTGTGTGTT
>JBBSDH010000045.1:0-22518 GCA_038249605.1 Chitinophagales bacterium | reverse complement strand
TTGGTTGCCTGTGTTTTTGATGTGGGTGGTGAAACGGACAATGTAGCGGTTTCCAACACCGCGCAGACAGCCTTCTTCCACCGCGCATGCATCGGCATTGGCTATAAAATCCAGGGTCATGGAGTTGCGCAACACATTTTGAAGCACCACCAGGTCGGGAGCATTTGGACAAGCAGGGTCGCCGGGGTACAAACAGGTATCACTCACCGAGGCCAGCGGATTGTAATTACAGGCCGTAGGATCGGTGCAGCCTATTACAGGACCTTCATAACTCAAAACGAAATGCAGCGAATCTCCTGTGCAATTGTTGCCTTCGAAACGAAGACGAACGATGTATTCCTTGCCGCCCGCGAGGTACATGGTTGCTTCCGCGCCGCCTGCACATCCACCGTCTGCATAAAAAATGGCGCCTGTTTGGTTGTTTGATGCCACGATGCCGGTGCAACCAGCATAGACCCAAATCTTACTTGGACAATCGTTGCCGGGTTGGCAAGTATTGAGTTTGTAGGTTCCGGTATCGGCGGGTGTAAAGCTGTACCAGACTTCGGAAAGGGGAGGAGAGGCGTAGGCTCCGGTGTCCAGTGAAAGTGCTGTATTGCATGTTGTACCGGGAGGACAATCGAAATAAGTTTCTTCAAGTGAATTGTAATTTACGCCGATGTTTTCGTGAATCAGAACATCGTTGACATAAAGCTGGTAATAACCATCGGGCACCATGCCGTCGCCATAGCTGTCCCTGATGCGAAACACTGTACAAGCACCTTGTGGTGCGCAGTATTCAAAAGTTGCCAACTGGCTGTTGGTGCAGGTACCTGTGGCGTACACCACGGCGCCGTTGCTGCTGGCTATTTCCCAGGTTACTTCATAAAAGTACTGATCGGGATCGATGACCAGACGGATGCTGTTTTGCCCTGGAGAACATTGGGCCGTAGCCTGATGATTCAAGACAAGCAATAAAATACTGATAAACAGCGACAAAATAGGTTTTGCAAGTGTCATAAAAGGTAGAATGAAGGCTTTGAAATGAATTGCTGCAATGATGAAAACAAAGATCCATATCCTAACGTTTTAAGTTTGTTTTTTTTCGAGATTTCGCCAAACCAATGCACCCAAACCATTTTATTAAATTACTTACCCTTTTTTTTACAACTATTTTTACCATGCCTACCGTTGCGGACGCACAAGCTGTATCGGGATGGGTGTTTAAAGATGAAAAAGACAACGTAAAAGTATATTACAGAAAAACAGCCGATATCTACGAGCTGAAAATGACTACTTCCATACACACCTCACTCTCTGGGCTCATCAAATTGTTTGCCGAGGTTGAAAATTACCCTTTATGGGGTTACAACATTACAGAGGCCAAAACCTTGAAAAAGATTTCCGACACGGAAGTATACTACTATTCCCGTATCGATTTCCCATGGCCCTTATCGGACCGCGATGTGATCATGCACACCCATTTGGAACAGAACCTCAAGACGAAAACCGTTGTTTCCAAAAGTACTTCCGTCTACGATTTTATCGCAGTTAAAAAAGATGTTGTACGTATGCCCATTACGCGTACCACCTGGACCATGACGCCCGGCAAAAACGGATGGTTGTACATTGAATATTACCTCTATTCCGATCCGGGCGGTAGCATTCCCGACTGGGCTGTAAACATGGCCCTCGACATCGGTCCGCGGGAAAGCATCAAAGGCATACGACGTTTGCTGAACGATCCCAAATACCAATCGACCCGACTCGCCTACATCACTGAGTAATACCTTATCCATGGCTTACACCAGTTTGCGCGCCGCTGTGCGCGATCTCGAACATCAGGGCATGCTCCTGCGCATCAAAGAAGAAGTAGATCCCAACCTTGAAATGGCGGCCGTACACCGCCGTATTTACGACCTGCAAGGTCCGGCAATTTTGTACGAAAGGGTAAAAGGCAGTCCTTTCCAGGCGTTAAGTAACCTTTACGGTACTTTTAAGCGCACAGAATTTCTTTTCCGGCACACACTCAAGTCTGTGCAAAAGGTCATAGAACTGAAAAAGGACCCAACAGCTTTTCTGAAAAACCCGCTTCGTTATGCCGGTACGCCGTTTACTGCTTTGACGGCGCTCCCCATGCGCAGCATGTTTGGCGCACCGGTCACCTGGGGCGAAACAACCATAGACAAATTGCCGCTGGTAAAAAGCTGGCCCATGGACGGTGGCGCTTTTGTGACCCTTCCTCAAGTGTATACGGAAGATCCCGAAACGCCAGGCATCATGCACAGCAACCTGGGCATGTACCGTGTTCAACTTTCGGGCAACGATTACGAGCTCAACAAAGAGATTGGTATGCACTACCAGCTTCACCGTGGCATCGGGGTGCACCACACCAAATACAACAAACTCGACCAGCCTTTCCGATGCAGTGTTTTTGTGGGTGGCTTGCCAAGTCATGCTTTTTCCGCCATCATGCCTTTGCCGGAAGGATTGCCAGAAGTGACTTTTGCAGGCATGTTGGGTGGAAGGCGTTTTCGATACACCAAACGCGACGGTCATGTTCTCAGTTCCGACGCCGATTTCGTGATTACAGGTGAAATTTTGAAAAACGTAAAAAAGCCGGAGGGGCCGTTTGGCGACCACTTGGGCTACTATTCGCTTACACATGATTTCCCGGTCATGCGTGTGCACAAGGTGTACCACCGCAAAGACCCGCTGTGGCATTTCAGTGCGGTAGGCAGGCCACCGGCGGAGGACAGCAGTTTTGGATGGCTAATACACCAACTGGTTGCGCCACTTACACCTCAGGAATTTCCCGGACTTAAGGAACTGCACGCGGTGGATGCCGCAGGCGTACACCCCTTGTTGCTGGCCATTGGCCATGAGCGGTACATGCCTTTCAGGGATAAAGTACCTGAGGAAATATTAACCATCGCCAACCGGATTTTGGGTTCCGGACAAACCTCTCTGGCAAAGTTCCTGTTTATCGCAGCCAGCGACGACAATCCAAGGCTTGATACCCACGACATACCGCATTTTTTTCAACATGTTTTGGAAAGGGTGGACTGGACGCGCGACCTGCATTTTCAAACCAAAACCACCATCGACACCCTCGACTATTCGGGCTCCGGATGGAACTCGGGCTCCAAACTTGTGGTGGCTTGCCGGGGTGGTAAACGCCGCGACCTTAAAACCTCTTTGCCCGAAGGATTTTCATTGCCCGAAGGGTTCAGCGACCCGCAGTTTTGTATGCCGGGTGTTCTTGCCATCAACGCACCGGTTTTTGAAGCAGGTTTGCCCGCCCAAGAACAAGCAGAAGCTTTGTGCAGCCACTTGGAGCGTTACAACCTCAACGATGTTCCAATGATCCTGCTCGTTGACGACAGCCGCTTTACAGCCGCCAACACCAACAACTTTGTGTGGACGACGTTTACCCGTGCCAATCCGAGCCACGACGTGTACGGCGTACAAGCATTCACGGAGTTCAAACATTGGGGCTGTAAAGGTCCATTGGTGATTGATGCGCGCAAAAAACCGCACCATGCACCCGAGCTTGTTCCCGACCCGGAAGTGGAGGAAAGGATGGGAAAACTGCTGGAAAAATACGGTTATTGATTTTTTTTATAAAAAATCTTGCGCAATCCTTGCACATTCGAAACAGGCTGTGTTATCTTTGCGTCGCTTTAAAAGTAAGGCCCGTTCGTCTAGGGGTTAGGACGCAGGATTTTCATTCCTGTAACACGGGTTCGATTCCCGTACGGGCTACTGTTCAAGCCTCGTAACCGATTGGTTGCGAGGCTTTTTTTATTGGTATTTTGAACAATACGTTACTTCAATCAACGCAAGCTTTTCACCAAAACCAGTTGCTCCGCATTGCCTACACGGCTCATGTCCATCACCAAAGTATCGGCGGTGAGGGTGCTGAGTTTCACCATTTTTTCAACTTTGCTGGAGCCTGTAGCCGTAGTGAACAACTCATTTCCACGCAGGTGAAAGGAACCGGCTTCCGACTGGTTGCCGTAGGTGGCGGAGTAGGTGCCGTCATCAGCAAAGACAAACTGTACTTCTGCAACATTCCGGCCGGTATCGGCACCACCTGCCGTCCAGGAAACACCTTGCCACGAGCCGAACAAAAGGGGCGTTTTTTCGTCGTTTTTGCAGGATGAACATAAAAACACGGATATAAGACAAAGGGTCAGACAACGGCTCATAAGTTGGATTGGATTGGTTAAAAAGTCAAAGTTGCCTTTTTAACGTACAGCTTGATCCAATTGATATGTTAATTAACCTTTAAAATCATTTTTGCGGCCAACGTTTTTTCAAAATACAACGTCAATGTATCCGAATCCCACTTTGCCAACACCGTCAACGCCTTTACGAACTACCTGCAATGAAAATAATCTACCTGCCCTTGGTATTGTTGTGCTTCCAATGCTTGAAAAGCAACCTTACCGCACAAACGACGCCTCCTAAGTTTACGGTTAGTGGTTTTTTGTCCGATGCTTCCAGCGGTGAACGACTTATCGGCGCCACTGTCATCGACAAACGAAGTGGCAAGGGCACCGTGAGCAATACCTTCGGGTTTTACAGCCTGACCCTGCCGGCGGATTCCCTCCAACTGTATTTCAATTACATCGGCTACCAATTCCAGGTTCAAGAACATGTATTGTGGGAAAATACCACCATCAACGTTTTGCTCGAGCAATCGGCACTGATCAAAGAAGTGGAGATTGTGGCCAACAAGTACGAAGCCATCGAAGAACGCGCACAAATGAGCCGCATCGATGTGCCCATAGAACAAATCAAAAAGGTACCTGCTCTAATGGGGGAAACCGACGTATTACGGGTTCTTCAATTGCTCCCCGGCGTATCGGGTGGGGGAGAAGGGCAATCGGGCATTTATGTACGTGGCGGCGGTCCGGACCAAAACCTGATCCTGCTCGACGGCGTGCCCGTGTACAATGCCAGCCACCTGTTCGGCTTTTTTTCGGTGTTCAATGCCGATGCGATAAAGGACGTTTCCCTTACCAAAGGTGGCTTTCCGGCCCGGTATGGCGGCCGTCTCAGCTCGGTCATCGAAATCAACATGAAAGAAGGCAATGAAAACGAATTCCACGGCGAAGGTTCCATCGGTATTATAGCCTCCAAACTTACGCTGGAAGGTCCCATCCAAAAAGGACGCTCTTCGTTCCTGGTTTCCGCCAGGCGCACCTACATCGACTTGATTGCACGCCCGCTGATCAAAAACTCCTTTGAGGACGACGGTGGTGAAGGCGTAGCCGGCTATTATTTTTACGACATCAATGCAAAGGTAAACCACAGGTTTTCGGATAAAGACAGGCTTTACCTCAGCTTTTATACCGGAAAAGACAAGTTTTACCTTAATTTTTCAGAAACGGACGAATCGCCTGATGAAACGTACAAATTCAATTTTGATACCGGCTTGGGCTGGGGCAACCTCACAGGCGCCGTGCGGTGGAACCACATCCTGACGCCCAAGCTTTTTGCAAACACTACGGTTACGTACAGTCGCTACAATTTCAATACACGCAACGGCGTAGGTGAAACATCTCAGGTGCAGGGAGGAATTCCCGAACAAGCATCCTACCTGCTTGAGTATTTTTCCGGCATCGATGACGTCGGACTCAAATTGGATTTCGACTACATGCCCAATCCGCAACATTTGGTCAAGTTCGGCGCCAACACCATCCAGCACCAGTTTCACCCCGGCAAGTTTTACACCCGGGTGATCGAAAGTGAGTCGCAACTTGACGTTAGCACTACCCTGGAACAACCGGTTGTCGGAGCCTTTGAATTTGCTGCTTACCTTGAAGACGACTGGAAGGCTACCAGTAGGTTGAGGCTCAATTATGGACTGCACTTTTCCGGTTTTGCACCCGAAGGAAAATCCTATTTCTCTTTGCAACCCCGTTTCAATGCCCGTTACCTTTTCAACAAAGGATGGGCCTTGAAAGGCGCTTTCAGTACCATGCGCCAATACATCCATCTACTGACCAACGAAACCATCGGTCTTCCTACCGATTTGTGGTTGCCCACCACCAACATCGTGAAGCCGCAGGACAGTTGGCAGGCGGCCATCGGTGTGGCCAAGACGTTTGCCAAAGACTACGAGTTCAGCGTAGAAGCCTATTACAAAGAAATGGACAATGTCATCGCTTTCAAGGAAGGCGCCAGTGTTTTCCAGTTTGATGATTGGCAAAACAGGGTAACACAGGGTGACGGCACGGCTTACGGTTTTGAGTTTTTTGTTCAAAAGAAAAAAGGAAGGTTCAGTGGTTGGGTAGGGTACACCTTGTCGTGGGCCTGGCGCGAATTCGATATCTTGAATTTCGGCAACAAATATCCATACAAATACGACCGCCGGCACGACTTCGAAATTGTCGGCACCTACGACATCGTTCCTGAACATATTCGGGTTGCAGCTACGTGGGTCTTCGCTACAGGCAACGCCGCCACCTTCGGCACCTCGCGTTACCTGGCGCCCGATCCTTACAGCTCCGGCAATAATGGCTATACGTTTGTAACTACCCACACCGTGGAAAGGAACAACCTGCGTTACCCATCCTACAACCGCCTCGATGTTGGTATCGATTTCATTAAGAAAAAGAAGCACTGGACACGTACCTGGTCGTTAGGCGCTTACAATGCCTACAACCGCAACAACCCGTTTTTCCTTTTTTTACAAACGGATGTCGAATTTGTAAACGGACAATCTGTGGAAAATTCTTCGTTGAGGCAGGCAAGCCTGTTTCCACTCATTCCTTACCTCACCTACTCCTTTAAATTTTGAAAACAATCTATTTTAGATTTTTCAAACTAAAAAATAAAATGGTAAAAATATTGTTTTTTGCTGCATTTATATTCCTTTTTAGTGGTTGTTCGGAAGATTTTTTCAACCAGGTGGTAGATATTGATCCGCCTGAATATGAAAAACAATTGGTGACTCATATGAAGACGGGAATCAACGACATGGCCATGTCCTTGAGTGTTTCACGCAACTTTGGTGTTTTGGAAACGGTTCCTGTGGGCGGTTGGGCTGTAGCGGGAGCTTTGGTAACCATGTGGGAAGGCGATCAAATACTGGCCACTTTTACACAAGCCTCGATTGCCTCCGATTTTCAATATGCTCTTTTGTCGCCCGGATTCTTTCAGGCAGGGCGCACCTACACCCTTCAGATAAGCCATCCGGATTTCGATACCGTCAACGCCACCCAAACCATGCCCCAAGTGCCTGCCGTGGATTCGGTAACTTTCGACAGGGAGGGTGGCTTGAATGCCTTTGGAGAAGAGTTAAGTGCCATTGATGTTTACCTGCAGGATCCGGTGGGGGAAATAAATTTTTATGAAATCTTTATTGTTGGCGAATACGAATATGTCGACTCGGTGTTCGACGACTCGGGTAACCTGGCGTATGTTGATACGCTGCTATACGAGTCGTATTTCACTCCCGAAGGCTCCGACGATCCCAATGTTCAGTTTGGCATGAACAACACAGTGCTCATCAGCGATCAGTTTTTCAATGGCAAACCTTACAAACTCAATGCTCGTATTTACCGTTTCCAAGGAGCACCGAGGTACGCCGTTTACGTGCGCAACCTGACCGAGGATTATTACTTGTACAGTATTTCTGCTTTGCGCAAATACAATACGGAAGGCATTCCTTTTGTGGAGCCTGTTTTCGTGCATGGCAACTTGGACAACGGCATCGGTATTTTCGGGCTCCACAATGAAGTGGTGGTGAAAGTTATGGAATAAGTGCGGCTGGATCGATTTGGTTTTCCCGGGCTTCTTCCACCATATCAGCCGGCAATGATTTGGTGGCTCGTGCACCAAGTTCCCTGATCCTTTCAGCCCTGCCGACGAGGGTATCGCCGTATTTGGGCGAATTGACCATTTTGTTCATGGCTTCGTCGTAGGCGTTGCGTGCCATATCGAGCCGTGAGCCTATGCTGCGCAAATCTTCCACAAAGGATACAAATTTGTCGTACAACAAGCCGCTTTGTCGGGCGATTTCCAGCACCGAGCGTGTTTGTTTTTCCTGTTTCCAAAGGTGGGCAATAGTGCGCAGGGTAGCGAGCAGGCTGCCAGTACTCACCAGCACGATGTTGCGTTCCAAGGCATCGGTGAACAAGCGTGGATCGGCTTGCGACGCCGTGCTGAGTGCACTTTCCAACGGTATGAACAGCAATAGGTAATCGGGTGAATTGATTTGGTAAAGCAGTTGGTAGTTTTTGCTGCTCAGGTCGCTCACGTGCCGGCGTATGCTGTCTACGTGCGCTTTAAGGTGTATTTCTCGCCGCTGTGGGTCGTTTTCGTTGTGGTATTGTTCGTAAGCAGTGAGCGACACTTTGGCATCGAGGATGAGTTGACGGTTTTCGGGAAGCTGTATGATGAAGTCGGGCCTTTTGGCGGCGCCGTCGTCGTCGCGGTAGGTGTTTTGAGTTAAAAAATGGATTCCTTTTTGCAAACCGGCTTTTTCCAGTAAAGTTTCGAGTTGGTATTCACCCCAGTTGCCCTGCACCTTGCTTTGTCCTTTGAGTGCGGAAGTCAGGTTGTGTGCATCCTGACTGAGCTGCTGGTTGAGGTCGCGCAGTTGTTCGATTTCTTTTTTAAGACTCACTTTTTCTTTGGTGTCTTCCAGAAATTTGCGGTCCACATTTTCTTCAAACTCCTTGATTTTTTCGCGCAACGGCAGCAGTACTTGTTGCAGGTGGCGGTTTTGTTGTTCGTTGAAACGTTCAGATTTTTCTTCCAGCAAACGGTTGGCGACGTTTTCAAATGCGGCGCTGAATTGTTTCTGAAGTTGGTCCAATTCCGATTTCTGATGCAGCATACGTTCCTCAAGATGGCGTATGTTTTGTTCAGCGGCAGCCACCATCCCATGGCTTTCACGAAGGGCATTTTCCCGCGCCACAAGTTCGCTGCGCAACGTTTCATTTTGCCCTAAAATACTGTCGTACAAAGCTTTGGAAACCATGGTTTCGCCATTGACACTCAACGCGGCAGGCTTCCGCAAAACCGCAATAAGTATGGCAACCAACAAGATGCCGATGAGAATGAGGTAAAAGCTCTGGTCCATAAGCGCGTATTTGATTCAACAAATATAGCGCAACCTTCGACAATTTGTTTGATGTATTTTCTTTTTATAAAATAAATGTTTGGTAAAAAAAAGTTTCAATTGGTTTATGTTATTTTTTTTGTTGGTGCATCCTGTCTTGGCAAGCAACGTCCGGACGTATTGTTTCGGACCATCCATTAACCACCAAACATCTTTTACCATGACACGGAAACATCTTCTGATCGGCGCTTTTACCATGAGCTTCGTCGCCACCGGCATCGCTGCCATTGTGGTTCGAAACAACCACACACAACACAGTACGACAGACACAACTGAAAAACCTGTTTGTGAAAAACCTGTCCAAACAACTTCTATTGAAATGCCTTCGGAACAACCCAAAGCTGTTCAAGTGGCGAAAAAGTCCGGAAAAAAAGGCCTGAATGGAACCATTACCCCACACGCTATACCCAATTATGTAGACAAAGGCCTTGCATGGCTCGCCAAAGCCCAACTGTCCAACGGCGCATGGCCTGCCCACCCAGGCGTGAGCAACAGTTACGAAGAAGTACAAATGGACGATATAAAATCGGTGGATGCCGACGATAAAAAGAGCGGCAAACGTCGAAATGCGGGCAATCAAAACAACATCAACCTCGACCCAGCCTCAACAGCACTTGCCGCAACTGCCTTCATGCGCGCCGGAAACACGCTCAATGAAGGCCGTTACAGCAGCAATGTGCGCAAAGCCCTTGATTTTCTGATCCTTACGGTGAAAGAAACACCCCTAAATAGCAGCAACATTGGCAGACACTCCGGTACGCAGCCTCAAAACAAACTTGGACAAAACATCGACCTGGCCATGACTACGCAGTTCCTTACCCGCGTGCTCGCCGTTTGCCAAAACGATGCTCAAACCAATCCCCAAACCCTGAAAGACGTGCGTGAAGCCCTGGAAAAATGCGTGGCGATGCTGCAAAACAGTCAGCAAAAAGATGGTAGCTGGACAAGCTCCGGCTGGGCACCTGTACTCAACTCGGCCATGGCAAACAATGCCCTCGAATATGCCCAAACCCAGGGCATCAGCGTGAACGATGAAGTACTCGTGCGTTCGCAACAATACCAGCGCGACAATGTGACCGAAGATGGCTCGGTAAAAACTGAAAGCGCCGCAGGTGTGGAACTTTACGCCCTCACCAGCTCCAAACGCGCCAATGTTCAGGAAAGCAAAAAAGCTGAAAAATACCTCGACGCTCCTGCAAGTTCCTACAAAGACAAGGACGCCATCGCCATCGAAAAAGAAATGAAAAAGAAAGGCGCCAGCGACAAGGATGCCCGCCGAATGTCGCAGGCTGTTACCTCTTACAACGCAGCTTCCAAAAACCTTCAAAGCGAAGTGGTCTTGCAGGGCTTCGGCAACAACGGCGGTGAGGAATTCCTGAGCTACATGATGAACAGCGAAGCCTGTGTGGCCGAAGGTCAAAATCCATGGGACCAGTGGCACGGTAAAATGGCTTCGCTCTTTGGTAAAATCCAGAATCCCGACGGCTCGTGGAGCGGCCACCACTGCATCACCACCAACGTGTTTTGTACCGCAGCAGTGATCATGACGCTGACGGCCGATAGGGACCCAATTTCTTTTTAAATTGATTTACGAGTTACGAAATTCGAAATTTGAAATTTGAAATGAAGCACTTATTTCTCTTCCTTCTACTTTTGCTCCAATGCGCCCCTCAGGAAAAAACGCCGCTGCAATCCGCTTGCCATTGGCTGTGGTTACAGCAGGCGCCCGACGGCGGCTGGCACAGCAATACGCATGGGATTTTGCAGGGCGGACTGGCTTACTCCCCTTACATTTTGTACACACTTTTACAAGTGCCCGAAAGCCGCTACCATCACCCGGAGGGACAAAAAAAACTTGCCCTGAATTTCATCAGAAAAAGCATCGGAGAAAATGGCAGGGTAGGGGAAAGCGGAGCGGAAATATTGGAGTATCCAAACTATGCAACTTCCTATGCGCTGCGCGTTTTGGTGCTTGAAAATGATCCTGTGGATGCTGAAATCATCCGAAAAATGCAAGGTTACCTTTTGAAGGAACAATTCAATGAAAACAGGGGAATCAATCCAGGTCAAATGGTCTACGGCGCCTGGGGCTTTGGCGAGCAACTGGCGCATGGATCGTTTGGGCATGTCGATTTATCGCACACACGGCGTGTTTTGCAGGCACTTGCGGAAAGTGGTGCCGATACAGGACAATACGCCTCCAAAACACAGGTTTTTCTTCGATTGGTGCAAAAAAGACCAGAAGAAGCCCGTCCCCAACCGCCTCTGGAGGAACCACAGTCTGTACCGTACGATGGAGGATTTTACAGTTCACCTGTAGTTTGGGGTTCCAACAAAGCAGGCCTGAGCGACGATTCGGTGAAGTATTTTCCCAGTTACGCCACAGCAACGGCTGATGGCTTGTTGGCCTTGCTTGCATCAGGTGTATCGTCCCACGATGCCCGTGTTCAGGATGCCTTGCAATGGCTTCGCAAACACGATGATCTTACCCAGCCTGGCGGCATCCCAACCAATAATCCTGCAAAGTGGAACCTCGTTTTGCGTTTGTACCACCTTTGCTCACGGGCCGAAGTTTACAAAGCGTTGTACATGCCTGCCGACGAAATGGCGCCGGCTTTGGAGGTTTTGGAGCAGTTTCGACAACCCGACGGCAGCTATTCCAATCCCATGGGCGCAGGCAACAAGGAAGACGATCCGTTGCTGGCGACAGCACTGGCCATCCATGTATTGGATTTGTTGTCATTCTTGACCAAATCCTGATAATCAAATCTTGAAAATCCTACAATCCTGCAAATTTTGATTATAATTTTGCGGCATGAATACAAAGCAGTATCCCACACCCGACAATTTTACGCGCGAAAAAAGCGCTGTACTTTTTGAAGAAGCCAAACTGTATTTCCCCGGAGGCGTCCACTCACCTGTACGCGCTTTCCGCAGTGTTCAGGGACCGCCCATCTTTTTTGAAAAAGGAGAAGGTTGCCACATCACCGATGTGGACAACCAGACTTTCCTTGATTTTTGCTGCTCCTGGGGGCCACTGATTTTGGGCCATTGCCCGCCTGCGGTGGTCGAACGCGTTCAAAAAACCGTTGTTAACGGCATGTCTTTCGGCACGCCTACGCCACACGATCTGCTTATGGGCAGGTTGGTGCTTGAAAACCACCGGTATTTTGAAATGATCCGCTTCGTAAGCAGTGGAACCGAAGCCGTTATGAGCGCCATTCGGTTGGCCCGGGGTGTCACCAAACGCAACAAAATCCTCAAATTCGAAGGTTGTTACCACGGACATGTAGATTCCCTGATGGTCAAAGCCGGTTCAGGTTTGGTTACTTTTGGCATCAGCACCTCGGCAGGTATTCCGGAATCGTTTGTAAAAGAAACGATTGTGGTGCCGTTAGCCGATCCCGAAGCACTTGAACTTGCGCTGCGTGAGCACGGCCACGATGTGGCTGCCATCATCGTGGAACCTGTTCCTGCGAACAACGGCTTGCTGCTGCAGGACCGTGGTTTTTTGCAACTGCTGCGTGAAAAAGCCACTGAATACGGCGCTCTGCTCCTATTTGACGAAGTCATTTCAGGTTTCCGCGTAGGTTTTGAAGGCGCAGCAGGATATTACGACATACGACCCGACATCGTTACTTACGGCAAAATCATCGGCGGCGGTATGCCTGTAGGCGCTTATGCTGCAAGCAAGGAAATCATGGAAAATGTGGCGCCGATTGGCCCCGTTTACCAGGCAGGTACCCTCAGCGCCAATCCGGTTTCTATGGCCGCCGGCTTTGCCACACTTACCGAATTGCTCAAACCAGGGTTCTACGAGGCCCTAGCTGAAAAAACAAATTTTTTCACAGGCATGGTGCAGGAACACGCCGACCGCAAAGGATACGATTTCAGTGTGCCACACATTGGCTCCATATTCTGGCCTGTATTCACCCGCGAGCATATTTTCCGAGCCGACCAAATTGACCCGGCCGGTATGGAGCATTTCAAAAAAATGCACCTCGAGTGTCTGAAACGCGGCGTGTATTTTGGACCATCGGGTTATGAAGTTGGATTTGTTTCATCGGCGCACACCCATGCTGATCTGGAATTTGCTGCCGGTGTGGTAAACGAATGTCTCGACATTGTTTTGGGATAACCGATTCATTTAAAATCTTTTATTTGCCTGAAAAGGTGTTGTTTTGTGCCAGCACAAGGCATACAAACGCTTTGCGTTTGAAAATCAGTTATTGGTATGCAGAAGGTAGTTTTGAAAGCGGGCAAGGATGAATTTGTCCGGCGTTTTCACCCATGGATTTTCTCCGGCGCAGTTGCACGAATGGAAGGTGATAAATTGTCGGACGGCGACGTAGTGGAAGTGACCGACCACCACGGGAATACCCTTGGAATCGGGCATTTTCACCATGGCAGCATAGCAGTGCGGCTCGTTCATTTCGGCAAAGCCGATGTCATGCAAACGGATTTTTGGAAACAAAAATTTCAGCAAGCCTGGCAGGTAAGGCAAGTGGCTGGATTGGCCGACCATCCCCATACGGATTGTTTCCGTTTGTCGCATGGCGAGGGCGATGGTATGCCTGGACTGGTGGTTGACATCTACGGCGACGTGGCGGTTATGCAATGCCACAGCATAGGCATGCACCGGCAACGGGAGCTTTTAACCGAGGCATTGCGGCAAACACTTGGCAAACGCCTGCGCGGTGTTTATGATAAAAGTGCGGAAGCCCTGCCTGGAAATTATGCAGCCAAACACGAAAATGGCTGGCTCTGGAGCGCCGAACCGGACATGACGCCACAAGCCATCGTACACGAAAATGGCATTCGTTTCAAAGTGGACTGGCAAACAGGCCAAAAAACGGGTTTTTTCCTCGACCAACGCGACAACAGGCAGTTGCTGGCTACGTTTGCCGCAGGCAAAAGTGTGTTGAACGCGTTTTGTTATACCGGTGGATTTTCTTGCTACGCCCTCAAAGCCGGCGCCGAACGGGTGGTCTCCATTGATGCTTCCGCCAAAGCCATGGATCTTGCGGATGAAAATGTCCTTTTGAACGCGCCATTCACCGGCAGTCATGAATCATTGACCGAAGATGTATTGCGGTATTTTAAACAGGTAGAAGAACAGTTTGATGTTGTGGTCGTCGACCCGCCGGCTTTTGCAAAAAGTATGGAAAAAAGGCACAATGCTGTGCAGGGGTACAAACGCCTCAACGAAGCTGCCATCAGGCACGTTAAACCCGGAGGCATACTTTTCACTTTCTCTTGTTCCCAGGTAGTGGACAGGGAGCTGTTTTACCATACCATAGCTGCCGCTGCTATGGAAGCCGGCCGTCCGGCCCGGGTTTTGCACCACCTCACCCAGGGCGCCGATCACCCGGTAAGCATGTTCCACCCAGAAGGCGCTTACCTTAAAGGGCTGGTTTTGCACCTCACATGATGGTTTATTCGTTATTTTTGTTTTTTCAAACAAAAAATGAACTACTGGTTAAAATTGCCATTTAACAGTTTTAACCAGTCAAACGTACTTTCATATGCGCTCATTTCTATTTGTACTTACCCTTCTCGGTTTTTCAGCCTGCACCAGTCCTGATTTGCCCGAATTGGTGATGTGCCACGATCCATCTATGGCCATTGCTGAATTTGCTTCCTTTGCTTCCGACAAGGATTTCCGCGATGCACACCCTGTACCACAGGCTGTAAACGTAGTTCACGCCGGCAAAATGGTGGAATTTCAAGTGGAAGGCGGCGCCAACGGCAAAGCGTTCTTAATCAAGCCACACGGAAAATCCAACAAATACCTCTTGCTTTTCCACGAATGGTGGGGATTGAACGATTACGTCAAAAATGAAGCTGCCATGTGGAGCCATGAGCTCGGCATCAATGTTCTGGCTGTTGATTTGTACGATGGACAGGTAGCAGCAACGCCGGAAGAAGCCGGCAAGTTCATGCAATCCAACGATCCGGCCCGTTCAATGGCCATCATTCGAGGCGCTGCAGCATTTGCAGGCCCAGAAGCCGATTTCCGTACCATGGGCTGGTGCTTCGGCGGCGGCTGGTCGCTACAAGCCGCTTTGGCGCTCGGCGATAAAACCAAAGGCTGCGTCATGTTTTACGGTATGCCTGAAAAAGATGTGGCCAAACTGAAAACACTGGCCAGCGATGTTGTTTTTATCCATGCCACACAAGACCAATGGATAAACGACGAGGTGGTTGCTGAATTTGAAAAAAACATGGTTAGTGCTGGTAAAAAACTCAATGTTTACTTTTACAATGCCGATCACGCTTTTGCCAATCCCAGCGGACCTCGCTACAACGAAAAAGCCGCTGTAGAAGCACGTGCAGTAGTAAGCACGTACCTTAGGGGCAAATAATGGTTCAAATGTAAAGCACCATGTCGACACACCAACCCGACAGTTTTTACGGCGGCAAAGGCCCTGAAAATGACAACCAAGGTGTCATTTTTGGCCGGCAGATACTTTTGCTGGCCCTGGTGTGTGTGGCAGGCGTCGTGCTTTACAAGTTTTTTTTCAATAGCGACAGCGACTTGCTGAGTTTTCTGAGCCCTTCAAAAGAAGTCAAACTGACTTATGTTCCGTCGGATTTCCAACCACATCTCGACGACCAAACTACCCTGCGCATATTATCCAATCCAAGCGAATATAAGCAGGAATTCGACGATTTGGTGTACAACTTCAACCTATCGCTGCTGTACCACGTTGCCAAGCGGATGAATCTTGCCGACTCTCTGAAACAACGGTTGGAACCTGAATACAAAAAACACCACCAATACCTGGCCGGGCTCTATTTCAGCGATTTTGTCGCCTTGAAGGACACTACCGCAAACTTGTATGAAAACTGGTACAACGACCAGGCAAACCAGTCCGTCCGCGTTTTCAACGAAGTTGCTGGCAAATACACCTGCTTTTTTGTGACCCAGGTGATGGCTACCTTACTCAACGCTTCGGGCGGGAAACTCATGGCCCGTGGCAAAAACGTGGACACCCCCTGTGGAATTGCCACCAACGAAGGACTGAAACCCATGATGGAAAGGCTGCAAAAAAAAGCTTCCATCATGGATTTCAGCGCTTCCAGGGGACTTTTGAAAGAAAAAGTGCGGCGCGGTATCGCCGAACTGGCTACTTACGAATACCAGAGCAAACTCGGCATGGACAAAACCCTACAGTACAAGGTATTAGGCTATTCCATTTCCGAAACCGACCTGCGTGTGGAAGCCATCAGTGTGGTCAAAGCAGGATTCAAACTCGACCGTTACTTTGATGTCACGTTGAATCCACGAAAAAACACGGTGTATGTGACCCTTCCTGAGCCCATGATTCTATCGCACGAAGTTTACCCACGTGTCGACAAACTTGATGTCGGACTGCTTTCCGGGATCAGTGGTGAGGAAATGAATGCCAATTTCAACGAGCTTCGGCGAACATTCAGACAAGAGGCTATTGAAGACGAAAAAGTGCTCGATAAGGCGCGTTTGCGTGCCGATTCGGTGTTGCAACTGCTTATTGGGCCTATGGTAAGTTCCTTGAATCCGAAGTACAAGATAGAAATTCGTTACCAGCAAACAGCGACCAAGCCCGACGAAACGTCTTTGCGTCGCGAAGGAAAAGAGGAACCTGCGAAAGCAAAAAAAGAACCGTTTATCCCCCAGTAACCCGTTATTTTTTGACCAAAGGTTGGTTGGTTTTCAACAGTTGGATGGCCTTGTCCACTGCCGGGTCGTCGTCGTTTAATACTTTAAACAAACCGGCATCTTGAAACAACATTTTCCCGATCCGCGCTTTGAGTTGCAATTTGAGCTCGTTTTTGCAACGTATCAGCGCCGCTGGGTCGGGTTTTATGCCTTCTGCATACAGGAAGTCTACAAAATCCTTCAAGTCAGCATCCGAAATATTGAATGAGTTGACAAAGGTATTGAGGTCTGCCGGCAGGGTATTTCGCTGTTTTGTTTGCATCCATTTTGATGCATAATTGGGTACCTGTTGCCTTGCCTGAATGTAAAAATCGCTCACAAATGAGGTATCGAGTGGAATAAAGACGTCGGGGGTAATACCGCCTCCGCCATAAACTATACGGCCCATACCGGTATAAAAAGGCGTTGAATCGGCCTGAGCAATGCGCGAGGAATCCGACAATTCACCGTTTTTCCATCTGCGCACCGCTTCTCCGGCGTAATCACCGTGCTTGTAGTCCCGTTGGATGCAACGGCCACTGGGAGTGAAATAACGAGCGACTGTAAGCCTGAGAGCGCCGCCATCGCCAAGTGGATATTGTTCCTGTACGAGTCCTTTCCCGAAAGAACGGCGTCCGATGATCCAGCCTCTGTCGTGGTCCTGGATGGCGCCTGCAACGATCTCGCTGGCCGATGCAGAGCCTTCATCAATCAACACTGCCACATGGTCAATGTTGAAACGCATGCGTCCTGAACTTTTGTAATTGTGCCTTTCTTCGGCACGTCCCTCCGTATACACCAGTAGTTTACCTTCAGGGAAAAGTTGACCAAGCAGGTCCACGGCCTCGTTTAAAAATCCGCCCGGATTCCCACGAAGATCAACGACCAGTTGTTTCATGCCTTGATCTTCCGCCATAGGCCTGATGGCGTCCATAAATTCCTGGTAAGTGCGTGCACTGAAACGGTTGATTTTTACGTATCCGATACCCTGTTCGAGCATATAGGCAATGTCAACGCTTTTGAGTGGGATAACATCGCGTACGATGGTAAAATTGAGCAAACTGGTGTCGCGGCTCCGTTGGATGCCCAAGTTGACCTCGCTGCCTTTGGGTCCGCGCAACATGCTGAAAATACGTGCATTATCAATTTTAACACCGGCAACAATCGAGTCATTGATCCGAATGATTTTATCTCCGGAAAGCAATCCGGCAGTTTCCGAAGGGCCACCAGAGATGGGAGTCACAACGTTGATGGTATCTTTAACAACCAGAAATTCGACGCCAATACCTTCAAAATCTCCATTCATATCATCGTCAACAGCTTTAAGCTCTTCGGGTGTGATGTAGGTTGAGTGGGGGTCGAGCAATTCAAGCAAGTGCCCAATCGCACCAACTTTTAAAGTAGAAACATCAACGGAGTCGACGTAACGAGCATCAATGTACCGGAGGATTTCATCAAGCGTACCGGCGAACTTCCCGGATTGATCTCCACCTTGAAAAAAACGCAGGTTTTTATCACTGCGCGGAAGTTGTAGTCCAATAAACATGCCCGCAGCAAGAGTCGCGGCTAAAATAAGGGGCAGGCGCACCTGAAATTTGGAAGAGTCGGCCATGCAAAGACGTCTGTTGTTGATTTATTTGCAAAAAAAATGCGGATTTTATGAATGGATTAAAATAAAGGTTGCGTTTTTTTGAAAAAAAACAAGATAAAACGGACTTTTACCGAACAGGCATTAAAACGAACAACCATGTCGGAAATTTCTGAAATTGATAAACTTGACAAGCAAATCCTGGCGCTGCTGATTGCCGATGGTAAAACACCTTACACCGACATAGCCAAGCAACTTTTTGTTTCGAGCGGCACCATTCATGTCCGAATGAAAAAAATGGAACAACTGGGCATTGTTAAAGGTTCGAGCATCCAGATTGATTACCAAAAGATGGGTTACGACATCATGGCTTTTTTGGGTATTTACCTTGATAAAAGTTCGCTGTATGATGAGGTGGCTGAGCAACTCAAACAAATTCCAGAAGTGGTGGAAGCCAATTACACGACTGGTCTGTACAGTATTTTTGTCAAAATCGTATGCAAAGATACGAATCACCTGCGCCTTGTACTGCACGATAAAATTCAAAAAATATCAGGCATCCAACGAACCGAGACTTTCATCTCTCTGGAGCAGAGTTTTAGCAGGCCAGTGGTTTTTTAGCTGTTAGCCGTTAGCCGATAGCTGTTAGCCGATAGCCGATAGAAAAAAACAGATCAGTGGTTACATTGCCACCAATCTATTTTTTTCTAACGGCTAACAGTTAGTTACTGTCTTATCAATGTCACATCGCCTTTGAATATTTCAACGACGCCATCGATGAATTCGATTTCAGCAACCCAAACATACACACTGGACTGGCCTTCGTCACCCTTGATTTTGCCATCCCATCCTGAAGCTGGATCGTTGGGCAGAAAGTTGGTGCGTTCAAAAACTTGTCCGCCCCAACGGTCAAAAATCATCCAGTTGTTGATTTTTACGACACCTGTTCCTCCGAAAATCATCAACAGGGCATTGAGTGGGTCGTCGCTTTCCGGATTGAAAATATTGGGTACGTAAACCAGCCGGTCCTTTCGCACAATCAAGGTCATGAAGTCACTTTGGGTACATCCGTTTTCATCGGTTACGGTGAGGATGTAACGACGTGAATCGTCGGGTACATAGGTGAACTCGAGGCAATTGCTGTTGTCGCAGGGAACTTCTGTATTCCATGAGACGGTTTGAATCGGCGTTTCAAAAGCGAGTTGAGCCTGAACTGTAGCTTCTTCACCAAGTTGTACGGTCACATCCTCGCCGAGCTCCACAATCAGTTCATCTGGCTCTTCGATGCTGACGAGTGTGTCGATGATACAACCATTGGCATCTTCGAGACTGACAAGGTATTCACCGGCGGTGAGTTGTGTAAACTGATTTCCGGTAACAGGATTGCCGCCATTGATGGCAAAACTGAAAGGTCCTGTACCACCAACGACGTTGTTTACCAAAACAATGCCGTTGCTTTCACCATAACAGCGGATATCCAATACACTCAGGTCAAAACCTGTGGGCACTTCAGGATCAAGCGTAACCGTAGCGGCAGCGCTGCTGGTACAGCCATTGATGGTGTTGGTGATCACAATCATGTAGTTACCGGCTGCATCGGCAACGGGGGTAAGACTGTTTGCGCCTGATACAATATTGCCACCCCCAGTTACCATCCAAACATAAGTGAAGTTGTTGCCGGTTGAACTGCCCGAAGCGTTTACGGTTACCTGGGTTGTAGAACAATCCAGCAAATCGTTCACCAGCACAAGGGCAGTAGGAGCGGTGAAATCGGATAACACTTGGGTATTAACCATTTTGGTACATCCATTTGCAGAAGTGATCACCAGAACATAATTGCCAGGCACCGTCACGGTTGTAGTCAGTGAATCGGAGGTGAATCCGCCCGGACCCATCCACGTTCCCGTAGCACCCGGTGAGGTGATGTTGCCGCTGATGGTACTTTGGCCATTGTTGAAGCAATTAAGGGTGGTACCTTCGGTGTTGCCATTGGGAACACTTGCATCTACAGTTACCACAACATTAGCGGTGTTGCTACAGCCGTTGGGCGCCGTTACGGTCACCGTGAAGCTACCTGCAATCGAGACGGTGATGGTAGGTGTTGTTGGATTAGAACCGCTTATGCCAGGACCCGACCACGAATACGAACTACCTGGCAACGAACTTGTGGCTGTCAAGGCAACGGAAGGTTGGGTACAAGAGATCGTCGGACTGTTGACTGTGATTTGTGGAACCTCGTTGTCGATGGTCACCTCTACATTGTCGGTAGCCTGACATCCTGTAATGGTGTTGTTCACCACAAGCGAGTAGATACCCGGCAAGCTGACAACAGGCGAAACATCGTTTTCATTCACCAGGTCGATGCCTGGACCTGTCCATAGGAATGTAATTTCATTTAAAGGACCGGAGTTGCTTCCGGTAAGCGTAACATCGGTGATGGTACAATTGAGCAACTGATCGGCGCCGGCATTTGCCTGCGGCAAATCCTGATCCTGGTTCACAACCACATTGTCTGTATCAGAACACCCGTTGACGTTGCTTGTAATCAAAAGGGTATATGCGCCTGCAACCAATACGGTCGGGTCAGCTTGTGTTTCGTTGGCAGGCGTTATGCCCGGACCAGACCACAGCAAATTAAAGTTGGCGCCTACATCAGAACCGGATGAACTTAAAGTTACACCGTTCGGATTGGCACACGTGAGGGTCTGGTTGGTACCGGCATTCACCGTAGGAAAAAGAATATCTTCATTCACCGTTACGACGTCGGTTTTGCTACAACCATTGTTGGTGTTTAGCACCGTGAGTGTATACAAACCAGGCACATCGGCGGATGCTGAAACGTTGGTTTCTGTACCTGCTACCACGCCCGGACCTGTCCAGGTATACTGTATGCCTGCACCGGATTGGGACTGGGTACCGTCGAGTGTAACCACCGTGGTGACACAAGTAAGCGTCGGATCAGCACCAGCTTCACTTATGGGGAAATCGCCGTCTAATGCAACGTAAACCACATCGGTTGCTGTGCAATGGTTGACGGAATTGGTAACAAGCAGTGTGTAGCTGCCTGAATCGGCAACCATTGGATTTTGCTGGTTAAAGTTGCCTGAGTTGATGCCTGGGCCTTGCCAAACATATCCATAATCAGGGCCTGAACTTGAACCGGAACCATCGATGGCCTGAATGTTTTGAAGGCAGGTAAGAATCAGATCACTTCCAGTACTGGCCACAGGATCAACGATGTCTTGAAGAACAGTACTGTTGTCGGTGGCTGTACATCCGTTGTCCATATCCGTTACAAGCAAAATGTAGGCTCCGGGCAATGTGACCAATGGACTTACGTCATTTTCGTTTCCGGCATGGATATCGGGTCCGGTCCAAAGTTGGATAAAATTGCTTCCTGTGGAAGTTCCGCTTCCATCAAGCACCACCGAAGTGGTTTGACAATCCAGCATCATTTGTGCAGGTGCGTCAGCAACAGGAAGGGTCTGGTTGATATCTACAACAACCGTATCGTTGGTTACACAGCTGTTGTCTGTGTTTTGAACACTGAGCATGTACACACCATCGGCACCTACACTTGGCGATTGCTGCCCGGCGTTGCCACCATTGATGCCAGGACCCGTCCAAGTATACACAAATTCGGGACCCGAGGATGCCCCACTACCATCCAGCACCACACTGGTCGCTGTGCAAGTGATGGTTTGGTCTGCTCCCGCCGAAGCTGTGGGATATACAGCATTCAAGGTGACTGTAATGTCATCGGTAGCCGAACAACCATTGCTGGTGTCGGTAACAACAAGGTTGTAAAAACCATCGTCTGCAACAGTAGGTTGTGCCAGATTGGCATTGCCTGCATTGATGCCAGGGCCTATCCAAACATAAGTAAACTCGGGGCCGCCTGATGAGTTTCCGCCGATGGTTGTACTGGTTGTAACACAATCTATGATGGCATCCGCACCTGCATCGGCCGTTGGTGCTGCCAGGTCGTTGGATACAACGGTTTGATCATTTGCAGTACAGTTGTTGCCCGTATTGGTAACCACCAGTAAGTAATTGCCGGCCTGATCTACAATTGGATTCAGCGAGTTTTGATTGGTGCCTGTAATGCCCGGACCGCTCCACAGCAAGGTA
>JBBSDH010000044.1:0-22751 GCA_038249605.1 Chitinophagales bacterium | reverse complement strand
TTAAAAATTATCCGGATATCAATGGTTTCGGGTGCTGTTTTTTCCGTGCTGTCGAAGATGGCGTCGATGCGGCCTTTGGCACCCGGGGCGAGTACGCCTCTTGGGAAATCGGTCTCTGTACAGGCGCAGGCATCCACGATTTCAATTTGAATGTTTTCACCGGAAGTATTGGTGAAATCAAAAAACATCGTTCGTTTTTCGCCTTTTTTCACCGTTCCAAGCTCGATCATTTTTTTGTCCCAGGTAGCAAACGCTGGTGTGGACGAGGTTTGGGCCCTGGTAGAAGCGCTGCAGGATAGCAAAACGGAGGTTGTAAAACCCAGAAAAAGAAGTCGTTGCAGGTACATGTGCGGTTATCCGATTTTTTTCCCCGACATGGCCTCGCGGATGTTGGTGTCCATCGCACGGTGGGCCAGGGGCATGGTGTAGTTGTTGAGTGTTTCAATAGCCTGGTGAATAACGTTCTTGTCGTCGGTTTGCGTGGCTTCTAGCAATGCCTTTAACAATGTGTTTGTATTTGCCTTTTCTTCTTCCGAAAGGATTTTGTCGTTTTGCCGGAGAAACTTATCACCCGCCAGCAAAAGGTTGTTGGCTTCGTTGCGCGCTTCCAGAACGCCGCGAATTTTCATGTCCTCACCGGCATGGGTGATGCTGTCGAGGAGCATGCGCGCCATGTCTTCTTCGGAAATGCCGTAAGCGGGTTGGATGTCGATCTGTTGTTCGAGACCGGAGCGCAATTCACTGGCACGGACGGTAAGGATGCCATCGGCATTGAGTATGAACTGGATGTCGATTTTGGGTAGTCCCGCAGGCATGGGCGGGATGTTTCGCAGGATAAATTCACCCAATTTACGGTTGTTCTCCACCAAATCACGTTCGCCTTGAAACACTGCGATTTTCAGGTTGATTTGTCCGTCAACGCTGGTGGTGTATTGTCTGCCCGCTTTGGAAGGGATTTTTGTGTTGCGCGGAATGATGACATCCATCAAACCACCTACCGTTTCAATGCCCAACGACAATGGCGTCACGTCTATGAGCAGCAGGTCTTTTTGGTTGCCACTCAAAATGTCGGCCTGTATGGCTGCCCCAAGAGCTACCACTTCATCAGGATTCAGGTTGTCGTAAACGGGTTTGCCAAAAAAGGCGGAAACGCTTTGTTTAACCAGCGGCACCCGTGTAGAACCACCCACCATCACAATTTTGTCGATTTGGTTGGTTTGCAAAGCGGCATCTTTCAAAGCATTTTTGCAACAATCAAGCGTGCGTTGTACAAGCGGCATGATCGATTCTTCAAAGATGTCGCGGCTGATTTGCAACGGTTTGCCGTCGATTTCGCCATGGAAAAAGCTGCCGTCCGACAAGGTTTTTTTGGCGTGTTCAGCCAAAAGACGCAGCTCCTGTTGCAGGTGTTTGTTTTCAGATAAATTCTGCGTGTCGATTCCGATTTGCGCAGCAAAATGCGTTGTCACGGTTTTGTCGATGTCGTCGCCGCCCAAGAAGGTATCACCATTGGTAGAAAGTACCTCGAAAACCCCGTCCTGGATCTGTAGGATGGATACATCAAACGTGCCGCCTCCGAAGTCGTAAACGGCAATGGTTTCGGCTTTGTTTTTGTCCAGTCCGATGCCGTATGCCAGCGCTGCAGCTGTTGGTTCGTTCACGATGCGCAGGACGTCCAAACCAGCAAGTTTGCCCGCATCACGCGTGGCCTGACGCTGGTTGTCGTTGAAATAGGCGGGTACGGTAATGACAGCCTGGTTGACCTTGGCTTTAAGCTCGCGTTCTACCCGGCTTTTCAGTTCGCGCAGGATGTTGGCGCTCAGTTCAACAGGCGTGTAATACCGATCGTACACCCGAACCTTTACCAGTGCGTCCTTGTCTTCGTCGAGGATGCGGTAACCAAAAAACGATTCGAGTTTTTGTACGTCGTTGTAAGATTTACCCATGAGCCTTTTCACCGAATAAATGGTATGCGCAGGATCTGAAATCAATTTTTCACGCGCGTCATCGCCCACGAGGATGGAGCCATCGGATGCAAAATGAACTACCGAAGGTACAAGGGTGTTTTTTTGAAGATCGTCCCGGACACATACAGCGACACCGTCTTTCATGTAAGCGACAAGACTGTTGGTGGTGCCAAGGTCTATCCCGACGACAACTTCATTGTCTTTGTTAAGGGTACCGTCTTTCAGGTTTATGGAAAATGTAGCCATGGTTGAATTTAAAAGCGGAAAGTTGTTTGTTGTTGTCTTTGCCAAGATACTTTCGGCTTGATGGACTTCGGTTTAAGGAGGCGCAAAGCTATAACACCTTGAAAAATATTTGGTTTGAATGTGATTGTAAACGTTTGTTTTTACAATCTTGTCAGCCTAAAAACAGAAAATTACTTACCCAACCCATGCACCAGTTCTTTTCCTCACGCCCCAACAAACTTTGGGTGATGTTATCCGGTTTTTTCATCACCAACGCCCTTATAGCCGAGTTCGTAGGCGTTAAGTTGTTTTCCCTGGAAAAAACCTTTGGTCTGCAACCCGTCAACTGGACAATGTTGGGACAGGAAAATCTTGCTTTTACCTTAACAGCCGGTGTGATGCTTTGGCCGGCGGTTTTCATCATGACCGACATCATCAACGAATACTTCGGCCGCAGGGGTGTGAAAATATTGTCGTACCTCACTGCCGGACTCATCACTTACGCCTTCATCATGGTGAACATCGCCATTTGGCTTGAACCCGCCGAATTCTGGCGTACGGCACACATCAAACCCGACTGGTCGGCCGAAGAGCAGGCCAACATGCGCGCTTTGGTATCGGATTACAACGCTGCCTACGGTGTAGTGTTTGGGCAAAGCCAATGGATCATCGTGGGTTCTTTGGTCGCTTTTTTGGTGGCACAAATTGTGGATGTCGGCGTTTTTCACCGCATCAAAAGCATCACCGGTGAAGGCAGGATCTGGCTTCGGTCAACAGGAAGTACCCTCGTATCCCAGTTTCTAGACAGTTTTGTAGTGGTTTTTATCGCCCTGTACATTGGACAGCAAATCCCGTTTGTATACGTACTGGCCATTTCCATCATGAGCTACCTCTACAAAGCACTCATGGCGATAGTTTTAACACCGGTTATTTATTTGGTGCATGGCGCCATCGACAGGTATCTTGGAGAGGAGTTGGCAACGGAAATGAAAAAAGCGGCACAACGATAGGCGTGAACTTTCAGCGTAATCCTTTTAAAATCCATTCAGCACTTTTTTTCGTACAAAATCCCCTCATTCCGGGCTTCAAAAGAAGACAAAATGATGTCGGCTACTGCCTCGGGTGAACGCTGGGTCGTGTCAACCACAAGATCAAAATTGTCGAGATTGGCGCCGTCTGCACCGTACTTAACCAAAAAACGGTCGTTTTCGCTTTTTTTGCGCGCCAGGATTTTAGCCATGGCCTCTTCTTTGCTTTCGTATTGCTCGCTGCTGCGCAGAGGGTCGCTCAGGATGCGTTCGGCAGCAACGGCCACGTCGGCATGCAGGTATACTTTAAAAGATCCGGACATAAAAAACCACGCCATGCGGCTGTCCACGATGAAACCGTCTGGATTTTCACGCAAGTCGATAAAAACGCTGTCGATGCGCTGGTCGATGGTTGGATCGGTATCGGCACGGCGGTTCATTTCAAGTGTGTCGATGCCCAGATCGGCTGCAAGTTTGCGTTGAACTTGTCCTGTGGACAAGTATTCAAATCCGGTTTCACGGCATAGAATGCGCGAAACGGCGCTTTTCCCGCTGCCCAAATCGCCTGTGATGGTAATTTTATTGCTTTGCATAATGTGCAAAGGTAGGTCATGTTCCGAAATATCCGCTTTTGTCCGGTTGGTTAAACGCCGGGTTTTATCTTCACGGTTTAAACAACCTACCATGCAGCAGGAAACGATGAGGATCGCCAATTGGGGCAATTTCCCAACCATGAAGGCAAGGGTGTATACACCGGAGAATGCCGAAGAATGCCGGCAGGTTTTAAACCAATGCGACAACCTTATTGCACGGGGCAACGGCAAGTGTTACGGCGACGCGGCACTGGCCTCCAACATTTTGAATACCCTGTCCATGAACCGCATCCTTCTGTTTGATGCGGAAAAAGGTATTGTCCATTGTGAAGCAGGCGTGTTGCTGGCCGAAGTGTTGCGTATTGCCGTGCCGAAGGGATGGTTTTTCCACGTTACCCCAGGCATCAAAAACATTACGGTGGGCGGTGCCGTAGCAAGCGACGTACACGGTAAAAACCATCCTGCCAAAGGTTGTTTTTCCAATTTTCTTTTGTCGTTTGAATTGATGCGGGCCGACGGCTCGGTGGTTTCTTGTTCAAAAACAGAAAACAGCGACCTTTTCTGGCAAACTTGTGGCGGCATGGGGTGGACGGGCATCATCCTTAGCGCACGTTTCCAACTCATGCGCATTTCTTCGACCTCGATGCGGCAACGCACCATTCGCGCCGATACGCTTGATGCACTTTTAAGGGCGTTTGAGGAAAATACCGGCTGGACCTACGCCGCTGGTTGGCTCGATGCTCTTGCTTCAGGCTCGTCTTTTGGTCGCGGCGTTTTGTACCTGGCCGAGCATGAGGAAGGGCAGGGTAGTGAGGAGCTTGTTTACGAAGAACAAAAAGGTTTTTCCGTTCCTTTTTACGCACCTTTCTGGCTGCTCAATCCACTTACCATTCGCACGCACAATGCCCTGTTGTTTTCCAAAGGAAACAACGGCGAAAGCAGGGCAAGTATGGACCGTTATTTTTACCCGCTGGATAAAATAGGCCATTGGAATCGACTGTATGGACGCCGTGGATTTGTACAGTACCAGTTTTGCATACCAGAAAACCAGGTGTTCGACGGATTGAAAAACGTTTTGGAAACCATTAAAAAAAGTTCGGATACACCGTTTCTGTCAGTGTTGAAACGACACGGTGAAAGACCTGTTGAAGCCATCCACTCCTTTCCGGAAAAAGGGTATTCCCTTGCGCTTGATTTTCCAAGAACCCGCACTGTGGAGGCTTTGGTCAAACGTCTGGATGAGGTTGTTTGGCAACACCATGGCAAAATATACCTCACCAAAGATGCACTTTCGGCTTCGCGTATGGGCCGGGTAGACCCACGGCATTTTGGCGAAGCTAAATTTTTTTCATCCCTGAAAGGCAGACTGCTCGCCGGTCTGCAGGATTGAAAACATGATAAATGCACTTTTTAAAGACACCTTGCGGTTTTGGCAGGTCGCCTTTTGGCTGTTGGTCCCGGCGTATGCACTTATGTACGCACCTTTTGGCATCAACGAAACGGACGGTGGCTTTTTGAGCGGTTTGGCCTGGCAAGTGCTCAACGGCAAAATGTTGTATGCCGACGTGGTGTATGTTCGGCCGCCCCTACCGGTTTGGCTGAGGGCAGTCAGCATGAACCTGTTGCCTGAGCAATACGCCGTTTTGGGCGAACGGTGGTTGTTTTACATGCAAATTGCTGCGTATGTCCTGCTGGCTGCCGATGTTTTGGCTTCCGGTAAATCCAAATGGAAACTTGCTGCCCTGGGTTTTGTCGTTTCTGTACACCATTACCCACCGACTGCCTGGCACACCACAGACGGCATTTTGATGGCAGTTTTAAGTGTTTGGTTTTGGCATCGTAGAAATGGTTCTGCCTCGGCTGTATTGTCGGGCCTGTTTATGGTCGCGGCCCTGTTGTGCAAACAGTCTTTTTATCCATTTTTTATCCTTTGGATACTGTTTGTATCGTTTGAGACCAACAAAAAACGCATAGTTGCAGGGTGGATCGGGGCGCTGACGACCGCCGGGGTATTTTTCGGTTATTTGGTTGCAGAGGGGTTGTTGGAAAATTACCTGGCGTTGACGGCTGGCGCTGCAACGGGTGGACAGGCTTTGCAACACGGTTTTATCGACTTTCTGAGGGTCAAACCCTGGCTTTCTGCTGTCTCAGCCCTGTTGGCCATTCCGTTGATGCGTTGGCTGATTGTAGGCAAGGGAGCTGCCACGGTGCAATTTACGCATGCCGCATGGCTGGTGGTGCTGGTTGGTTCGTTTGGTTGGCAGTTATTCCAGGTGCAGGATTTTACGGTGCCTTTTTCCCAAAGTCGCCTGATGTTTTGGCTTGCCATCGTGTATGGACTTTGGACGGTGGTCGACATAAAGCGGCTTTCGGATTGGAAACGCACGTGGAATGATACCAAGCGTTACTGGGTGTTGTTGGGCATTTCCTGGTGCGCGGCCATAAGTTGGGGCTACAACCTGCCCATGCTGTTTGCCGTGCCGTGGGTGTATGCTGCGCTCAAGGTAGGCGACAGGTTGTACAACAAAAATTTGTCTGAAAAACTAAATGTAGCGATGTTGGTTCTGCTGCTGGGCCTGTTCCGTTACGGTTACGAATTTGTTTACCGCGATGGATTACGCAGCAGCCTAAACCGGGACATGGGTGATGTTTTTCCCCGGTTGAACGGAATTTATTCCGACACTTTAACCTGGGAACGGTACAGTGATTTGAAGGCTTTGGCTGCGCAGTGGCCACTTTTCAAAACCCTCCCGGCTTTTCCACAGGCCAACTGGCTCACCGATACCCGACCGGTGTTTCCGCTCGATTGGGTGGTGCCGCGCGAAATGAATGCCCGGGCGCCATGGGTACGTGAACAGAGTGCCAACACAGACAGGGTTTATTTCATTGAAAAAAACTGGATGGAACGCATCGCAACAGATCCTGAACTGGCGCTTACCCGTGAAATTGTTGAAAAGGGCGTACGTTTGGAGGAGACACAGCACTTTTTGGTTGTCAAATTTGAATAAACATGCGCGACCAATCCAACCGCCTTTTACTTGTTGATCTCGATGGTACGTTGCTTCGCGGCAATTCGTTGCCGGTATTTTTGATAAACGTTTTGGGCTGGTGGAAACTGATACTTGGCTTACCCTTGTTGTTGTTGGGTTGGATAGGCGTGGTAATCAGAGACGGAATTCAGTCCGGCAAACTCAAGGAATCTCTGCTTTGCCATTATTTTAAAGGGCAGCATCGTGCAACGATGGAGGCGTTCGGCGAAAAATGCGCGCTGGGAAAACTGATTTTCATGTTGAATCCAATGGTAGAACAACCTTTGAAAAAAGCCCAAATGAATGGAGAAACGGTCGTTTTAGTGACGGCATCACTTGATATTTGGGTTAAGCCATTTGCGCGCTACATGGGCATGATGGTCCTGTGCACCGAAGTTGAATACGGTGTGCAGGACCTTTTTACTGGCCGTTTTGCAACACCAAATTGCAAATACGGTGAGAAAAAAAGGCGTATTTTGGAAAAATTCGATGTCGAAAAATACGACCGGGTAGTTGCTTTTGGCAATTCCAAAGGCGATGCAGCCATGTTTGAGCTTGCCGACGAGGTTTGGTGGGTTGAAAACGACGGGAGACTTGTTTGCCTGAAAACGGCAGAATAATGCAGGCCGTTTTGGTCTGCAAAAAAATTACACCACCTTTGCAAAAATGCTTTTTATGAAACACCTTTTTTCTGCCCTTTTGGTTCTTTTTCTTGCCCTCCCCGCTTTTGCACAGGTTACACCCGTTGTTCAAGCCGACCGTGCGGAGCCTGCGCCTGCGAATCCGCAACTTGCACTTGCCGAAAAAAATGTGCGCCAGTACGGCATTCAGTTGAACCGTTTCAGAGAAACTGTTGGCCAGCAGGATCTTCAAACCAGCCAGGCATTTTACGTCAGCATGCTTCAAACCATGCGTACCACGCTGACGGAAGCGGATCTGTTGTATCCTGCTCCGGCTGCCGGCATCCCGGAAAGTGAATACACAGAAGGCCAAAAAAGATTGTTTCGCCAAAGGGCCATCCTCGAATCGTTTGAGGGTTTCAACATCGATTTCAGCAAACCGTCAGAACTCGAAGAAAAATTGGCTCTGATGACCGAATACCAAAAAATCATCCAGGCCAACCTTACCGTTATGCGTTCCAAATAGGTTTTAAGTTTAAAGGGCCGTGCTGAGCACCAAAGCCGTTCTGTAATAGTCTTTTCCAAAAAAACCACTTGCTACGTCAATCCGCAGTGCCCGGAATACGCCGAACCCTAAGTTTTCAATTCCAAAGTTGACTTCCCAATAGGGTAGTTCGCGGTTCCCTGAAACTGTTTCCCTGGCGATCTCGTTGGCATAATACATGTTGACGCCAAAGACCTCCTTCAGGTTAAGTTTGCGCACACCGGGTATTTTATCAAACAACCAGCCCTGCAAATGGTGCTGGGCATGCAGTTTGAAAAAAGTATTGTCGGTAGCGTAGTCGTAATAAGGCAACAAAAAATAACCTTGTCCGATGTGGGTCGGATCGGTAAAGTTCGTTTGGTTGCCAAGTGGCATGTACCTGTCCATAAATTCCACGCGGTTGCGGTTGAGGAAATAACCTGCACTCATGTGCCATTCGGTGTAACCGGCCAGTCCCCACGACAAGTCACTCTGCTTCAGGTTTGCCTGAATGAAATCCAAATTCACATCGCTGCCAAATATGCCTGGTATCGCTTTGCGGTACCGGAGCCAAAGTTCAGGCCATCGGGAGTTGCTGCTGTATGATCGAAAATTCGGGTAAGTAGAGTACGTTTCACCAAAACGGAAACGCACTTCCACTTGTGCAACAAAGGCCTGGTGGGTTTCAAAAGCGGGTTCCACGCCATCGGTAACAGGAGCATTGGGTGTGTATTGCCGCTCCTCTGCTTTTTTCTGCCAGGTATAATCCGTGTTGTTCACCAGCGGACGGCGTTCGCCGTATTCCAGGTATCCACGCACAAAAATACCGGGGTACCTGCGGCTGAGCTGCACTTTTCCAAAAGCGTTTTCATAAAGCTTCATGTAGTTGCGCTCGCTGAAAAGAGAATAAGCCGTATTGAGCGCCAGGCTGATGGGCGGAATCGGATTGAATTGCACGGGTAATACACCGCCGTTGAGTTCCAGAGTAGTGTAGTGTATGCCTTCAAACCGGCGTTCAAGTTCCACACCGTAACGGAACCTGTCCTCCGAAAAACCGTAATTCAGGATGCCTTTGCCTTTCCAATACGAGCGGTCGCGTTCTTCGTTGTACTTCGTAAAAGTAGGTTCAACGTTGAAAACTAAACCCTGAACGGTATTGAACTGCACCCATTCAAACGCCGATGGATAACTGATGTTGGTGCGTTTGTAGGAGTTTTCCCACGTGTAACCCATCAACACATCAAAAGGCTTGAATTTGTTGCTTTTTTTGTCCAAACTGTCCATGTATTCTTTCGAATTCCAGATGAGTTGCAAACTGTCTTTGCGAACGTAATCCACCGTTTCTTCCTCGGTAAGTGGAACAGGGCGAACGGTCGTCCAATAGGTCGAATCGCGTTTTCCGGCTTCGTTTTCAATTTTGAATACTTCTTTGTTGAAAAAACGTTCTTCAAAAACGGGATTGAGTTCGTAATTGGAAGAAACCGTGGTGAACAAACCATCAATTTTAAACCCGAATACGCCAAATTTGAAGGTGGTAACCTGGGAAAGCAAGGCCCATTTGTCGGGCTCGGCCAGGGGCACAAATTCTTGAACAAAGCGCAGGGTATCGAGTATGGGCTGTTTGATGGCGTCTCCGGTGAGCGCCACGTCTGCACCTGCAAGGTTGTACAGGTTGTCTACAACATACAGGTGACCAAAAAAAGTCGGGTCGGCCGCGCGTTTGGGCAACACTTCGATTTTGTAGATTTTGTTTTGGTTGTTGTCCTCAAATTTTCCAACCAAACGAAAACGGTAGTAGGAAAAGGCGTTGTCGGCCAGCGGAGAGAGGATGTCCCGGTCGATGTTGATTTTTTCGTCGTACAAACTGAATTCGGTGAGTGTTGCGCGGTTGAGGCTGAACCCGTTGTCGCCGCCACTCACTTTGCTGGAAATCATAACTTCTTTGCTGCGTGCGGGTTGACTTTGCACATAGAGTTTGGACACCGATTCGGAGAGGTACAGTACGCCGGTTCGGTTGGTGTCGAGAATACCGCCCATGTTGCCGACCTCTTGTCCCATGATTTTCTCCGGCGCGTCCATCAGTTTGTGGAAACCTTTGACATATACGTCGCAGCTGTAGTCGCTGATGAGGTTTTTGAAATATTTTCGCTTTTCAATTACCTTGCGCATGATGGCGTAAGCGGGGTCTTCGGTGGTAATGACCACTTCTGAAATTTCAAGATCTGCGGGCGTCATTTTTACGTTCAACCGGGCTCCTTTTGCACCCACCACAACGGTTTCAGTTTTTTGCTGGTAACCAAGGTATTGAAAAACGATGTCGTAAGTGCCTGGCGACATCGTTAGTTTGTATGCACCATTCGCGTTGGCTACGGTGCCGTTGGTGCTGTTTTTGACGTACACAGATGCAAAAGGCAAAGGCTCGTTGTTTTCATCCGAAACAATGCCGCTCAGTTGGGCAAAAAGAAAAAAGGGGGAAATGGCAAAGCCAAGAAAAACCAGGAACTGTTTCATTGGGTAGTTGGCAGCATTAAATGAAAAAGGGTAGAGCACACTTTACAGCTGCAAAAATGCTTCAATTGGTTTTCTGATGGTTGTAAAATACGCGCTTTAACCGAATTTTAACCGCATGGTAGACTTACTTCATCAATTTCAGACTTTTTACCGCAAGGAAAACCTTCTGCAGGCGGGTAAAAAATTTCTGGTTGCGGTCAGCGGCGGCATCGACTCCATGGTGCTTGCACATCTGTGCCGTGGAAGCGGATTGTTGTTTGATGTCGCACATGTCAACTTTGGTTTGCGCGCTGAAGCCTCGGATGGCGATGAGGCTTTCGTGTGGAAAACAGGACAAGACTGGGGAATCAGGGTGTTTGCACACAAGTTTGATACGAAGAATGAAGCGGCAAAAAAACAAGTTTCCATACAAATGGCTGCCCGGCAACTTCGATATGCCTGGTTTGATACTTTGTGCGACGCCTATGGCTACGACTGCATTGCTACCGGTCACAACCTCAACGACCAAGTGGAAACCCTGCTGATCAATCTGAAAAGGGGGACAGGCATCCATGGACTTACGGGAATTCCCCTCAGGCAAGGGAGGGTAGTGCGTCCCCTCGCGTTTGCAACCCGCGCCGAAATTGAAAATTATGCCCTGGAAAATGGCATTGTTTGGCGCGAGGACAGCAGCAATGCCCAAACCGAATACACCCGAAACCGCATCAGGCATACCATTCTGCCGGTTTTTGAAGCGCTCAATCCCAACTTTCTGCATACCACTGAAAGAACCATGGAACGTTTGAGTGCCGACAGTCAAAACCTTGATGCTTTCATTGCAACTACCTTTCCCGCCTTTGATGCTTCAAATACGCCGACTTTCATCAGCCTCGGTGTATTAACCGCATTGCCCTCGCCGGCAAGCATCCTCCGACGTTTGTTGCACAACTTGCATTTTACGGATGACCAAATTGTGCAGTTGGGTCGAAAACTGAACGAACGTGGCTTCGAAATCATCAGTGAAAACGGAAAGTACCGTTTAGCGGTCGAAAAGGACGTTTTAAGGCTAGACTGCACGGATGTGAAAACCAGGACAGAGGAGATCACCCTGGTTCATGCGGATGATGTCATGGTATCGCTTCCCCAAGGTAAAAAACTCGTTATGGTTCCAACCATGCCCGGGCCTCCTTTTCCCGATGGTAAGGAGGCTTTGACTGTTGATTACGCTCGGCTTGTTTTTCCATTAACCGTGAGAAAATGGGCGCCGGGCGATGTGTTTCAACCTTTTGGAATGCAGGGTAAAAGCCAAAAAATTCAGGATTTTTTGGTAAACCATAAAGTGTCCAAACTTGAAAAAGAGCAGTTGCTTCTTTTGGTAAATGGCGATGGTGCGATCATTTGGATCCCCGGCTACCGGTCCGACGATAGGTTTAAGGTCGGACCGGAAACCATAGATGCCTGGAAGTTGGCGATCGTTTAATTCATCGATTGCAGACCAATATCGTTGCCTTCATATCTTCGGTAAACATGGTGTAATCAAAGATTTTTTCATAAAACAGTTTGGCGCGGTCGAAATCAACCACAGGGATTTCGAACCAATTGATGGCATTTTTCATCATTTCCTAGGGTAAAAAAGTTTTGGCGAAAGGTTTTGTTTAAAGCAAATAAAAAAATAAACATTATGTTTTAAATAAAAAACAAAATGTTTATTTTGTGTTGAAAATTCTTTTTTTACATTTGCCTTAACAGCACTCCAAATTTGGTGTGTTGTTTAACATCATACAAGTAATTTATATGGAACGAGAAATCCACAAATGGTTTAGTCCACGCTTGTCCAAAGACATGGAAGTGGCTGTTTACGGTCACTATGGCTTCGCTTTGTTGCTTTTGCCCACAGCAGCAGCCGACTTTCTTGAGTACGAGCGTTTTCATCTGATTAACAGCATTAAGCCCATGATTGAGGCCGGGAAAGTCAAAGTATTTTCCATCAACAGCATCAATTCGGAAGCCTGGCTCAACAATCGGATGCACCCGAGGCACAAAGCAATTCGCCACCAGCAATTCAACAGTTACATTGAAAATGAGGTCGTACCGTTCATCCGTACGCACACCAACGACCATACGCCCATCATCACTTCAGGAGCTTCCCTTGGCGCCTTGCATGCCGCCAATTTGTATTTCCGCCGCCCCGATCTGCTTTCAGGTACCATTGCCATGTCGGGTGTATATGACCTTACAACCTACACCAAAGGGTATTACGACGAGGACGTGTACTTCAACTCGCCAACCCATTACCTGCCCAACCTTAACGACGATTACCACCTGCCGATGCTTCGACAGGCCAAAAACATACACATCCTTTCAGGTTCAGGCGATTACGAAGACCCGGATGCCTCGCGCCAACTGTCTGATATCCTGCACAGCAAAGGCATTCCACACGAACTCGATGTGTGGGGCTGGGATATGAAACATGACTGGCCGACCTGGCGCGCCATGTTGCCGCATTATCTGGAAACACGATTCTAAACCTTGAACAAATTTCTCTTTAGGGTAACATGCATCACACTTATTTTATTGGTTTTCAACATCTATTCAGCCCGGGCAGGACAAGTCGACACCCTTGACATCTACAGTCCGGCCATGCACAAAACAACCCGTTGCCTGGTGCTCAAACCAGACAACTATACGGTTATGGGCGACCCTTATCCGGTATTGTACCTGTTGCACGGTTACAGCGGCAATTACACCGGCTGGCTCAGTGAAGCCCCGCAACTGCTCGAATCCGTAGATGCGTTGCAAATGATCGTTGTTTGTCCGGACGGTGGTTACGACAGTTGGTACCTCGATTCGCCTGTGGATTCCACGGTGCGGTATGCTACCCACATTGCCCTTGAACTGGTTGATTTCATCGATTTTTACTACCATACGCGGCGTGAAGCAGCTGGAAGGGCCATCACAGGCTTGAGTATGGGTGGCCATGGCGCCTTAACCCTGGCCATCAGCAACCCTGAACGTTTCGGTGCAGCGGGAAGTATGGCCGGTGGACTCGATCTGCGGCCTTTCCGCCAAAGCAATTGGGATTTGGAAGGTGTGCTGGGCGATCCCAACAAACATTGGGAAAACTGGGAGCGCGCATCGGTGGTCAACATGGTTCCACGGTTATCCCTCGGGAAACCTGAACTCATCATCGATTGCGGTCTGGGCGATTTTTTCCTGCAAACCAACCGCGACATGCACCGAAGGTTAATTGAGGCAAACTTTCCCCACGATTATACGGAACGGTCGGGCGAGCACAACAGCGGGTATTGGAGCAGCGCGGTTGATTACCAGTTGCTGTTTTTTCACAAATTTTTTGAAAAAACACGCTGAACGTCTACCAATGGATCAAGGGTTTTGCCATCCAGAACATGATTGGCCAGGTGCTGTGCCCAATAAGGCGCCAACAGAGCGCCTTTGGTGCCCAGACCGTTGAACATAAAAAGCCGCTTTAAAACAGGACTTTCACCCAGGAAGGGCCTGCGGTCTTTCACACTGGGGCGCACACCTGCCCAGTGTGCTTCGATGCGGTAAGGAACGGCAAGTACTTCGTTGAGCTGACGCACCAGGGTCGTTTTTTCCCCTTCGCTGGGTTCTGCATCGGGGTAATGCCACTGGTAGGTGCCACCCGACCAGAAACGGCCGTTGCCAAGGGGAACCAAGGTGTGCGTTTTTTTCAACATGCTATTAATGCCGGCTGCCTTTACACCGTCAATGGCGACGATCAACGCTTCGCCTTTGGCCAGTTGCCAGGGCAATGCCGGAAACCACGGATTCTCTGAAGCCACATACCCTTCACAAAGCACCACGGCATCGTATTTTTTAACGGCATCGGGCAGCTCCCCCAGATTGACAGAGCTTTTTTCGTACCAACCTTCCTCCTTTGCCCGATGGTGGTAAGCGGTGATCAGGTTTTGAAAATTGACCCGGGCTGCGCCCAAAATAGCCGCTGCTTTGAAACCCGGGTGAAGCAAAGCAGCCCATTCACCGACCTCTTCAACATCACCGATGAGTGCCTGATAATCGGGCTGGGTGCAGCGCACAGACCAGTCGTTGATCTCTTCGGGTGTGCGCAGAAGTCTGGTGATGGCTTTTTCCTGCCAGATGCTGCTACCGAGCAACGTTTCCATGTTTTGGTAAAAAGAACGGGCAAAAGGTAAAAATTCGTCGAAACGCCATGATTTGACGAACCGTTTGCCGGTTACCGGATTGATGATGCCGGCTGCTGCCATGGAAGAGCCACCTTGTTTTTGATCGTCGGTAAAAAAGACATCAACACCGCGGCTGCGGAGGGCATGGCTCATGCAAATGCCTGCAATACCACCACCAATCACCCATATTTTGGCCATTATTTGAAACGCCTGTGGGCCAGTTTGATGAAGCTTTTGGCCGTTTCAGCCTTCTTTTTGTCCGTCCAGCCAAACTGGTGCACACAATTTTCGATCAGGTAAGCTTTGGCTTCTTCGATGTGTGCGCAATTGTTCAAAAAAGTGAGGGTGTTTTCGAAATGCTGGTTGTCGTTTTCAAACAGTTCGCGGGTAAACAAAAGCCTGTCGTTGAGCGCAATGGCACGGCGCAGGTCCTGAATGGGCTGTTCGGAAAGTTTTTCAACCAATTCGCGGGCTTCTTTTTGTTCAAAAAGAACTTCTACTCCGGTGTGGTGGTGTCCTTTTTGCGCAGGTGGTGGGGGAGGAGCAGGAGTGAACATTTGCTCGGGAGCAGCAGGAGGTGCCTGACGGGGTTCCTTTTCTACAGGTGGCGCCGGAGGGACCACCACAGGAGGCGGCACAACAACGGGTTGCGGTGGAATGACGGGCTGCGGTGGTATGTAAAGTACTTCGGGGGCTGAAGGGATTGCAGCAGGAGCTGGAGGCTCAGGCGCTGGTGGAGCAGGTGTGCTGAAAGCTACGGGTGCCTGTCGCACGGGCAGCTCTTCGCTCAGGCAGGCATCATACAATTCACGCACGTACGTTTGCATGATGTCTATGTCGATTCGCAGGATGTTTTCAGGATCCTTGGTCATACGTGAGAACTCACGGTTGATTTTATCGAGGTAAATTTTTGCTTTCTGTAAATCCATGTTTGCAAGGGTTGGCCGGGTATGTCTATTTTCACCGGTAAATTTAATGAACCGGTAAAAACTGCGGCCATGTTTTTAGAACCACAATTTCACGGACAGCGTTCCGGTTGGGTAGAAGTAATCTGTGGATGCATGTTTTCGGGTAAAACCGAAGAGCTGATCCGCCGTTTGAAACGTGCAAAAATAGCCGAAATGGGCGTTCAGGTATTCAAACCGCTTGTGGACACAAGGTACGACGAAGCCAGCATCGTATCGCATGATACCACCAGTGTTTTGGCCACACCTGTCGACAATTCATCACGTTTACTGAGGATTAACGAAGAAACCAGGGTTGTCGGCATCGACGAGGCACAATTTTTTGATGCGGGCATTACCGAAGTTTGTGAAGAACTCGCTCTTCGGGGTATTCGTGTGGTAGTTGCCGGTTTGGACATGGATTACCGCGGCAAACCGTTTGGCCCCATGCCAAACCTGATGGCCATCGCCGAATACGTTACCAAAGTACACGCCATTTGTGTGCATTGCGGTAATCTGGCGTCCCATTCGTACCGGCTGGCCTCTGGCGATGAAGTTATTTTGCTGGGAGAAAAAGAACAATACGAGCCCCGATGCCGTTCTTGTTACGAGATGGGTAACATTTTGCGTTTGAAAACTTTTTAGAGCATGTTGAGTTTTCGGTTTTGAGGCGAGAGCGAGCAAATTTAGTTTTATAAAAGGCAAAATTTGCAGGCGTAGCCGGGTGTCTACAGCGAAAATTTTAACGAACTTTAAAATAAAATTTGCCGTTCGTAGCCCAAAAATCGAAAGCTCAACATGCTCTTTAACGTTTTTCCGCAGTATTTTTGCCCCTTCCTTTTAAAGACGGGCGCTGCCCAAACAAAACATACGCCACATGGCCACCCAAAATTCTTCCGGAGAGATGCGCAAACTCCGCTCCGCTCTTGTTTCCGTATTTTCCAAAGAAGGTCTCGATCCCATCATCCTCCGCCTCCACGAACTCGGCGTAATCCTTTACAGCACCGGCGGCACCCAAACTTACCTTGAAAAAATGGGCATCCCAGTCATCGCTGTTGAAACTCTGACCGGATATCCCAGCATCCTCGACGGACGTGTAAAAACCCTGCACCCCGCAGTTTTTGGCGGTCTGCTCGCCCGTCGCGAAGCCGACCACCTTCAGCAACTTGAGCAATACGACATCCCGCAAATCGATTGCGTGATCGTCGATTTGTATCCTTTTGAAGACACCGTTGCTTCCACGACGGATGAAAATGCCATCATTGAAAAAATAGACATTGGCGGCGTATCGCTCATCCGCGCAGCTGCCAAAAACCACGCCGACGTGGCTGTGGTGGCTTCCCAAGAGGAATATGCACTGTTCCTCGATATGCTCAACAACAACGGTGGCGCTATCAGCTTCAACGACCGTCGCGAGCTTGCCCGTCGCGCTTTCAAAGTGACTTCAAATTACGATACTGCCATTTTTAATTACTTTAATGAAGGCAGCACAGATGTCGTGTTTAAACATTCCATCCACCAGTCCGATGTGCTGCGCTATGGCGAAAATCCACACCAGTCGGGTGTTTTTTACGGCGATTTTGAAAAGGTTTTTGATAAGTTGAACGGCAAATCCATTTCGTACAACAACCTGGTCGACATCGATGCAGCCGTGCAGCTCATGCGTGAATTCCAGGACGCTAAACCCTGCTTCGCCATCCTCAAACACACCAACGCCTGTGGTGTAGCCCAACGCAGCACCCTGCTCGAAGCCTGGAACGACGCCCTTGCCTGCGATCCTGTTTCGGCTTTCGGCGGTATTTTCATCACCAATGCAACGGTGGATCTGGATACTGCCAAAGAAATCAATAAACTCTTTTACGAAGTGCTGATCGCGCCTGCTTTTACACCCGAAGCTTTGGAACTTTTGTCCAAAAAAGAGCAGCGCATCCTCCTTCGCATCAAACATTTCGAAATCCCCAAACGCAGCTTCAAAACCCTGCTCAACGGCGTGGTGGAACAAGATACCGACCTGAAATCGGAAACAGCAACCGATCTGAAACCGGCAACCAACCGCCAGCCGACTTCAGAAGAGGTTGAATCTTTGCTGTTTGCCGTAAAATGCTGCAAACACCTCAAATCGAACGCCATTGCTCTTGTTAAAAACGGGCAGCTTATCGGTATGGGTTGTGGTCAGCCCAACCGTGTGGACGCCCTGCGACAAGCCATCAACAAAGCCCAATCGTTTGGTTTCGACGTAAAAGGCGCCGTCATGGCTTCCGATGCGTTTTTCCCGTTTCCAGATTGTGTTGAAATTGGTCACGAAGTAGGCATCACTGCCGTCGTGCAGCCAGGAGGTTCCATCAAGGACCAGGACAGCATCAATGCCTGCAATGAACGCGATATGGCTATGGTGATTACCGGTTTCCGCCATTTCCGCCACTGATCCCATGCGAAAAAAAGAAAAAGCGAAACACATCCAGCAAATGCTGGAGGAACTTTATCCGGAAACACCCATCCCGTTGAAGCACAGTGACCCATACACACTTCTGGTCGCTGTGTTGCTTTCCGCACAATGCACGGACGAACGTGTGAATAAAATCACGCCCACGCTTTTTGCCCGCGCCGACAATCCAGCCGACATGATCAATCTGAGTGTGGAGGAAATCAAGGGAATCATCAAACCCTGCGGACTTTCACCGGCCAAATCCAAAGCCATTTGGGAACTTTCAAGGTTGATCCTGGAAAAACACGGCGGTGAAGTGCCACAAACTTTCCAAGACCTGGAAGCTTTGCCGGGTGTCGGGCACAAAACCGCTTCGGTGGTGATGTCGCAGGCCTTCGGCTTTCCGGCATTTCCGGTGGATACCCACATCCACCGCCTCGCAACACGATGGGGTTTGAGCGATGGGAAAAATGTGGTTAAAACGGAAAAAGACCTGAAAGCGGTTTTTCCGGAATTAACCTGGAACAAGCTACACCTGCAGATCATCTTTTTCGGCAGGCAGTTTTGTCCGGCGAGAGGGCACAAAAAGGAGAACTGTCCTATTTGTAGTTTGTACGGGGTGAAGGATTGATGGTGCAGATGTATGTAATCCGTTATTCACACTTTCGTTTCGCCGCCCCAACAATTTTTCGCATCATTTCAATTTCCGGTTCGATGATGGAGTAATCCTTCGACTCGGAGCTAATTTTCAACAACTCCTCTGCTTTTACAAAGTCTCCCTGCCCGATGGCATATTCCACATGAAACTGGGTCGAGTGTTGAAAATTGGAAAAAACTTCCTCGTGTTTGCTGCTGGGCCGGAAAAAAAGGTAGCACAGGACCAATCCGGATAAAAATCCCATAAAGCCGCTGAGCCACAGTATTTTAAATCCAAACCCGCCTTTTTGTATCCGCAGGGTTTCGTAGTCTTTTTCAAGTTGCTGGTGATCATTCGTCAACTTTTGAAAGGCCAATTGAAACTCGACCCGTTCGCGGAGCAATGTTTCCAATTCCTGCGTGTACTTTTGCTGTGGTGGATTCGATTCCATGCTTGTTGGATTTAGATAGGTACAAACATATGAAAATAGATATCCTTGCTGTTGGTATTCACCCCGACGATGTTGAATTGAGTTGTTCGGGCACCTTGTTGCGACATGCCGCTAAAGGAAAATCTTTCGGCATCCTTGATTTGAGTCATGGTGAACTTGGCACCCGGGGCACCGCCGAAATTCGCGCTCAGGAAGCTGCCGAATCTTCACGCATTCTGGGCGCCAGTTTCCGCGACCAGGTCGACGTAGCAGATGGTTTTTTTACCCACCACCCCGACAACTGGATGCAAATTGTGCGCATTATCCGGAAATACCGTCCGGAAATTGTGCTTTGCAACGCCTTAGACGACAGACACCCGGACCATGGCCGTGCAGCAAAACTAACCACTGATGCGTGTTTTTATGCTGGTTTGAAACGTATAGAAACGTTTGAAGGCGGGGATGTGCAGGAAGCGTGGCGCCCCAAAGCAGTTTACCATTACATCCAGGACAAACAACTTACGCCCGATTTTGTAGTAGATATTACGCCCTGGTTCGAACAAAAAATGGCATGCATCCTTGCTTTTCGTTCGCAGTTTTTTGATCCGGGCGATGCGTCTGGTGAACCCCAAACACCCATTTCAGGCAAGGATTTTCTGGACTTTATGCACGCCAAAGCGCGGGTTTTCGGCCGAGCCATCCATGTTGAATTTGCCGAAGGGTTTATTTGCAGCAGGACACCGGGTGTGGATGATTTGTTTGATTTGAAATGATTTATAAACACTCCATTTGTTTATACGTTTTATTGTGGCTATGTTTGATCCGACTATTTTAAACAATAAAACCAAAATGTTATGAAAAAATCATTTTTTTGGATTGGTGCAATCCTACTGGTGTTGTTTGTACAATCATCTGCATTTGCCCAGCGCTTTGGCGTAAAAGCCGGACTTAACCTGTCAAACATAGCCTCTGATCCTGATCCTGACCCTAAGGATATTTTCAAGACTGTGCCAACCTTCAATGTTGGAGGCTTGGCTGAATTCGATTTTACTGAAAACATGGGTATCGGTGTCGGTTTGCAGCTTGCCGGCAAAGGCGCAAGACTTGATGAAACGGGTGTTGAAGCCAAATTCAATCCGATTTACCTGCAAATCCCTGTAAATGTTTACTACCGCAACAATGGGTTTTACGCCGGTGTAGGCCCATACATCGGGTTCGGTTTGTTCGGACAGACCAGTATTGAGATACTGGGCGAAAAAGAAACGAATGACATTGAATACGGAAACGACATCGACGACGATTTTAGCCCCATCGATTTTGGTTTGGGCTTAGAAGTGGGTTACCACATTTTGCCGGCTTTACGTGTTTCCGTGTCCTACGATCTGGGGCTGATGAATATCGTACCGAAAGATTATCAGGACGTAGAAGACCTTTCCATCAAAAACAATGTTTTGGGTATTAGTGTGGCTTGGTTTTTCACCGGTGTTCAATAACAAAGACAGAAAAGAATTTTTTGAAAAAATGGGGCATTCCGACTGGCGGGGTGCCTTTTTTTATTTTGTTTTAAAAAACAAAAGGCCGTCGTTGTTCCTGCTCACCACAAAAACCTTTTCGCCCCCAACCATCACAGCTTGAATATCTCGCACTTCTCCATCAATGCGCAAGCCACTTTCCCGTGACCGCCTGGGTGAAAATCCTCCTTTGCCATCACCCAGCAATACGGTGCCGTAATCGGCATCCATGTGCCCGAATTCGGGTTTGCTGCCGAGGAAATTGCCGCCAGCAACTACATCCAAATGGCCGTCGCCATTCACATCGGCACAGCAAAGACCAAACAAGGGTGCAAACTGAGCCTCACTGGGCAACGGTCGAACCTCAAACTTGCCACTACCCAGATTGATAAGCACCACACTTTCCAACATTTCAGCCGTCAGGGTGAAGGCGTCTTTGCGTTGTTCGGGCGTGAAAATATCTTCCATGGTTTTGCCGGCGTACTGTTCGTAACGCAGGTATTTTTTCTTCAACATGGGCAGGTTACTCATCATGTCGCCCCGCAACACGTAGGGCAACAACTTGCCTTCGTTGTACCTGCTCAGGATTTGCTCTGGTTGCCCGTTTTTATCAAAATCGTTGAAAACAAGCGTCAGAGGTTCGCCGGGTTTGGCGTCCAGCCGGGAGTTGAGGCCCATGTTGCCCACCACAAAATCCATGCGGCCGTCGTTGTTGAAATCGCCAGCTTCGATGCGTTTCCAAAGGCCGGAAGTGCCGCCCAAGCCTGCTTCTTTGCTGATGTCGGTCAGTTTGCCCTTGTCATTGCGAAACAAACGCAACGTCGTCCATTCACAGGTCACGAGGAGGTCCGGGTCCTTGTCGCCATCCACATCGTTCCACACCGCATCGGTGATCAAACCGAGGTTTTTCAGCGACTCCGGCGACGTCATTTCAAAATACCCTTTACCGTCGTTGATGAGCATAAAACCACTCATGGGAACACCTATTTTCCCGGGAAGCAAACGCATGCCCACAAACAAATCGGTATCGCCGTCGCCGTCAACATCGGCCGGAGCAATGCAACCGGTTGCAAAGGGTTTCTGCCCGGGTAATGCGTCCTTTTTGCGGGAAAATTTGCCTTTACCATCGTTGATGTACAAGCGGTCAGCCAGTTCCGGGCTAAACGACTCCGTTTCATTTCCACCCGAAGCTACATACAAATCGAGGTCGCTATCGCCGTCGGCATCAAAAAAAACGGCGTCGGTATCTTCACATCCGGCATCGTTTTTAAAATCGGGCTGTAACTGATTTGTAAAACTCCCATTGGACTTTTGAATATACAATACCCCACTTTGTCCGGCTGCTCCACAAAAATAAAGGTCTTGCAAACCATCACCATTCACATCGCCCAATGCCATTCGTGGCCCTTCGGTGGAATATTGGAAAAACAGCAAACGGTCGCGGTCCCAATCGTAAAACGTGTTTTCCTGGTGTTTCCAGGCCGGAGACATCTGTACAGCCGTCTCTTTCAACAATAATTTTCCTTTGGGCTGAATCCATGGAATCGGAATCCAGCCGGCCTCTGCCTCAGAGGCTTTGAGTTTTAAAGTCTGGTCGGCCTTTACGTTTTTAAGCAGGGTATGTTTGCCCGATGGCCACAGGACCAGCAGGGTATCTATGTTTTTTGCAGTTCCCAAACCGAAATTGGGCCTTGGATCCATTGAGCTTTGAAACCCGCGCATGGGCAATTGTTCCTGGTAAAGGGTTTGTCCGCCAGCCCGAAGGAAAATGCGCGAACCAAATGCGTTGGTGTTCGCGCCTTCGCCCTTCAGCTCTATTTTCAGAAAATGGTTGTCCTTTTGAAGCTCCTGCGTGTTGTTTTTGTATACAAATGCTTCCATGTTGGTGTTGCTCACCACCAAGTCGAGGTCGCCATCGTTGTCGAGGTCTCCGTAAGCCGAGCCATTTGAAAAGGAGGGCTGTCCCAGACCCCAATCGGCGGATTTGTTTTTAAAACGCAGGTTGTGCTGGTTGTGAAAGGCGTAATTGGGCACTTTTTCGCTAGGAATGGAATCAATCAGCCGTTTGAAATCCACTGCGCCACCACCAATGATTTCTTCTTTAATCACTGGATCGCTGGCGAACATGAGGTAGTCCTGGTT
>JBBSDH010000043.1:0-22860 GCA_038249605.1 Chitinophagales bacterium | reverse complement strand
GGTGCTTGATGTAGCCACAGGCGAAGTGCTTGCCTACGTGGGCAACGTGCAGGGTGCAGGTGCCGAACACGGCGAACAGGTGGATGTGATTGCAGCGCCCAGAAGCACAGGAAGCATTCTAAAGCCGTATTTGTATGCCCTTGCTCTGGAAAGTGGCCAAATCCTGCCGGGTAGTCTGCTCAACGATGTGCCTACCCAACTCGGGCGGTACAAACCTGAGAATTATTACGAATCGTACGACGGTGCTGTGCCTGCCAACAGAGCACTGGTGCGTTCTCTGAACGTGCCGTTTGTTTTGTTGTTGCAGACGTACGGACTGGATAAATTTCATTTCAACCTGCAACGCCTGGGCCTCACGACCTTAAACAAAGCGCCGGCGCACTACGGTTTGTCGCTCATCCTTGGAGGCGCCGAGGCGCGTTTGCTCGACCTCACCAATACCTATGCCAGCATGGCGCGCGTGTTGGGCCGTTTTTACGAGCGCGATGGACGGTATGGCATCAACGATTTTCACCCGCCGGTTTTTTTCAAAACAAAAAAATACGCTGCCGCAAAAAAACTTCTCTGGGAGGCCCCTTTGCTGAGTGCAGGCGCCGTTTGGCATACGTTTGAAGCCATGCAGGAAGTGGAAAGACCCATGAGCTCGGGCGAGTGGACGCTTTTCAGAGCCAGCCGCCGCATCGCCTGGAAAACGGGTACGAGCTACGGCTACCGCGACGCCTGGGCAGCCGGTGTAACGCCCCGCTATGCCGTGGGCGTGTGGGTGGGCAACGCCGACGGCGAAGGCAGGCCAGGGCTTATAGGCGTGGATGTGGCGGCGCCCGTGTTGTTCGACATCATGGAAATTTTGCCCCAGGCCGAAGCCTGGTTCGATCCGCCATACGATGCTATGACGCAGGCTGCCGTGTGCCGTCAAAGCGGCTACCGTGCCGGAGAGCACTGTACGGTGGATACGTTGTGGATACCCAAAAGTGGTTTGCAGGCGCCTGCCTGTGCGTACCACCAACTTTTACACCTCGACCCAACGGGAACCTGGCAGGTGAACAGTGCCTGTGAATCGCCCGACCGTATGTTGCACCGTCCCTGGTTCGTATTGCCACCAGTAGAGGAGTATTATTACCGTTCGAAAAACCCGTCGTACCAGCCTCCCCCACCCTTCAGGGCCGATTGCATGGGCGCACCCGGAACGGTGGAGGACACCAAACCATTGCAGCTCATTTACCCCCGACAAGCGGCGCGTATTTTTGTTCCTGTCGATCTTGACGGAAAGCTCGGCAGTACCGTTTTTCAGGTGGCCCACCGCAACCCCAATGCTGAAGTGTTTTGGCATTTGGACGGTGTGTATTTGGGCAGCACGCGCACTTTTCACCAAATGGCTTTGCAACCGGATGTGGGCAAACACATCTTGGTGGTTGTGGATCCGCAGGGGTACAGGTTGGAGCAAAAGTTTGAGGTGATTGGGAAAAAGTAGTGCCGTCCAAGGTCATTGCTTCACCACTTTCACCACCAATGTTTCCCTTCCGGTTCGCAATTGCACCATCATTTGACCTGTGCTGTTTTTTACCATGGCAGCATTCAATACAAACTGATGCTCGCCAGCTGCGCCGGATACGGTTTGTTGAAACAGCAATTGTCCGGCGGCGTTGTAAACCAACAATGTTGCTTTGGTTTCTGTTGGCAAAGTGTAAATCAACACGGTTTGGTCGGAAAAAACAGTGGGCTGTGCGGTCAGACTTGCGGTGGCCTCGTTTTTTCGAAAAACCAGTTGCGGCAAAAGTTTTTCACCCGATGCCGACCAGGCTTCAGCAGGCGTTATGTCGCTCGTGATGTTTAATTTTTCCGATAAAAATCCGTTTTTAAGGGCGCGCACATGAAGGTTAAACCCTGTTTTGCCCCCCACGTCGTTGCTTACGGTTATTTTGTTTTTTTCTGCAAAAACAGCGGCGTGTTCCGCGGTCAGTCCGGCGTCGGGCGTAATGCCCAGGCATTCCAATCCGGGGTAATTCAGGGTAAACTGGCAGGCGGTTACGTCGGTTTGCGGAGCGAGGTGCAGGTAGAAAATTTCGTTCGTTTCAACGTAACGGTCTTGCAGTATAAAAGGGAGCGGCTTGCGGTCCTCGACGGTTTGTTGCACCAGCGAATCCACGTCGGCGTTGTCGTTCACATCGCCTATTTTGACGCCGACGAAATGGTGCCACAGTTGGTTGCCTGGTGGATTGATCGCCGTTATGGATGTTGGGTACACCGGTGTGAACGGATTATCAGGATTGGGGAAAACATACACGCTGTCTACAAATACCCAGGATCGCAATCCGGGCAGCGTGTCCTGAATGCCCAGGATGAGCCTGCGCAGCAAGGCGATGTCGGCGGTGGTCACGGTTTTGCTGTTGTTCGCATCGGCGGCGATGATTTTGTAGGGTGTATCGAAGGACATTATGTTGAGGATGTGGCCGTTGATGAGCACCAGATCGAAAGTGGAGATGCCGTTAATCGCTGCATCTGGTTTGGCAGGAATGAGTGTGAAATTCACACCCGATGATGGGAGACCTGCGGCGTATTCCCCATCCTGATCCGATGCGGGTGCAAGGATATCGGTAAGCGGATCACCTGCGTCAACGGTTGTAACAACGCCTGCAACGGTACGGTTGCCATAGGTCTTTACCCTGCCACCCAGTTGAAACGGTTGTAAAAAACAATGCACCGTGGGATCAACCCGAACAACGCTTGTACATGAACTTGCATTGCCATTTGCATCACGCGCCCACAACTGTACCGTCTGAAGTGTGGAGTCGTAACAACCAAAAACCAGCGAATCTATTGGTTGCCCTGCGGCATCGAGGGGAAAAAGGATGGAAGTACCCTTGTTGAGCCCCAATTCAATCAGGTTTGAAGGCGTGAGGTTGTCGACTGGCGTACCAGCAAGCAGCGATCCTGCAGCCAGGGTGCCCAACCCATCTGGGCCAACAAAAACATCAACCGTATCCAGGCACGCAAGCACCGGTGCGAAGCCGTCCTCTAATGAAAAAAAAGTGTTGCAAATGGCTTCGTTTCCACAATCGTCTTCCACATTCCACCATACCCTGTGTTTCCCTTGGGGCAAAATTGGATCCATCAGATCGTTGCCGCTTTGCCAATACCAACGTCCGGTTACAATTCGGGTGGCACTGTCTAAACTTACCTTCAAAACAAACCTGTATTTCAGACTGTCGGGCAAGGCCCTGTCGTCGAATGAAGCCAACGTGCCGCCTCCAAATTGCATGGTTCCGTTGTTGTCAAAGCGTACTTGCCCGGGCGGTAATGGATGGGCGCTCGATACCACGGTTTCCATACTTCCATTGCCGTCCAGATCAAGGTAAATTCGGCTGAAAAGATTCAACTTGTTGTAAATACAAAAATCTGTTCCCGACTGTTCGAGTTTGCCGGCAACCTCTGATTTGTCGTAAAGGTTTTGGCTTCCACCCCAAATCGAATCATTCCAAAGCAGGGCGTCGTTGGTGGTACTGTCTTTAAACCGCAACGTATCCACAGGACAATTGATCGTCACTGGATCTTCGTTGTCGATGATCCGAATTCGTTGTGTATACGTAAATCCGCCAATAGAGTCGCTCCAAAACACGCTGTAATCCGTGGGCGTCGTTTGGGGTGGGAATATTTTAACCAATGTTGAAGTCCAGGGCGCTGCCGATCCGGGAGCCGACACGGTCGGACCTGCCTGATTGTCGTTGTGGAGGATGTTGGGGTTCGGTTCCGGATTGGGCACTTGTACCAATGGCAGGTCGCTTTGTAAAAAACAACCATCTGTAACCGTCCAAATACGGTTTACCTGCAAACAGGCAATGGACGTTATGGAGGTCGTATCCACGTAGGAAATTTCCAGCAAACCGCAACCGTTGTCAAGTACAATAGGTTCGCCCATAACTGCTGTATTGGCTGCTATTGCACAGCCGAAAGTGACCCTGTCATCCGGAAAACGTACGGCAAATTGACGGTCAATACCTGTCACAGTAATGGTTTGTTGGCAAGCAGATGTTTGCCCCAAAGCATTAAAAACCTGCCATTTTTTCACAACATCTCCCCTGCGACACACCGAGTCGTAGGCTGTGACATCAACCATATACGTCATGGAATCTACGCTGCATGGATAACTATTGCCACCGTACAGGTCGACGTCCGACAATAGATCGAAACACACAACCACCGTATCAGAAGGAGCAATACATCGCAGAGAAACCGTATCAACCACCGCCAAACGCAACGAACAAGTCGCCGATTGGCCACCGCCAAACGCATTATCGATAATTCCCCCAGCCGTAGGCACATCGTAAACCCTAATCTGAACAGAAATCGTATCGCCCGACTCTGAGCAGCAGGTAGTCAAAGCATCGGTCCATACCTGCGCAGTGTCGCAGGTGGTAGTTTCATCGCGTTGAATTTTGTAAAACAACTGGGCACAAGCATCGGACACCACTAAAGGAAGTTGCCCAGGCAGCACATCAATGGTTTGTTCAAACGGCAAATAAACTGTTGCGATTGAATCGCAAGACAATGCAGGTGGCACATTGTCCCAAATCTGCACCTGTGTCTGGCAAGAATATACCATGCCGCATGCATCCGTCGCTTCAAACGTTACCAAAGTTTGACCTGCAGGAAAATCAACCGTAGGATTCCACTGTGCAAGGGTGTCTGTTCCGAACACAAGTTCGGCAGGATAATACAGGGTATCGGTACCGTTGTTCCACCATGCAGCAAATCCGGTAGTATACGAACAACGGCTGCTTACTTCAATCGATGGCCAGGAAAGTTCCACGGTACAATCGGGCGCATCGGTTTGCACAACCATCACCGAATCACAGGCAAACAATGGTCCATAGCCGGCAAACAACGTGAGCTGTTGGGTATCCTGAAGTACCTCCCCCAAACACCAATCGAGTACCGTAAACGTCCGCCAAACTACACGGCCACCAGCGCACGGCTCAACCACCGTATCCATCGAAATGGCTCCCAGGTGGCAGGAACTCTGTTCAATGAAGTATTGCCGATTTTGAAATTCGTAAAATGCCTTGCTGTTGAAAAATGAGCTGTCCCAGTCGATGCTACAATCCAAATTCAGCACCTCATGCTCTGGAAATTCAATGTCCTCCAATCCTACTTTGTTGAATCGAATATTTTGCACACACGACGAACTGTAACCTTCGTCGTCGGTAACCGTCCAGGTTCTGATGATGGACTCGTACGCATCAAATGCACATCCTCCAAACTGGTTGGCCTCTATGAACGACAACACAAGGGTATCGCCGCATGCATCAAAAATAGTAGGATATGCGTCGGCCATTCCGACCGAATCCCTCAAAAGGGCTGCCGAGCGAAGCTCATATGGTACCACACAAGGGATATCGAGGTCGGTACAACTGATCGTTGGCTCGGCGCCCAGAATTTTTACGAAGGTGACACAAGACGGCACAGAAATCGACATCGTATCCAATATATACACATAAAAAGTGGTATTGATGTCAGATTGGTCGAACGCATTGGCATGCGTCGGCCCGGGGTCGCCTGATATGTGTAAACTAAACGCGGAAGGGCAGTTCCCGTCTGGCCCCACCAAAATATCAGGCTCAATGGTGTAGGAGCAATCAACCGCATCCAAATGTACCTCAACATACTCTTCGCAAAACAAGGTGTAAAAAGGACGGGTAATCCTGACCAAAAATGAACAACCTGCCGTGTTGCCGGCCGTATCCGTAGCTACAAAATGGTTGACAGTAACTCCCAATGGAAAATCTGCCCCCGAAGGCAATCCGAAGGTTTGGGTCAGCGTCACACCAGGCTGATCGTCGGATACAACGACATTGTACAGGTAAGGTGCCAAACAGAGTCCGGGTGCAATGCTCACCGTATCATTCATCGGACAAACAACCACCGGCGGCACCGTGTCGTTTTGAAAAAAAAGTGTTTTGGAAAAAACGGGCGTAGCACAGGCCCATACAATGGCGAGTAAACAAAAGTGGTTCATGAGATGCGGATTGAAAGTTTTAACTGTTTTTAGGAACAGGATAAAAATACAACAAATTCCCCAAAACGACAAATCCCCGGATGTTGTATCCGGGGATTTGTCGCACCTATTGCCAAGTGTCATAACACCAAAAAGGTATTACTTCATTTTTTTAGACATTTTGGAGGGGAACAAACCCGATTGGGATTTGCTCGACTTTTTGACCTCACCTTTGCGGTTGGTTTTGGGCTGCAAACTTTCCGTAGCCTCGCAGCCGTATTTTGATTTGCATGCCGGAGCTGAAAAAGAAGCGACAAACAGCAGCAAAAGCGGTAAAAAGCGGTAGTATCTCATGTTTACTTTTCTTTTGAAACGCGAAAATACGGCATTCGGTACAAGCAGGATGTTAAAATCTCTCATTTGCCCTGCTTTACCAACAAACCTTTCAACTTCCCTTTGCTCTGCACCTCAATGCCTTTCCATATTTCTCCGCAAACGTTGTGGAGAAAAGCGGTTTCGTCGAGCCACAAGGTGGCCCCGGGCGATACCACGATGCGGCCTCCCGGTGGTATGGACAACCGGCACGACACGCGCACCCGTGCGCCCGGCATCAACACGAGGTTGCCCGTAAGCTCGCGAGCCCCTGTCCAGTGCACCGAATCGCGCACCACCACATCGGCACCACGTTCGCACCAAAGGGGTTCCAGACAAGGTCGTATCCTGCTTTTTTCGTTGGCGAATACCTGATGTACCTTGCCGATTTGGCAGGGTGTCATGGCCAGTTTGTAGGCATTGTAATCCATCAAATTGTTGCTGGCTTCATCGCGGCAGGGAGGGTTGCGCGACCATACCCAGCAGTTGTTGGGGTGCGGCTCGGTGTCGTCGCAGCCGTCGCCCGCCCAGGCGTGTTGCAAGGTGAGGGCATGGCCTATTTCGTGGTTGAGCAGTCCGGCGTTTTCGCGGATGTTGTTGGCGACTCCAAACAGGCCCGCCATTTTTACGTCCTTCCCCAAAGCGATGCCCTGTACGGTGGCATCGTAGGTTTTGGAAAGGAGGCTGTCTGGATGGTGGGTTTGTATAAAAATATTGATGATGGAATCGAGACCGACGCCGAATTGGTCGATCACCTCACGTTTGTGGTTGTTCTGATTTTTTCCTTTGTAAATAAGGTAAAAAAGGTTGTCGTCGTAGTGGAAATAAAACCCGCCGTCGCCGGGCTGGGCGTACAGAACATACCGAAATCCTTTGAGCAAAACGGCTGTGCCTTCGGGCGAGCGCCAGTTTCGTTGGTTGGTATCGAGGGCGGCGTTGGCGAGGCGCAGCATTTCGGTGAGGTAAACACGCGCTGAATCGGGTTTGAAATTGCGCGTGCTGTCGAGGCTGTTCACCACATGGAAATTCACGCGCAGGTAGCGCATGGGCTGGTATTCCGGATGTTGTGGGTCGGGCAGGTACGATTGCCATTGGTTGCAAGGATCGGAAATGCGCCGGCGCATGTCCTGTTGCGGCGGATTGTTGTCGGGCAAAACAACCGTGCTGCGCAACGGCGCACACGCCGCCATGCAGCACAACAAAAAAAACAGTACGGTAAAATGTCCCGACATGTCTTTGAATTTTAGCGGGCAGCATGCAGCAGACCAACCGGCAAACCGACCAACCGACTATTTTCAGGGTTTGGTTTCGCCGAATGCCTCTTTCCAGGCCATAACGCCTCCGGTGAGGTTGCGTACGTTGGAGAATCCCATGCCGTTGAGCAAACTTTGGGCCATACCGCTGCGGCCGCCTGAGCGGCAGTGCACCACGATTTCCTCATTTTTATGTTCGTCGAGTTCCCAGGAGCGGTTCATTAAGTCTCCGAGTGGAATCAAAGTGGCATTGAGGTTGAATTCTTCGTATTCCCAGGGTTCGCGCACGTCGATAAAGACGAATTTCTCACCCGATTCGAGTTTTTGGCTGAGTTCCTGTACAGTGATATCCATGGTGTCAAGGTCGTTTTTCTGATGTAAAATTATTCTTCGCTGCCGCAGCGTGCGGGTTTTTGCTGGGTAATGTAAAGGTCCACTTGTTCACCCACACGAAGCGTTCCATTGGCGTCGTAGGCGGGGGTTTGCCGCCAAACGTAGGCGCTGAGCTCGTCGGTTACGCTGGCGTCTTTCACTACTGCGCCCACGCTCAGGTTGCTGGCCTGGATGAGGAATTTGGCGGCGTCGTAGGTTTGGCACACACAATCGGGAATGCTGACGTTGAGTGTCACGCGTTCGCTGACCACAAAGTCGATGGCGGCGCCCATTTCCACTTTGAAACCCCTGCGGATCTGGTCGGTAATGGTATCGCCGCGGTACAAAACTTCCACGATGGTGTTGGGTTCGAGCCTGGGTTCGGGGATGCGCTGGAAGATGCGGGGTTTGAGGCCAAGGCGCGTCAGTTTGCGGCTGTAGAGGTCGTAGTCGTCGCTGCCCACGAGGTCGGGCAGGATGATGATGTCGGGGTTGTTTTTGGTGACTACGAAATACAGTGTGCGGCCTTCTTTCACCCGGCTTTCGGGTTCGGGGTTTTGGCTGATCACTTCGCCCGGCGGTTTGCCCGGCATGTAAATGGAGTCGCTCACCATGACGTTGAAATCCCGGTTGGCGGCTTTGCGGGCGGCTTCACGGTAGTTCATACCAACGTAGCTGGGCACTTCCAGACTTTCGCCGTGGTTGGTGTAGCATCGCAGCCACCAAAGGGTGATCAGTAGGAACAGGGCAAAAGTGCCGAGCATGCCGAGGCAGTTGCGCACCACGAAAGGCGCGGTGAAAAAGGCGTAGCATTCGAGGCCGAGGCGGCGGAGGTAGTTGAGCATGCGGGTTGGGTGCAAAATATGTTGCGACGCAAAAGTAACCGCAAGTGATGAAGTTTGGTATACCTGGATTCAAAAGGGCAGATCTTCTTGTTCTTAAAGGTAGCCTTCCACATCATCCGTGTTTTTGAGGAAATACCTTATTACGGCACAAACATCTACCAACTCCAACACAGGAAACTGCAGGACAATTTCCCAGCTCGTTGCACCCATTTAAAATGCTGCAATAATGCTCTCTAAATTCACACGGGTACCGCATGTACGGACGACACCTTGGTCATCGGTGTGAATAGGTACGTTTGATACGATTTGAGAAAAAGTCGAAAGAATTAGCTTGTAAAGACCAAACAAAAATAGGTTTTTTTGTTTAAAAAATACATTCTGGACATCCGAAAGTTGTCGTAAAACTCGAATCTCAATAAAGCAAAACTGGTAACTCGTACTGCCTGCTCCCGTCTTTGGGACTGGATTCAAACAATATCAACATCAGGGTTGAATTCTCGCGTTCCTTTTTTACGTCAACCGTAAAGTTGAAATCACCCCATTCAGGAGCACCAGCATCCGTCATGGTATTGCCTTTTTTTAGCTCCATGTGACCATCCTCTACGACCCAACCAAAATTTGCTTCAAAAATTTGCCCTTTGCCACGAATAAGAAATTGATGCTCACCAACCTTATCCACCGTAACTTCTTTGAAACGTTCGTTGGAATACATTCCTTTAGCCGGTTGGGGGGCTGTTGATTGGGTAGGAACCTGAACCGTTTCAGTATTGATCGTTGTTTCTTTTTGAGGTTCATTGCTGGTACAGGCTACCAGGATCATTATTGGCATAAAGAGAAGGTATTTCATCAGAATATCTTTAAGACGGTTATGGATGAAAGGTAGGAAAAAAAGTCCGAAGAGCAAAGTCGGTTTCGTGCAGACGATGATGTACGTTCCCCCATTTTTTGGCGACTTTCAATTGTTGACTGTAGACTAATACTATATTTGCCCCAAATTCGGCAAAACATGAACTACGACAACCCACGCCTCATCATCGACTCCTCCAACCCGCCCGAGCCCGAACGCATCACCTGGCGCTCGCCCAGCAACATCGCCATCATCAAATACTGGGGCAAATACGGCGACCAACTGCCACGCAACCCTTCGCTGAGTTTCACCCTGGCCTCGTCGCTTACTGACATGTCGCTGGAGTACCGTCTGAAAGAAACGCCGGACAACAACATCAACCTCGACTTCCTTTTCCACGAGGAAGAAAACGAGGCCTTCAAAGCCAAAATTGCGGCGTTTTTGGAAAAAATGACGCCGGTTTTTCCTTTTCTGCGCCAGCTCGACTTAACGATACACAGCGGCAACTCGTTTCCGCATTCGGCGGGCATCGCTTCGTCGGCTTCGGCCATGTCGGCACTCGCCCTGTGCCTTTGCTCGCTGGAGGACAAACTTTTCGGCACGCTCAAAGACGGCGACGCCTTCGACCAAAAGGCATCGTACGTAGCGCGCCTCGCCAGCGGCAGCGCCAGCAGGTCCATTTTCCCCTACGCTGCGGTCTGGGGTGAAACAAGTGCAGTGCCCGGTTCCTCCAACGAATACGCCGTGAGCGCCGAAGATTTTCTGCATCCGGTGTTTCAAAACTACCACAACGACATCCTGATTGTCAGTTCGGACGAAAAATCCGTTTCCAGCAGCGCCGGCCACGCCCTCATGGAAGGCAATCCTTACGCCGATGCACGTTATGCTGAGGCCCGCCGCCGTTTCGACGACCTGCTGCTGGCCCTTAAAAAAGGTGACCTCGAAGCCTTCGGCGCCATTGCCGAGAGCGAAGCCCTCACGTTGCACGCCCTCATGATGGCCAGTCAGCCCTCCTACACACTCATGCAACCCGGCACCCTGGCCATCATCGAAAAAATACGCGCCTACCGCGAAGACACCGGCCATCCCATCTGTTTCACCCTCGACGCCGGTCCAAACATCCACCTGCTCTACCCCGAAGACATCATCGCTGAAGTGCGTGGTTTCATCGAAGAAGAACTGCTCGAACACTGCGAAGACAGGCACATGCAGCAGGATTGGGTGGGTGAAGGTCCGGAGGAACTGTAATCCTTTAATTCTGATCTGCTAATGATTTGCAAACAACAAATTGCATGTTGCATGGTGTCACAGATAACCGTACTTTTGTAATTCTGATGTCGAACTTCACCAAAAAAAGTATCTCTTGGCTCTGGATGGCCGTATTGCTGGTTTCCACCGTGGGAATTAGTGTGCACAGCATCTATTGCTATTGTGTAGGTGAAACGACTGTTTCCCTTTATTTTGCTGAAGAAGATGCCTGCCTGAGCAACATCCAGGAGGAAATGGCCTGCTGCACCAAAGATGCCGCCATTACGTCCTGCTGTGATAAGGATGCTTCAGAACATGATTGCACCGACGAAACCACCACGGTTTATCAACTTAAGACCGAATTTCTTGTAGATCAACCTTTTGTAAAAACGTTCGACTGCCCAGCCTGGGTGGAAGATCTGCCTTTTTTCAAACGTTTTACCCGTACGGTGTTGTGTTCCGACACACCGTCGCTCCTGCCCAATGCCAACGCTCCGCCCTCTCCCACCGGGCGTGAGATATGCATCCGCCACGAGCTTTACCTTTGTTAGTTCTCCGAATGTAGTTCCCCGTTGGATGACAAGATCATCTTGCAGGGCATTGTATTTTCATTCCGCAGGGTTTGTCATCCCGCTGGGATTCATCATTCGTTAGAACTACCATCATGAAAAAAATAATCTTCTTTTTCGCCTTTTCCCTAATTATTCATGCCCTTTTTGCCCAAACACCGGAAAAGCTGACCGGTATCGTTACCAACGATCGCGAAGAGTTGCTCATCGGCGCAACGGTCCTTTGGGAAGACACCAAACAAGGCGCCATTACCGATACCATCGGACGGTTCACATTGCCCCTGCGCAACACCAAAGGCACGCTTGTGGTCACCTACCTCGGCCACGATCCTGCAAAAGTGGACGTGGAAGTGGGTGAAAACAACCTTTGGATCGAAGTGAGCGGTGTAACAGCGCTCAAAGAAGTAACCGTCAGCGCACACAGTTTCGGCAATGCCGTTTCCACCCTCGAAGTCCGCAACATCGAAAGCATCGGCAAAAAGGAACTGGGCAAAGCGCCCTGCTGCAACCTCTCGGAAAGTTTCCAAACCAACGGCGCCATCGATGTGAGTTACCCCAATGCACTTACAGGCGTACGGGAAATTCAGATGCTCGGACTGCGCGGCATTTATAGCCAATTCATGATCGAAAACCGTCCTACCATGGGCGGCATCGCTACGCCTTTTGCGTTTGAATTCATTCCAGGTACTTGGCTTGAGGGCATACAACTCGCCAAAGGCGCCAGCTCGGTGAAAAACGGTTTCGCCGGTATTACAGGACAGGTAAACGCCGAACTTATGAAACCACATACCGACAAGCCCCTGTTTGTCAACGGTTTTGGTTCCACCGAAGGGCGTGGCGAGCTGAACGTACACATCAACCACAAGGGCAAAGGAAAGGTGTCGCAGGGTTTGCTTGCCCACGGCAGTTTTGTGGACAACCAATGGGACATGAACGGCGACAATTTTAGAGACTCGCCCAACCGCCAACAACTCAACGGCTTGTACCGCGTGTTTTACGAAAGTCCGCAGTGGTGCGCCCAGTTTAATGTGCAGGCACTTACCGACAGCAGGCAGGGCGGACAAATAAATCCCATCGAAGGGGTGCCCGGCTTGTTCAGCATCGACCAGAACAACGACCGCATCGAAGTGTGGGGCAAAGTGGGCCGCGAGGGTTTGTTCGGTAAGCCGTACAACCAAATGGGCAACATGATCTCCGCTTCGTGGCACCGGAGCAGCGCGTTGTATGGCCGCAACACCTACGAAGCCGAACAGCGCTCGTTCTATTGGCAAAGCCTTTACCAAAGCATCATCGGCACCACCAACCACAAATGGGTGGTGGCGCCGTCGTTCCAATACGACGACATCAACGAACAAGTGAACGACGGCACCCTCGACCGCACCGAAGCCATGCCCGGTGCCATGCTGGAGTACACCTACAGCAGACCAAACCTGAAAATGGACATGCCCGATTTGGTGGTGGTAGCAGGCGCCCGTGTGGACTGGAACAGCCGTTTCGGGTGGTTTTTCACGCCGCGTATGAGCGCCAAATACAATTTTACACAAAACAGTGTGGTGCGTGTTTCGGGTGGCCGTGGTTTCCGCTCGCCCAACCTGATCGCCGAAAACATTAGTCTGCTCGCCAGCAACCGAGCCCTGAATTTCGCCGATAACCTGAGCTACGAAGATGCCTGGAACTTCGGTGTGAACTTCACGCAAAACTTTAAAATCGCCGGCCGCGAATCGAGTTTCAGCATCGATGTGTACCGCACCGACTTTGTGCAGCAGATCGTGGTGGATGTGGACCAGTCGCCCACGGAAGTGTTCTTTTACAACAGTCCCGGCAAATCCTATTCCAACAGCATGCTGGCCGTGTGGCAGTACAATGTGTTCCCAGGATTCGACATGAAACTGGCATACAAGTTCAACGACGTTCAAAGTACCTATTCCGACAACGTGGTGCGCCAGACGCCTCTGGTGGCACAACATCGCGGCCTTGTTTCGCTCGACTACACCACGCCCGGCAAACTGTGGACGTTCAACACCTATGTACAAATCGTAGGCGCACAGCGCCTGCCCGACAACTCGGAGGTGCCGCACGAATACATCCACGATTTTCCACAGAACAGTCCGGTTTACGGCATCTGGAATGCCCAGATCACCCGCCACTGGCCCAAGTTTGAAATCTATGTGGGTGGTGAAAACCTCACTGGTTTCCAGCAACACAATGCGATCATAGCCGCCAACGATCCTTGGAGTCCTTACTTCAACGGCTCGCAAATCTGGGGGCCCATGATGCGGCAGATAGGATATGTGGGTGTTAGGTTTTCACCTACAGGAATTTAATTAGCGGGCAGCAGGCAGCAGGCAGCGTAAGAAAAAAGAGTCATCCCGAATTTTTTCAGGGTGACTCTTTTTTTAGTTATGGTTAGAATAATTTGCAGGTTCTATTTCAAACCTTAAGCTCCTCCGGAGCAAAATTTCCTCACAATACGCCGGCCTCGGAGAGGCCCAACGTTTGTAGATTCGCCCCAAAACATGTTTACGGCCTCGGAGAGGCCCAACGTTTGTGTTGACGACCTTACCGATTGTGTTTAAATATACATGAAATACAAAGTCATCTGCACCGACATTGACGGCACTCTTTTGAACAAAGACAGGCAACTTTCCGAAAAAACCATTTTGGAAATAGGCAAAATAAAAAATCACGTTCCGGTGATTCTTGTTTCTTCAAGTTTAAGCAGTTTATATGGTTTTAATCCGCATTAAAAATTCCTCTCGAAAAGACTTGCTCAAAGGCAAAGGTTTTTTGCCTACCAACACCGTGGTTTCGTCTACTTCGTCAACGTGCCCAAGATTTACAAGAAACGAACGGTGGATGCGTTGAAAAAGCGCCCTTGGAAGTTTTTCCTCCAGGTTTTTCATGGGCATGGAGAGCAAGTACTCCTTTGAAGCCGTGACAATATTGCAATAATTGCGCTCTGCTTCGATGTACAAGATGGTATTCAGGAGGATTTTCACCATTTTTTCCTTGTACCGAACGAAAATCCGGTCGGCCAGAACGTATGGAATGTCCTTGCCCGGCGTTGAATGATTGGGCTCCGTTTGGGGTTCATTGGCCATGAGGCTGATGGTCAATTCCAGCGCCCGTTGCAAATCCAGTTTTTTAAAAGGTTTCGCCAGAAAGGCGTAAGGTTTCGCCTCTCTTGCCCGGCTAAACGTTACATCGTCGGAATTTGCGGTGAGAAAGATGACGGGAATATGGTGTTGGTTGTGCAATACATGGGCCAAGGCAATGCCATCCATGGTACCTTTCAACTGGATGTCGAGCAGAGCGATGTCTGGCAGGTTTTCGTCCAGTTGCTGAAGAACCTCCTCGGCGCGGGGTACAATACCGGTTACTTCATACCCCAATTCAGCAAGGAACATGGCGACTTTGGCGCCTATGATCACTTCATCTTCTACAACCAGTATTTTGATGGGACTGTCGGTCATGCCGCTTTTTTCAAATTGAAGTCAAAGGTAACCTTTGTGCCGTTTTTCACTTCTTCCTGCATCGATCCGTTCAATTGGCGGGTGAGCATGGATACCAGTTGTCCGCCGAAACCCGTGCCATGGGTAACGCCACTTTTCCCTACCCCATCGTCGGCGATTTCCAGGTGCAACAGCCCGACAGCATTTATTTCCAGTTTAATGCGCACGTTGCCTTTCCTTCCGTCGGGGAAGGCGTATTTCAGGGTATTGGTGAGCAGTTCGTTCACGATCAGGCCGAGCGGCACGGCGGTGTCGATGTCCAAATCCAGTTGCTCCATGGCGCATTCAATGGTCACTCTGTCGTCGGCGCCGAAAGAATCGAGGATGCTTTCGCTGAGGTTGAGGAAATAGTCTTTCATTTCGATGGCCGCGAGGTTGTCGCGTTGGTACAGTTTCTGGTGCACGATACCGATGGACTGCACCCTGTTTTGGCCCTCCTGCATGGCGTCTTTGATGCCCTGATCGTCAATTTGGGCCGATTGGAGGGCCAGCAGGCTTGAAACGATTTCAAGGTTGTTTTTCACACGGTGGTGAATTTCTTTCAAAAGCAATTCATTTTCTGCGTTTTTAGCCGCCAAAAGCCGGTTGGATTTGATGCGTCCAAGGTAGCTGCGGTAGCCGAAAAACAGTAGGCCTGCGAGCAAAATCGCTACGCCGATGCTGAGTTGCTGCACTCGCTTTTGTTGTAAAATCTGCTCTTCTTGCGAAGCAATGGTGGCTTCTTTTTGTTCGGTTTCGTATTGGGTGCGCAAATTCGAAATGGCTTCGTCGCTTTGGATGGAGGCCGTGCTGTCGCGCAATTTTCGGGCTTTTTTTTGAAAAAGCAAAGCCGATTTGTAGTCGCCCAATTTTTCATAAATCGTACTGGCGTGGCCGTAATTTTCCACCAGGTTGCTCAGATCGTTGTCTTTTTCCTGAAGTTCCACAGTTTTCAATTGGTACGGCAAAGCTTTGGCATATTCACCCATCAGCAAGTGTGTTTCCCCAAGGTTGGCAATAGAGGCCGAAATGGCCGAGGGGTAATTGGCTCTTTCGCCGAGGGCGAGGCAGGTCTGGTAATCCACTAGGGCGTCCTTGTATTTGCCCAGGCGTTTAAGGGCATTGCCCCGTGAATTGGTGATATCGGCCAGGGAAAACAAACCAAATTCGTTCATTTTGACGATGCCAAGTGCCATGTTGTAATACGACAAAGCTTTTTCGTTGTTTCCTACAGCAATGCAGGCATCGCCGGCCTGGCGGTAAGCGATCGACAATTGCTCTTTAAATCCGTTCTTTTGGCAAACGTCGATGGCCTTTTGGGCGTATTCAAGAGACTCTGCCTGACGGCCTTGCCGGTTTAAATCTTCAGATATCCGGCAGTGTGCGTTGGCGATGCCTTCTGGGTCGCCGAGCGCTTCCATGACCCGCAAGGCCTGGAGGTCGGCTTGCATGGCTTTTTCAATGTCTCCTTTTTTCTTGTACACCCAGGCTATTTTGAATGCCGTCGTGGCCTGGCCTTTTTTGTTGTCGACCACTTTGTATGCTTCCATGGCTTTGTTGAAAAAAAGCATGGCCGAATCCAATTGAAGCAGGTTGGCATGCCACCGCCCCTGCATTTCGTAAAATTGGGGTTGCCACGTTTTGTTGCCTGTTTTTTCGGCAAAGGCTACGCCGCGTTTGGCATAATCCAAGGCCAGTTTAAAATCCTGGTTTGAGGCAGCTGCAACCATTTGGCTCAGCAAAGCAAGTTTCAGGGTATCCACTTTTTCAGCTGCGAAACGGCGTTCGAGGCTGTCTATGGAATTGTTTTGGCTGTATAGGGTTTGGGAAATCAACAAAAAATGAAACAAAATGAATCGCATAGGAAGACGAAGTATTTTCGGTCAACAAGCATTGGTCTCCGGACAGTCAAACCCACCATTGGGACAATGGCACCGTGGGTCTGCCTGGTCGGAGGTTACTTTTGAATCAGGCAATCAACGGTATGCGCCAAGCTGGATAAAGGTAACAAAACTATTACGGCTTTCGGTGCCTGAAAACATTCCTGAACTGCATACTTTTTTTGCACACAAACATCCAAGGCGAATCCCCTCCGCCTAACCTGAATTCACATCTTAATTTTTGCTACCAATGAAGAACTTTTTAAAAACTACCCTTGGCAACCGCATCGGGTTGCTTGCCCTTCTTTTTTTACTGGGAGGTGCCATGCAGGCATCAGCCCAAATCACCGTCGATGATTGCAATACCGGGCCGTTCTCCCTTCAAGGAAGCCCTGTCTATCTGGACAACGTTGCCGCTGCCGGCGCCATCGGGGGCTCGAGGGATGTGCAAATTTCAAATACCAGTTCCAACGGTGCTTTAATGACCCTGAATACTTCTACCGGTTATTTGCAAGTAAGGCCTTCCGGTTTTAGCCTTTCTGGCAACTACAACATCGGCTGGGGCGACAACGATGTATTGGGTGGCAATGAACTGAACCTTGATGCTTCAATCTACGGGCAAATTGTTGTGAACTCATTAAGGGCACCCTGGATCAATGCACAGATGACCGTTAGTTTCAACAAGCCTGGAGATCCTGATTATTCCAGTGCAACAGTGGCACTCCATGGGCCGAACTTTGGGAGTCGTGATTATATTTTCCCCTTTTCGAGTTTTTCAGGTCTGGATCCATCCGATATAGACGGCATCTCGATTGGATTTTCCAATTGCACCCCTGACTCCGTCATTTTGATAAATTCCGTCATCATCAACGGGACCGCCGATTCCGACGGCGACGGCGTTGCCAACAGTGTCGACAACTGCCGTTTTACAGCCAACGCCAACCAGCTCGACAGCGACGGCGATGGCAAAGGCAATGTTTGCGACAACTGCCCCAACACTGCCAACGCCAACCAGCTCGACAGCGACGGCGACGGCAGAGGCGACGTTTGCGACAACTGCCCCAGCTCGGCCAACACCAACCAGCTCGACAGCGACGGTGACGGCAGCGGTGACGCTTGTGATGTGTGTCCACTTGCCCTGCCCAACCTAACCAACTTCAATACAAGCAATTGCAACTGCGAACCAGGCTACTACCCCGTGATCAGCGAATCGGGCGTCATTCTTGGTTGCTCGGTTTGTCCTCCCGGAAAATACTGTCCTGATGGACTCAGTGCCATCCCCTGCTCCGCCGGTTCTTTCAACGGACTTTCCGGCCAAGCGGCTTGTGCCAGCTGCCCTCCCGGATCGTTTTCTTCCACCATTGGAAACACAGCGTGCACAAGCTGTCCGGCTGGCACCTACAATGACCAATCCGGACAAACAGCTTGCGCCAGCTGCCCGGCAGGAACCTACAACGGACTTTCAGGCCAAACGGCTTGTGCCAGCTGCCCTCCCGGATCGTTTTCTTCCACCATTGGAAACACAGCTTGCGCCAGCTGCCCGGCAGGCACCTACAATGACCAAACCGGACAAACAGCCTGCGCCAGTTGCCCGGCGGGAACATACAACGGACTTTCAGGCCAAACAGCATGCGCAGATTGCCCTCCCGGATCGTTTTCCTCCACCACCGGTAGCCTGGCGTGCGCCAGCTGCCCGGCTGGTTCGTTCAGCAGCAACTTCGGACAAACTGCTTGTGAAAATTGCCCTCCCGGATCTTATTCATCCACCATTGGCAACAGTGCATGTGCAGATTGCCCGGCTGGTTCGTTCAGCAGCAATTTCGGACAAATCGCTTGTGAAAGCTGTCCTCCCGGATCGTTTTCATCTACAACCGGAAATAGTGCATGCGAAAGTTGTTCTTCGAACACGTACAACCCATCCTCCGGTCAAACGGAATGCCTGGCTTGTCCATCAGGGACATCCAGCGGCCCCGGCTCGGTTTTTTGTGTTGAAGTGAACGACGCCGACAGCGACTGCGATGGTATTCCCGATTCCGAAGACGATTGCCCTGGCGGCAACGACAATGGTCCGTGCAATGCCACTTCATTCCCTGGATTCCCGAACATTCCGGCCAACTGGAGGTGTGGCAACAACAACAACAAAGTGTTGATGTGCCACGCAGGCAACACCATTTGTGTAAGCACCAACGCAGTGAATGCGCACTTGAACCACGGCGATTTCCTCGGTCCATGCGTATCCTGCGAAGAAAACCGGATGGCGCCCATCATCGGAAGTGCTGGCGCATCGAAAGCCCTGGATCTGCAGTTTTCGCCCAACCCGGCCAGCGAATCAGTGACCATCACGCTCGGCAACTTGTCCGAACAGCAGGACGTAACCCTCGAAATTTACAACAATCTGGGGCAATTGATGATGCGCAAATCGTTCGGTAGCGTTTCTTACCTCAACGAGCAGATTAACCTCAGTGGTTTCGGCAACGGTGTGTACACAGCAAGTGTAAAAGCGGGTTCAGACCACATGGTTCAGAAACTCGTCGTCAACAGATACTAATTTGAGGTTTGGCCGATACATCTAACCATAACGGAAGAACGGCCGCCTCCAAAAAATCATTGATAGCAATTTGCCCTTGTCACTCGTAGGATTGGCAAGGGCTTTTTTTTAGCAGGCAGCAGACATCAGGCAGCGGGAACTAATTCTCTATTGCAGCCGTTAGGGGTAAAAAATTTGCTTCACCATGCGTGTTCATCTGTTTTTTAAAGTCGGGTCACTCTGATCCTATTGCGTCAACTAATGCTTTCCTGTTTGGGAAGCTAAACGATGCCTTTGTGGGCTGAAATTGGATTTTGAATGCCATACATTCAAAAATCAAATTTCACATTTCAAATTTCTTAAATCACCGTGCCGTGGCCAACCGAGCCGGACGCCTCCAAAAAGAGGCCCAAATTCTCCATGCCCGAGCACAGGAGCAGGAAGCGCTGCGCCGTGCTAAAAAACGACTGAATGATTGCAGGGCAAATGCCCTTGCAAAAGCTGTGGTCTCAAGCCGCAACATGCCCCGTGCCATGCGTCGAAGGAGTGTGCAAATGGGTATGCTTAACCATCCCATGTTGTTGCTCACCCTCGCCTTGTACTGCGAACGTCCCAACCGATTGTCGACCCTTCAAAACTGGCAACCACCGCGCAGTTGCAACCACAGCGGATTGTACAAGAGTTTCCGCCGCAAGATGCTGAATTTAGCGCCCTTGAAAGACCACCAACACGAACGCCTGCAGATACTTGTTCAACAGGAGGTTAATCCGGACGTTGCTGCATGGTTGGTGCAAACCGCGACCGATCCCGAAGTGGCGTCCGAACTGCCCATGCCGGCTGCCAAACTGTTTGCCGACATGAATGGCAAACTGTACTCCGCGTCGATGAAATACGACCTCGCCGGAGCATTGCGGCTTGCCCAGGTGCTGCTGATGGGCGCACATATTGATCTGGCAGAACTAATAGCCCGGGTGATGCCAGCGCTTACATACGAAGGGCAATATTTGAACCACTGTGTGGGCAACTATGCCAACGCATGTTACGATAACCGTTGCTCTATTTGGAGCCTTACAGTGCAAGGCAAATGTGTGTCAACCATAGAGCTGAAAGCGCACCTACAAATCGTTCAATTCAAGGGTAAAGGCAACTGTAAGGTTGAGGGATTACCCAAATCGTTCTTGTTGAAATGGGCAAGTGCCATGGGACTGAAATACATTTCCTGGTAGAAGAATGGTCCGGTGGTATTTATGCCGGATCATTCCTCATTTCTCAAAGCATCGGCTTTGGTTTTCCGCACGATGCCGTCTTTGTGTGTGGGCGGACCGTAAATGGTGTAAAATTGCAATTCCCAGGTTGGATGCGTGTTTACAATGTTGTGTTTGGAACCGGCCGGAATGAGCACCACATCGCCTTCCCCCACAACGTACTCATGCCCTTCGATGATGCATTTCCCCACGCCGCATTCGATGCACACAAAATGGTCGCTGCCCTGAAAAATTTCTTCTCCGGAGTCTTCACCCACTTTGATGTTCATCACCACAAGCTGCAGGTGTTTGCCTGTGTACAATACTTTGCGGAAATAGGTATTTTCCAAAGTATCCATTTGGATGTTGTGCGCAAATCCTTTCATTTTTCAAAATTTTAATAAATGTACACTTTTACATCATCAATCCGCCAATCGCCTTTCTCCTTGTTCCAGGGATAAATTTTCAGGCTTGTTCCATCGGGATGTTTGGGCAAAAGAAACATCACCTGAAACCGGAACCATTGGCCACCGACTTTGGCTTTGAAGGGTTGGCCGCGGTAATAAAGTCGCTCACCATTGTGGTCGAGGGTTAAGTCCATCTGCAAGGGCGTACCAACGGAATCTGTGAAGAAGTTTCCCTCGAAATAAACCCTTTTGGCTGAAGCAGGAAGGTTTTCCAGAAACAGGCTGGGACCAAATTCATTGTCGGATTTCACCCGCGCTGAAAACCTGCCTGTTGCAACACGGCTCGAATCCTGAAGGAAAATTTCCCACTTACCAGTACTGTCCGTATTTTCAAAATCCTGGATGTAAGCCGTAGCATCGGGAGCAATACCCAAAAGAGCGTACTCGTTGGATTTACCTTTTTGGCAAAGCGTGAGTTTCCCATTACCAGCCACGCGGCCAATTTTGCCCGTAATTTCAGGGTAAGGGAACAACACGTCGGATGCTGCGGAAAAATCCTGCAAAACCACAAAATCAAATGGCAGTTCAAGGGCTTTTTGAATGTTTTCCCGACTGGTCGTCAGCACCGTCCAGCCTTCGCGCCGCATGTGGATGAGCGGTATGTTGGTGGTAAACGCGTCGATGACCAAAATACGGGCGTCTCGAGGCACTTGAAGACTGTCGAGCCAGTCGCCCGAGCCCTCAAAGTTTTTTCGCGTCAATTCGCCCAGATCCCAGGGTTCTTCACGGTGTTTGGCCTCTTGTACTTTTTTCGAAAACACGGCGCCAGCGATCAGCAAAAAAGCGCAACCTGCTACCAACAAGCCTCTGAACCTGTCTTTTGAAATGGGCCATGCCCGCATCGCTGCTAGGAAAAGCAACACCACCGGAAGGTAAAAACTGTCGAGGAAATAATATTCGTGGTCCACGAACTGACGCACCAAAACCACATAAAATGCAGCAGATGCGGCAAAAGCAAGTCCGGATTGCACCAACAAAATCCTCGTTTGCGCATCGCGCCAAAAACTTTTCCATGCGGCAACAAGCAGTACAGCAACCAACAAAAGGTAGTGCGGCCAGGTAAACATTTGCAACAACCAACGTTTGCAAACACTCAGGGTTAGGGTCCAAAATTCGGACACTGAACCGGCAGGTGTGAATTGCGTCAAAAACTGCGAACCGTATTCCACAGACAAATGGTTTTTATACCATGCCCAGGCCCCCAACAGGACGAATGCCGGTAGCAAGGCAAGGTGCTCACGTTTGAATCGTCGGGATAACAATTCCTGCAAAACCACACACACCAAAAACATCACCATGGGTGAACGCGGCAGGGCGGCCAAAGTAAAAAACAACACAGCCTGCACAAATTGAACCGGCTTTTGATCAGCTTTGTAGGTAAAATACCGCTCGTAGGCGATCAGCAACAAGGCAAAACCTGCTGCCGAGGGCAAAAAACCGTCCTGGTAATACACCACAATGGGCAGGGTAAATGTCCACAAAGCAACCACCATTCCACGCCAACCCGAAAGGGTTTGTCGCGCAGCCAATCGGTAGAGAAAATAGGCGCCTGTGAGCGACAATAAAAGCGTCCACAAACGAAAAATCCATGGCAAATTGGTTCCCAACATGCGCATGAACACACCTGCAATCCAGTCGTGCAGTGGCAGGTCGACGGCAGTTATGCCATTCTCGGTAGCAAGGTTGTAAGTACGCGGCAAGAACAGGCTGGGATGTTCTGCAAAACGCAGCGAAAGGGCGTAGCGGTCCGACT
>JBBSDH010000042.1:0-23056 GCA_038249605.1 Chitinophagales bacterium | reverse complement strand
CCTTTAAACTTTAAACTTCAAACTTTAAACTTTAAAGGGGGCGTTCGGCTTGGGATGGAAGTTAAGAGGATGCCCTATTGCTTGGTTAACAAACATTAAGGCATTTTTTTACGCAAATCCCAAGCCGAACGCTTCCTTTAAACTTTAAACTTCAAACTTTAAACTTTAAATTTCGCGTGGCGTGGGTTTGTCGAAATCGAGGAGCATTGCCGGATCCCAGGTCCACAATTCCTGTTCGTATTCTTTTCGCATGACCTCCAGGTTGTCGAGGTGGCACTGGCGCTGGTAACGTGGGAAATGGTAAAGTTGCCACAAAGACGTTTCGTCAAACGGCACGTCGGTATGGATACTTTCCCGCAGGGCATACAGGTAGGTGAGGCTTTCCGTCCGGCGCTTCAACCAGTCATTGATGCTGAGCGCAGGAGAACCATGGCCAGGAATGAGCCTGGTGAACCAATTCTTATCGTGGATACGTGGAAGTTTTTCGAGCGTTTGTTCGTACTGAACGCTGCTGTAAGCGATGAAAGGAAACTCTACGTCGGACAAATAATCGCCGGCAATGCAAAGACCCAAGTGCCATATCACGACCATCATGCTGTCGATGGTATGGCCGGGAGTAAGGTAAAAGGTCATTTTTGTTTGTCCTGTTCGGTATTGCACACCGTCCCGATACACGCCAAAATCGGCTTGCGGGTATTCGATGGGGTAGTTGCGTTGGATGTAAAACTGATCGTCGAATGATTTGGCTTGTTCCAGAATTTTGTCTTTTTCAGCATTGTTCGACATGGCTTCAGACATAAACACCCGGTCTGCATCAAATGCCTTGTAACCCATGATGTGGTCGTAATCGGAATGGGTGAACAGCAAAAAAACCGGTTTGAAGCCGCGTATTTCATCAACATGTTGTCTTATGGATTTCACCTCTTGCGGGAGCCAGCCGGGATCCACTACCAAAACCAGGTCGTTGGTTTGCACAACGGTGGTATTGGTTTGAAACAATGCACTTTGAAACACAATGACATTGGGATCCCGATAGATGATTGTGTTCATAAGGTGGTTTTTAGAGGCATTACTGCGTTTTTTATGGCAAATCCATGATACAGTAAGGCTTATCCAGGGAATTAACGCTACTTTTGCGGCGTCACCCCGACAAAAGTACACATACAACGCCCCAAAGCCAATAGCCTTTTAAGAAATGGGAAATATAGTTGCCATAGTTGGCCGTCCAAACGTAGGAAAATCAACCCTTTACAACCGCCTTGTCGGATTCCGTGAAGCCATCACCGACGACTTTTCCGGGGTTACCCGCGACCGCAAATATGGTTTTTGCGAATGGAATGGTAAAAGATTCACCGTTGTGGATACCGGAGGCTTTGTTCAGGGCTCCGAAGATGTGTATGAAGCTGCGATCCGCGCACAAGTGCGGATTGCTATTGAGGAGGCCGCTGTAATTCTGTTTATGGTAGACGCCCAAACAGGTGTTACCGACCTCGATGAAGAAATGGCCCGTGTGCTTCGCCGCGGTAATAAGCCAGTTTACCTGGTGGTAAATAAAGTGGACACCCACAAACACCTCATGGAGGGCAATGAATTCTGGAGCCTGGGTTTTGAAAATACGTTTTTCATCGCCTCCATCAGCGGGAGCGGAACGGGCGACTTGCTCGACGCTGTGGCTGAACACATCGAAAAAGAAGAATATTTCGAAACACAACTCCCCAAATTCGCCATCATCGGCCGTCCCAATGTTGGAAAATCGTCGTTCACCAACGCCTTGCTCGGTGAAGAAAGGAACATCGTTACTGCCACTGCCGGAACCACCCGCGATCCCATTCACTCCCATTACAACAAATTTGGCAAGGAATTCATCCTTATTGATACGGCAGGCATCCGCAAAAAAACCAAGGTTGAAGAAGACCTGGAATTTTATTCCGTTATGCGCGCCATTCGTGCAGTGGAAGAAGCCGATGTGTGCATGCTTGTGATCGATGCAACCCAAGGCGTGGAGTCTCAGGATCTTAACATCCTTCGTTTGGCGCAAAAACGCCACAAAGGCATCCTGATTCTGGTAAACAAATGGGACCTGATGGAAAAATCGACCAACACAGCCCGCGATTACGAAGCAGCCATCAAAAGCCGCCTTGCGCCGTTTGACGATGTGCCGGTAATGTTTATTTCCGCGCTGGAGAAACAACGCATTTTTCAGGCTGTGGAAGCTGCTTTGGATGTTTATGCCAACCGTACACGTCGGATTAAAACATCCGATCTGAATGAAATTTTGATCCCCATCATCGAAGCCACGCCGCCTCCTTCGGTACATGGACGTTATCCTAAATTCAAGTACATCACCCAACTTCCGACCCATTACCCTTCTTTCGCCTTTTTTGTAAACAACCCGAATTACGTTCGCGACTCTTACAAACAGTTTTTGGAAAACCAGTTGCGAAAAAATTTCAACTTTACAGGCGTTCCAATCGAAGTGTACATGCGGTCAAAATAAACAAACAGATATGATGATCCAACGATTGATGGTAACCGGAGCCTTGTTGCTTACTATGGCTTCATGTGATGAAAAAGAGGATGTTCCCACTTACGTATACGTTGATCCTTTCATCGTTAACGCAGAAGGCGGAGAAGACGGGCAAAAAATCACCGAAGGCTGGTTCTACGCCAACGGAGAATTTTTAGGCGCTTACACGCTGCCTGCCTATATCCCTGTTCTCGCTGCAGGTGAAGGCGACATCATTGTATTCCCTGGGGTTAAAGAGAACGGCATTTCGGCTACCCCCAATATTTATCCGTTCCTGACCCGCTTTGATCAGGATATGATGTTCACACCGGGAGAAACCGTAGTGGTAGTGCCATTGACTGCTTATGACAACAACATCGTTGTGCCTTTTGGTACCTTCGTACGCAGTTCATTCGACGGTCCTTCAACCATTGGACTGTTCAACCGCGACGGTGATGAAGCAACCGGATATCAAATAACCACTGATGGCGGTTTTGACGGTAAATGCCTCCTGTTGGAAGTAGATACAGCACATACATTAATGGAAATCGCCACCGAAGCTGTACCGCTTCCCCAAACTTTTGAAACGGAAGTTTGGCTTGAACTGAACTACCAAAACAACATGCCTTTTACGCTTTGGTTGCTGGGTTCCAGCAATGGTGGAAGCCAAAAAGTTCAACCTATATTTCAGTTTTCTGAAAATTCAGCATGGAACAAAATCTATTTTAACCTTACAGAATTCCTTATTCAGATTAATGAGGACAACTACAGCCTGCTGTTCCGTGCCAATCTGCCGGTAAACAACAACGGAAATTACACTCAGGACGAGGGATCGGTACGGATAGACAACATCCGTTTGATCCACTTTTAAATCTTATTGCTGTTTTGCCACGCCGCCAACGCCAACGCGACACCTTCTGGTACGGAGTAACCGACTTTTTTATGGCCATGTTGGCCTGGGCGCTTTTTTTCTTTTAACGGAAAACCCTTGAAGGCTCCCCATTGAATACAGAGGTCTTTCAAGACCCCAAGTTTTACCTGGGCATCGTGCTCATTCCTGTATGTTGGTTGCTGTTTTACAGCATCTTCGATCGTTACAACGACATTTACCGCCTCTCCCGCCTCGCAACACTTACCCGGACGTTTTTTCTGACGTTCATTGGCGTGCTGATTCTGTTTTTTACCCTTATCCTCGACGATGTTGTACGTGATTACACCACGTATTACCGGTCGTTTTTGGTTCTTTTCGGGTTGCATTTTGTGCTCACAGCCACCATGCGCATGATCCTGCTAACCAGGGCAAGCCGTAGGCTAAAAGCAGGTCACGTTTCCTTCAATACCATCATCATCGGCGGCAATCAGAATGCACTCGAGCTGTTCCGTGAAATAAAGGGACAGAAAAAGGGCCTTGGTTACAATTTCATCGGCTACATCGATACCAATACAGGCAATGGAACAGACCTAATGGCACAATTGCCCAAACTGGGAAGCATCAGCGACTTGTCTACCATCATTCCCGAAAAAGAGATTGAAGAAGTCATTATTGCCATCGAAACGTCGGAGCACAACCGACTCAGGGAAATATTAAACATACTTTTTGATTTTGATGAACGGGTATTGGTGAAAATCATCCCCGACATGTACGATATCCTGCTTGGCACCGTAAAAATGAACCATGTGTTCGGGGCGGTGCTCATTGAAATCCGACAGGAACTCATGCCCAAGTGGCAACGTGTTGTAAAACGCCTGCTCGACTTCGCCGTAAGCACCCTGGTATTGCTCATTTTGTCGCCTCTATACCTCTACATCGGCCTTAGGGTGCGCCTAACATCCAATGGCCCCATCATTTACAGCCAGGAGCGTCTGGGCATCCACGGCAAACCGTTTACGATTTACAAGTTCCGATCCATGTACGTGGATGCTGAAAAAATGGGTCCGCAACTTTCTAAGGACAATGACCCAAGGTGTACGCCATGGGGCGCGGTTATGCGCAAATGGCGCCTGGACGAATTGCCCAATTTCTGGAATGTACTCATGGGCGACATGTCGCTTGTAGGGCCACGCCCCGAACGCCTTCATTTCATCGAACAAATCCTGCAACACAATCCGCACTACAAACACCTGATGAAGGTTCGCCCAGGCATCACCTCCTGGGGACAAGTAAAATACGGCTACGCTTCCAACTTACAAGAAATGCTGCAACGGCTGCGTTTTGACTTGTTGTACATCGAAAACATGTCCCTGGCACTCGATTTTAAAATCATGTTCTACACCGTACTGGTTTTGATGCAGGGTAGGGGTAAATAAGACCAGGATTTTTAGGACTCGTCCCTGAAGGGATCTGGATGGGGATTTTTTTTCATGCTTCGCATGAGGGACAAAAGGGGATTGGGATGATTGGATTGGATTTTAAATGGATTGATTTTTAGAGGATTAACTGGATTCCCGAAAGTAAGTGCATCCCAAAATCTCTAAAAATCAATCCATCTAAAATCCAATCCAATCATCCCAATCCCCTTTTGTCCCATTAAAATCCCAATCCAGATCCCTTCAGGGACGAGTCCTAAAAATCCTGGTTAAGACGGACAACATCCACACCAAGTTCCCTTACCATCCTGTTTATTTCAGGCAAATCCACTGTTTTTACCGTCTTCCATTGCCCCAACTCGTCGCCCGCCTGCTTGCTTAGGATATCGAAAACCTGTCGTGAGGCTTCGGTGGGTGGATAATTACCACCGACATTAATTCCCATAAGATTGGCCATTTTATCGTTGAGTTTTACCGGATAGTTGAGTGGGTCCTGCGAAGAGCGGTTTTTGGTTTGGTAAAGGTTGTTTTCAACGTTACTCATCACCGAGTCCATCTGTGCGAGTTGGGTGCTTAGCGGATTAAACTTGTCCTCTTTGGGAAGTTTTGTTTTCAGGCCGTTGATCTGCGTTCGAACATCCCGAATTTCTTTAATGCAGCGGTGCATGGCGGTGATGGTATCGGAGATTTGTTGCACAAAATCGAACTGAGCCTCGTAGTCAGCGGTATTTGCTAAGGAACGTGGGTCAGGAAGGATCTGGATGTCCTCTTCCTGCATTTGTCCTTTGGACCGCAAGCGCACTTTGTAATTTCCCGGAATGGCTTTGGGGCCGGTCAGGTTGTAACTCCACAACACCATACCATCGAATTTTTCAGCATCGGGGTATCGCATGTTCCAAACGAAGAGGTTATCGCCTTGTTCGGCTTTGATTTTGTTGTCTTTTTCGTGCGTAGAGAAAGTTTTGATCACCTTGCCCGAAGATTCAAGGATATCGATGCTAAGGGTATCCTTTTCACCGGGTTTGTTTTTCAAATGGTAATGGATGAATACCCCGTTTTGTCGGTTTCCGCCGGTTGTTTTAGATGCTTTGCCATTACCACCACCACCCATGCGGTAAGCGGAATGCGGCTTGTACAGGTGCATTTCTTTTTCAGCATGGCTGCGTTCAAGTTGATGCAATACGCTCAGATCGTCGATGATCCACAACGAACGGCCCTGTGTGGCGGCAATAAGGTTTCCGTTTTTCAGGGCAAGGTCGGTTATGGGGGCTAAGGGCAAATTGAGTTGAAAAGGCTGCCAGTTTGCCCCGTCATCGAAACTTACGTACATACCCGATTCCGTTCCGGCGTACAATAAACCACGCCTGTCCGGATCGGCCCGTACCACGCGGGTAAAATGTTCCTCGTTGATTCCCTGCGTGATTTTTTGCCACGAGGCGCCATAGTCGGTGGTACGGTACAAAAAAGGCCTGTAATCGCCGTTTTTATACGCCGTAGCTGCAAAGTAGCATCCGCCAGGATTGAAATGGTCGGGCTCAATGCAGTTGATCATGGTCCATTTGGGAAGATCAGGCGGCGTTACGTTGGCCCAGTTTTTTCCACCATCACGCGTGATGTAAACCAACCCGTCATCGGACCCCGTCCAGATCAATCCCTCCTGCATTCGGCTTTCAGCAGCCGCAAAAATAGTACAGTAGTATTCCACGGAGGTATTGTCCTGTGTGATCGGACCGCCGCTCGATTTTTGCTTGCTGCGGTCGATGGTGGTCAGGTCCGGACTGATCGTTGTCCAGGTCTGTCCCTCATCGGTACTCATGTGCAGGTAATTGCTGGCTGCGTATAGCTTTTTGGGGTTGTTCGGACTGAAAAAGATCGGAAAATTCCACTGAAACCTGAATTTTGCATCTTCAGCACCATGGCCCATGTTGTCTTCAGGCCATACATTCACAAGCCTTTCTGCATTGTTTTTGTGATCCACACGTGTCAGGTAACCATGGTAGGAGCCTCCATATACGATGTCGTTGTTTAAAGGATCAACGGCAATGTGGCCGGATTCCCCACCTGCCGTGTTTACCCAGTCGCGCTCTCCGATGCTGTTGCCATCGGTGCGGTGGGCTATGCGTACCGTCGAGTTGTCCTGCTGTGCGGCGTAAATGCGGTAAGGGAAAGCATTGTCGGTGGTTATGCGGTAAAACTGCGCGGTGGGCTGGTTGTGGTAGGTGCTCCAGGTTTCGCCACCATCGTAGGTAATCTGTGCGCCACCATCGTCGCCGATGATCATTCTGTTTGGATCTTCGGGGGCAATCCAAAGGTCATGGTGGTCTCCATGAGGGGCATGTTGGCTTGTAAACGTCTTGCCACCGTCTTTAGAACGGTGGTAGGCTACGTTCATCACATAAAGCAGGTCGGCATCTTTAGGATCGGCGTAAATGCGTGTGTAATACCATGCTCGCTGGCGCAAATTGCGGTCTTCATTGATTTTTGTCCAGGTTTTTCCGCCATTGTCTGAGCGGAACAATCCGCCTGTTTGGCTTTCCACCAAGGCCCACACACGTTCTGGCCGGACTGCAGAAACGGTTACTCCTACGATGCCGAGGGTGTCCTTGGGCATGCCTTCGTTGCGGCTCAGGTCTGTCCAGGTGTTGCCTCCATCTGTACTTTTCCACAAACTGCTGCCGTCTCCACCCGAAGACAATGACCACGGAGAGCGTCTTACGCGCCAAAGGCTGGCATAAAGAATGCGTGGGTTGGTGGGGTCGAAGCACAGGTCGATGGCGCCAGAGCTTTCATTGACGAACAGGATTCGTTCCCATGTTTTACCGCCGTTGGTGCTTCGGTAAACGCCCCTTTCTTCGCTGTCTTTGTACAAGTCACCGAGCACTGCGGCATACACCACGTCGGGATTGGTGGGGTGCACACGTATGCGCGGTATGTGCCGGCTGTTGGTAAGGCCATTGGGTTTCCAGGTTTTGCCTGCATCTTCACTTTTCCACATGCCCGAACCGGAACTTACATTTCCCCGAACTGTTTTTTCCCCTCCTCCTACGTAAATCACGTTGTGGTCGCTTGCTGCCACTTCAATGGCGCCAATAGAGCCGCCGAAAAATCCGTCGGATATGTTTTCCCAGCTTCTGCCACCGTCCTGGGTTCGCCATACACCTCCTCCAGTGCTGCCGAAATAAAACAAATTGGGCTTGCCTGCAACCCCGGTAACAGCTGCCGAGCGGCCACCACGGAAAGGGCCGATGTTACGCCATGAAACGGCACGGAAAAGACTGGTGTCGACGGGTTGAAAGGTTTCTACAGGCGCCTTTTCAGCTTTGCGGGATTTGTTTTTTTGTGCAAAAACGGCTGAAGAGCACAAAAGGATAAACAGGAGAAAGTACATTTTTTTCATGCGGACGGTTATTTGTCCACAAGAAAAGCGAATTTTTGTTTTTTGCAAAAAGCTCTACCTTATCAGAGTCGATTCACCTTTAAGAACTTCTTTTTCACCATCAAGATATTGCACCTCCAGAACCCAAACGTAAACGCCTGGATCCATGTCTTTGTCGCGGAATTTGCCATTCCAGCCCACCGTTTCATCGTTTACAACAAAATTGCCAGCCTGGTACACCAATTCTCCCCAGCGGTCGAAGATGTTGAATTCGAGTACACGTGCGGATGATTGTCCATGTACAAGCAGCAAATCGTTGGTGAAGTCGCCATTGGGGGTAAATCCAGTGGGTACAAAAATGCGCCGTGGTTTGTAAACCTTTACGAGGATTTGGTCTTCACCGGTACAGCCCAACTCGTCTACAACTTCAACACTGAAGTATTGCGGGTAAAACAGAGTGTCAACAAACGGATCGGGACAATCGAGGCAACTCAGCCAACGCTGACCTGCCTGATCCCAAATGTATTCAAGTGTACCACTTGTGCCGGTTACAACTGCATTCAGCTGGGTTGTCTGTCCAAGCTCGATGCTGATGTCGGGACCAAGATCAACCATGACAGGTGGGTTTTGGGCTACCGTGACTGCATCGAGGGCCAGCGTACAACCGTTTCCATCGGTGATGATGGGAGTATAAGTGCCGGCTTTTAAGCCGATTTGAACAGGAGAACCGTTTGCCGGCCGGTTGTCGAGCGCATACCGGTAAGGTTGCGTACCGCCCTGGGCATCAATTTGTATACGTCCGTTGTTTTCTCCAAAACAAACTGCGTCAATGAGGCTGGTTGCGCCTGCGAGTGGTGCAGCAGGTTGTGTAATGCTACTGATTGTGGTAATGGTGCAACCATTGGCATCGGTTACCAACAAGGACAATGGGCCGGTAGCAAGTTGTGTGAGTTCCGGATTGCTCAAACCGTTTGACCACAAATAGGCATAAGGTTGAACGCCGCCACTGACGATTGCGCTTGCAGCTCCGGTACTTTCTCCAAAGCACAAAACACCTTGTGTTTGTACCTGTGTTTCAAGTTTTGCCGGTTGAAGCAATACCACACCCACCGAAATGGCACAACCACGGGCATCCGAAACGGTAACGTTGTAGCTGATTGCTCCGCCAAGGTTTTCTGCGCGGGCGGTTGTTTGTGCCGATGGCGACCAGAAGTAGCTGTAAGGCGCCGTTCCTCCCGTGGCATTTACTTCTGCCCAGCCGTCAAAGTCCCCGAAACATTCCGGACCTTCAAACGACCCTATGGCCGCAGCCAAAATAGTGGGAGTGCCGAGCATAACGGATGTTGTACCAGAACAGCCGTTCAAATCGGTAGCTGTTACGGCATAGCTTACTCCTGCCTGAAGATTGTTGGCATTGGATGTATTTTGCTGTGGAACCGTATTCCATTGGTAAATGAAGTTGTTGAGATTTGCTGAGCTGGTGCCATAATTAACGACTGTAACTGCCGCGCTGCCATCGTTTCCTCCAAAACAACCCGGGTCCTGTGCCGTAACCTGAACCAAAATCTGCTCCAGCCCAAAAATCTGGGTTGTACCTGTTTCCGAACAACCGTTGTTGTCTGTTACCGTCAATTCATACGAACCTGCACCCAATTGAGAAATGTTTGGAGTCGAAATGGTGGTCGATCCCCATTGATAGTTGTAGGGAATGGTTCCTCCCGAGGCCGTAACGCTTGCCGTACCATTGCTTACCTCGAAGCAAACCGTATCGGAAACCATAGGAAGAACAATGCTCAGTGCGGTAAGTGGCTGACCAACCGATACGGTCAACGTTTTACTGCAACCGTTGCCATCGGTAACGGTCGCAGTGTAATCTCCGGAAATCAAACTGTTGATGGTTGATCCGGTGCCGGCGTAGTTGCCCGGTCCCGACCAAAGGGTCGTGTATGTGCCTGTGCCGCCTGAAGCGGTTAGTGCAACGGAACCGTTGTTCAATCCAAAACAAGTTGCATCTTGTGGAATGGCATCCAGCACGATCTCCACGGCAGCGTTGATGGTGTCGGACCATTCTGCCTGACAACCGTTGAAGTCTGAAACCAAAACGTTGTAAATACCCGATGAAACGTTGGTAAGATCCTGAGATGTGGCATTGTTGTCCCACAGGTAATTGTAAGGCGTGGTTCCACCAACTACGTTTAGGTCCAAACCGCCGTCAGAACTGCCTGAACAAGCAGTGTTTTGCACGGTTGAACTGAGCGACAAGGCTTCCGGCTGTCCGATGATTGTATTGCTGCTGATCGTACAGCCGTTGGCATCGGTAACAAGCAGGGAATAGTTTGCGGCTGCGAGACCGCCAGCTGTGGGAGCTGATTGGTTGTCACTCCACAAATAGATATAACCCGAACTGCCGCCGCCTGCAATGGCCGTAGCGCTGCCGCTCGCATCCCCGTTGCACAAGGCATCTGTGGGCGTAATTGTCAAAGTCAAGGATGTTGGTTGCAGCGGTGTTGCACTGGTTGTTTGGGTACATCCATTTACGTCGGTTACGGTGACCGTAAAGGTTTGTGCCGTAAGTCCGGTTGCTGTAGCGGTAGTTTGGGCTGCTGGATCGTTCCAAAGGTAGGTGTAGGTTGGGTTGCCTCCAGAGGCTGAAACGGTAGCACTGCCGTTCATACCAGAGAAACACGACACGTCCATGGCTGTTGCAATAGCTGTCAGCAGGGTTGGTTCAGTAATGGTAGATGTGGCTGTATCCGTACACCCATTGCTATCGGTTACGGTAACGTTGTACGTGCCTTGGACAATGTTGGTTGGGTTTGGCCCTGAAAGCCCACCCGTCCAAACATACTGGTAAGGCATTGTACCACCCAATGCTGTAGCGCTAAGTGCTCCCGTTGCTCCACCGTTACACAATACGTTGGATCCAGTGCTTGAAACCTGTAGTTCGGTGGGTTCGGGCAAATTGATTGTAGAAGTTGCTGTACAACCGCTGAAATCACTTACCGTAACGATGTACTGGCCGGTAGGCAAATTTTGCGCCGTGGCCGTTGTTTGCGCCAAAGGATCATTCCAAAGATAGGTCAGAGCGCCTGTTCCGCCATTGGCAGTTGCCTGGATTTGGCCGTTGGCGCCGCCGAAGCACGATATGGATTGCACTTCAACTGTTGTCAGTACAATTGCAGATGGGGAAGGAATATTGATGGGTATTTGTGCTTCACATCCTGAATTATCGGTGATGGAAGCAACGTAATTGCCCGGCGCTAGTCCGGTAAAGATACCGGTCGCATTTGCCTGACTTGCCACGGCGAAAGCGTACGGAGGATTGAGCCCGTCGGGCAAAAAGGTAGCCTGACCGTCGCTCGAACCAGCACAGCTTGCTGCGGTCACTTGCACATTCACGATGGGTACCAGACAGTTGCTACAGGTCGTAGTCCCTATTTCGGCATCGCAACCTGCCTGTGCGCCGGTAGCACGCACTTCGATGGTGACCACTGAATTGGGCGCAAGGTTACCAACAAGATGCTGGTTTACGCCATTGGCAGGTACCCAGCCAGTTCCGTTTACATTGACTTCATAGCCGGTGGAGCCAGAAACAACGGTCCAGTCAAACGCAATGCTTGTACTTGTTTGGCCTGAGCAACTTACCAGAGGCGCTAACAAATTGGGTATGGAAGTAACAACCACGGAATCCTGAACGACGCAACCGTAAGTATCGGTTGCTTGAACGGTATACACACCGCTTTGTATTGGTGTGATGTCGGTTACAGCACAAGTGGGACAAGCCACACCCACGATCGGGAACCATTGGTAATTAATCTGATACAGCGGTTCGAAAGTGATGGTCCAATCGCGTAAAATACCGATAAAACCGTTGGCATCGTCGATGACGCGAAGCTGCCAAGTGCCGTTTGAAGGATAAATACCGTCCCAAAGATCATCCCAGGGGCCTTCTGGTAGCCAGTTGTTTGAAAATGGTGCAGCGGCAGCCGGTGCAAATGGGCCAGGACTGCTGATGACCGTCGTGGCATCGAGGGTGAAACAAGTATTCGTATAATTATCAGCGTTGGCACCGTTGTCGGTGGTGAGTTCAAGAAACTGTCCGGAAGGAGAAAAGAGGTAAACATCCAAATCATCTACCCACGTATGGGTGGCGTTAAAACACACCGAACGAATGGACCCGGGCCCAAGCGTAACAGGTTGAACACCGAAAACGTTGATGGGCGATGTGACCGCTGTATTTGTAGGTTGGATGGAGAAGTCCTGATCGTTGGTGAACGTTGGCGGAGCGGGTAGGGGAACTGGCGCCGTTCCATCCAACTGAATGGTTTGACCGATGCAAATGGAAGTATCGGTGATGAGGTTGGGTGCAACGAGCGTGTTTTCACGCAGAAAAATGTACAAGGTATCTCGGTTGCACGGGTCTACCTGAATATCTACAGCTATGAATTCACCGGGATCGGGCATGTTGTCTTCAAAAGCTATTATAGGAATGGTGATGATTTGCTGGCCTACGGCAAAACTCAGGGTATCGGAAATAGCTTCGTAATCAATCCCGTTGGTAGCCGACCCCCAAATGTTGTAATCGATGGGTATTTTTTGAGTAGCCGGATTGGGAAGTTTAAAGGTAAATACACCTTGCGCGCATCCTTCTGTAACTGTGCCGTCGAGACTTACCGTTGTAGCAGCCGCCTTGATTGAACCGGTGCCAAAACTTTTGGCTTCAAGGAATACGCCTGAGTCGAAAACCCCGTCGGAAACGTCGGCAATGGCAAGTTTAATGGTGTATTCCTGACAAGGGACTACAACAGCTTGAGCCACAAAAACATCGGTAAATCCGTCGTATGTTGGTTGCAAGTTTGATCCGTTGTTTGAGTTGTAATAGATCTCATTCAATGGACCGCATCCATAAATTGGATTTGCAGGGTGCAAGTTGTTGATGGTTACCGGGAGGGCCGTATTGGGAATGATGGCTATGTTGGTAAAATTTGGAAATCCAGGCCCCTGGATGAAAAAACCAAACACATCATTGAATGGGCTGCATGCATACTCAGGGTATTCTTCAGAGCCAAAACAATAATTGAACCTCAAAGTATCGGAAGTTGGAATAAAAGTAATGGTGTACACCGCCACATCGTTGGTGCCGGAAGTTGTCAGCGCCGATAAATCAGCATCGAAAGCCGTGCTTGGATTATCAACCGACGCCTGGTTGGAGCCCACGCCATCGCTACCAAAACTTCCGCCGCCATTGGTTGCTACACCCGTGGTCATCACTATACCGCGGTTGATGCCAACGGCCGTAGTACCTCCCGTAAAATAACCTACGGCTGCGTTGGAGCCGGCATAGTTGATGCTGACTACCTCGACGCCGTCGCCTAAAAAAATGTTAGAAATAAGGGTTTCTGGTGTAAAAAGTCCGGTATTGGCTGGGGTAACTTCCAACAATTGAGCGCTTGCACGGTTGTACAGACACAACAAAAGAAAGAAGCAAATAAATTGGCTTTTGTAGAAAAAACGGTTCATCCGCAAGTTTTGGTAGGTTTTGTTTCACTGCTTAAAGGTATGCATAAAGGTGCACAACCAAGGTGTTTGACATCGCAACAACAGCATGCAAACGTTGCCAAATGTATGACTTTTTGGTGAAGACCCAAAGTGGTTGCTTTCGGTTGGTAAAAATCTAAACCAAGATGCAAACAACCCAACATACGATGCCTGCTTTGTCTACTTTGGGCAAATTATAGCAAAATCATGCTTCTACACAAGCCAGCCGTTTACCCGTCTCCATCCCCCTCAATACCCCCATTGATCTAATTTTTTAACACAAATTGCTTTTGTGATGTTTCCTTTGTGTCACAAACCACCGTTCCTTAAAACATTACCATGAATCAGTTTTTTAAGTTTCTGTTTGCATCCTGCCTGGGCACTGCCCTTGCTCTGGGTCTTTTACTTTTTATCGGCATCAGCGCCATAGCAGGTATGGCTGGTAGAGCTTCTCAAAAAGAAAAAGTAGCCGTAAAAGCCAATACCGTGCTTGAGATCAAACTCGACAAGCCCATTCCAGATAAGACCAACAACCTTCCGCTGAATCCTTTTCAATTTGATCAGCAGGATGTTGTAGGATTGCACGACATTATAGCAACCATACGTCAGGCCAAAGAAGATCCCGACATCAAAGGCATTTATTTCAATGCCACCAATGTAGCCGCCGGTAAAGCCAGTTCGGCACAATTGCGTGAAGCGTTGGACGACTTCCGGTCATCGGGCAAATTTGTAGTTTCCTATGCCAATTTTTATACCCAAAACGCCTATTACCTCGCTTCGGTTTCAGATCAGATTTTGGTGAATCCGGTAGGCGCCGTTGATTTTCGGGGCTACTCCAGCATGATCGGTTTTTACAAAGGCATGCTCGACAAACTCGACGTGCAAATGAAAATTTTCTATGCAGGGAAGTTCAAAAGCGCAACCGAACCTTTCCGCCTCGACAAAATGAGCGACGAGAACCGCATGCAGGTGCGCGAATATCTTAAGGGGCTGTACGACAATTTTATTACGGACATCTCCAAGAGCCGAAACATGTCGGAAGCTGAATTGCGCACCATTGCCGACCAATACGACGGCCGCAGTGCCCAAAGTGCTTTGAAGGCGCGTCTGGTTGACCGCATCGCTTACGAAGACGAGGTCTTTGACCTGATGAAAGAAAAAATCGGACTCGATAAAAAAGAAAAGCTCAACCGCATCAGTCTTGAAGATTACTACGGTAGCAAAGGCCGGGAGCTCAACCTAAGTGCCAAAGATAAAATCGCCGTGGTTTATGCCGAAGGTACCATCAGCGATGGCGACGGAGGAGAGCCTGGCAATGTGTACGATGCCAAGTATGTTAAAATCTTGCGTCAAATCCGCAAGGATGATAAAGTGAAAGCCATTGTATTGCGCATCAACTCGCCGGGCGGCAGCGTGCTCGCCAGCGAAAACATCCTGCGGGAAGTACAACTTTGCAAGGAAGCCGGCAAACCCGTTGTTGTCAGTATGGGCGATGTGGCGGCTTCCGGTGGCTATTACATTGCCTGCCAGGCCGACAGCATCTTCGCCGAACCCAACACCATCACCGGTTCCATCGGTGTGTTCGGCATAATTCCTGTTTTGCAAAAAACGATGAAAGACAAACTCGGTATCACGTTCGATACCGTACGCACGGGCCAATATTCCGCATTTGGAACACCATTCTACGATTTCTCACCAGAAGAAAGCGCCATCATTCAGGAACGCATCGACTGGATTTACGAAGACTTCCTCCAAAAAGTAGCCAAGGGACGGGGCAAAACACGCGACCAAATCCATGAAATGGCACAGGGACGTGTTTGGACAGGTGAAAAAGCCTTCGAAATAGGCCTTGTCGACGGCATCGGTAACCTCGACCGAGCATTAGCAGCCGCCGCCAAACTCGCAGGTGTAGAAAAATACCGCACCACGGAGTTCCCACGAACCAAATCGGGACTGGAACAACTCATCGACCAGATCACCCGCAACAAAGATGTAGACGACGATTACGTTCGCTCCTGGATCATCCGCTCCGAGCTTGGCGACATGTACCCGCTCTACAAAAGTATGCAGGACATGCGCAACGCCACAGGCATCCAGGCCAGGTTGCCGTACGAGTTGATAATATATTAAGTCTAAACCTGGATTTTAGGGACCCGTCCCTGTGGGACGGGTCCCTAAAATCCAGGTTTAAGACGAAACGACCACGTGACCCAAACCCTCGAAGCCACCGTGCCATCGGGTAATTTCCCTACCGATTCGGCTTTGAACTCCGTCGCCGCAGTGCCTTCAAGCGATGCGGCGATGCTTTTTTCCATGGACTGCACGTCGCTGAACGTGAACATCAAAACCTGATTTGCTTTTTTGTAAAACTCGGCATGGAAATCCACTACCAGCATCGAAACAGGCGGACCGCCTTGTATGGCCGCAAGTGCGGGCAATCCTGTGCTCATTTCCCCTGCAGCGCATTGTGCCGCGAAATACGTTGAGCGAAATGGATTTTGCGAACGCCAGCCGTAAGGCAGCCGTATGGTACATTGCGCGTCATCGAAGGATGCCACCCGAATGCCCATAAACCACGCAGCGGGAAGTTTCCAGAAGAGGTACAAACCCATGCGAAAGCGCGAAGTGAATACTTTGCGGAATTTTTCTTTGTTCATCATGGTTAGGGTAGTTGGAACAATGGTGCAATAATGCATGTTTAGTTTAAAAAATCGTTAATTTTGTTGTACTTTAAATGTTTTTACAAATAAACGATTCAATTTTGAGTGTCATTCATGTGTAAAACATTCAAATTATGCAATGGAGAAAGCTTAACGGCCAGCGCATCGAACAGCCTTTGTTGACGGCTGTAGAGGAAACGATTCGGCGCGAATCGGCAGCGGGCTACCGCTTGAAGGTATGCATCGGAACCGATTCCCAGGTGATTGGCAAAGAAGTTCATTTTGCCACTGTCATCGTTTTTTTAAGGGAAAAACAGGGCGGATTCATGTTCATTTCCAACGACAAAAACTTCCGCAAAATGACCATTCGGGAACGAATGATCCTGGAAGTGGGACGTTCGGTGGAAGTAGCTTACGCCCTTTGTGAGTTGCTCGACACCTACAACATCGCCCTGGAAGTGCATGCCGACATCAACACCGACCCGGCTTTCGAAAGCAACACTGCCTTGAAAGAAGCCATGGGTTACATTTTGAGTATGGGTTTTGTTTTCAAAGCCAAACCTGATGCATTCGCCTCTTCGTCGTGCGCCGATAAGGTGATCTGATTCATTGCTGCATAATGCTCCCACGCAGCTTACCCTCCGGCCGTCCTGGCTGAAGGTGTAAAATCTTCACCCCTCAACTAAGCCTGTTAACGGAAGACTTTTGCCGATTATAGACAAAAGTTGATCGAATTAGTAAACAGTTAGCGCGAATTGTACGGAAATTCGCGGCTTGGGAAAGCGTACCGGTTTTTGCTGATACGTTTCACCACTTCCATCATCAAAATCAACGTTATGAAGCGTTTTATCCTACCCGCCCTGCTATGGGCTGTCTCTTTTTTGTGTGCGCAAGCGCAAAACATTCAGTTTGTAGAATACGAACTGTCCAACGGTCTCAAAGTGCTTTTGCATGAAGACCACACCACACCCATCGTTGCCGTTTCGGTGATGTACCACGTAGGCTCCAAAAACGAAAAGCCCGACCGCACCGGTTTTGCCCACTTTTTCGAACACCTGCTTTTCGAAGGTTCTGAAAACATCAAACGCGGCGAGTTCGACGATTACATCAACAACGCCGGTGGAACCAACAACGCCAACACCTGGTACGACCGCACGTACTATTATGAAATTTTGCCAAGCAACCAACTTGCCCTCGGCCTTTGGCTCGAAAGCGAACGTATGCTGCATGCCAAAGTTGAAAACGTTGGCATCGAAACCCAACGCCAGGTGGTGAAAGAAGAACGTCGCCAACGCGTAGACAACCAACCCTACGGCCGACTTCTGGAAGAAACCATGATGCGTACGTTCACGATGCATCCGTACCAACACTCGGTCATAGGTTCCATGGAACACCTCGATGCAGCCCAGGAAATCGATTACAAAACGTTTTACAAGGACTTTTACCGTCCCGACAATGCCATCCTTTCCATTGCCGGCGACATTGACATCGAGCAGACCAAACAACTCATCGACGTTTATTTCAAAGACATTCCGCGTGGACAAGGCGTCATTTTCCGCCCAAAAGTAGTTGAACCTCCCATCGCCAAAGAAATTCGCGATACGGTATACGACAACGTACAACTTCCTGCCGTTTTGATGTCGTACCACATCCCTGCCCAGGGCACGGAAGACTTTTATGCCCTAAAAATGCTCGGCATGCTCTTAAGCCAGGGCGAAAGCAGCCGCATGCAGAAAAAGATTGTAGACGAAGAGCAAAAGGCGGTTGCCGCAGGCTCCTTCGCCCTCGAACTCGAAGACCCGGGCGCAAACATCATGTTTGCCATCGCCAACATGGGCGTGGAGCCGGCCGAGCTGGAAAAATCCATGGACGCGGTAATGACCGAGGTGCAAACCAATCTGGTAGGGGAAAAAGAATTTCAAAAAATTCAGAATCAGGTTGAAAATGACTTCGTTACAGCCAACACCACGGTTGCAGGCATTGCCGAAAGTCTCGCAAATTACGAAATGTACTACGGCGACGCCAACCTTATCAATGCCGAACTGGCCCGCTACCGTAAAGTAACTCGTGAAGACCTGCGCCGTGTAGCCAAACAGTATTTTAGAAAAGATGCCCGTGTGGTCATTTATTGGCTCCCAAAACCCAAACAGCCCTGATTTGTTGACACCAAATAGATCCACACGGCTGAACTATCATTAAAAAGCACCATGAAAAAAACATCGTTTTTCTCCATACTCTCCTTGTTGTTGATTTTTGCTTGCTCCCCGAAAACGGGTGACAAAACCTCGGCAACAGACACATCCAAAACGCCGGTTATTGCCGCAACAGGCAAAGCGCCTAAAATTCCGATCCCGGCAGCCAACGCACGCAGCGCAGCGCCAAATCCCGGGGATGCACCCAAAATTCAAATCGGGAAGGCCGAAACTTTCCAGCTTGAAAACGGCCTCACCGTCATCGTGGTGGAAAACCACAAACTGCCGCGTGTTTCCTACCGCGTTTTTGTCGACTCAGATCCCGTCATGGAGAAAGAAGCCGCCGGTTACGTCACCATGATGGGCGACTTGCTCACCAAAGGCACTACCACGCGCACCAAATCTAAAATTAACGAGGAAGTGGACTTCCTCGGCGCCTCTCTTTTTTCCGATGCCAACGGCCTTACTGGAGCAAGCCTTTCGAAACATACCGACAAACTCCTCGAAGTAATGTCGGATGTATTGCTCAATCCTACATTTCCGGAGGAAGAACTTGAAAAAGCCAAACGCCGCAGCGAAAGTGATCTGGCCAGTCAAAAAGACGATGCCAATGCAATCGCCGGCAATGTGGCAAACATCCTGCGCTACGGCAAAGGACACCCTTACGGTGAATTGATGACCGAGGCCACGCTTGAAAAAATCAACCTCGACCAGATCAAAAAGCACTACCAGACGTACTTCAAACCAAACATCAGCTACCTCGTGGTTACCGGCGACATCACACGCGAAAAAGCAGAAACACAGGCCAAAAAATACTTTGGCAAATGGATGCGTGGCGATGTTCCTGAAAACAACTACACACTGCCCCGTGCTCCGGAAAAAACACAGATCGATTTTGTAAACAAACCCGGCGCAGTACAATCGGTGATCAACATTACCTATCCTGTAGAACTTGCACCCGGTACATCCGATGTCATTCGCTCACGCCTGATGAACGCTGTGCTCGGAGGTTATTTCAACAGCCGCGTCAACATTAACCTGCGCGAAGGTAAAGCATATACCTACGGCGCCCGTTCTTCGCTCAGCCCCGACGAACTTGTTGGTTCTTTCAATGCCGCTGCCAGCGTGCGCAACAATGTTACCGACAGCTCCATCATTGAATTCATGAAGGAATTGAACCGCATGCGCGAGGAAAAAGTGCCTCAAAGCGAACTCCAGGTGGTGAAAAACGTGCTCAGCGGCCAGTTTTCGCAAAGTCTTGAAGAACCTGGCACGGTAGCCAGTTTTGCACTCAACACCGCACGTTACAAACTGCCAGCCGATTATTACGAAAAATACCTCGAAACGCTTCAAAACGTTACCGCAGAAGAGGTTTTGGCCATGGCCAAAAAATACATTCGTCCCGACAAAGCACACATCCTTGTGGTGGGCAATAAAGAAGAAGTAGCCGACAAGCTCAAAGTGTTTTCACCGGAAGGAAAAGTCAATTTTTACGACATCTATGGTGAACCCGTTAAAAATGTCAACACCAACATCCCTGCTGGTGTAAGCGCAGAAAGTATTGTAAAAGACTACATCAACGCCATTGGAGGCGAGGCCAAAATAGCGTCGCTGAAGGATGTTTACACCAGCACATCCATGAAAAGTGGCGGACCGTCATTTTTGATCCAGACCTGGCAAAAAGGTGGCAACAAACTTGCCTTCGACTTGAGCATGAATGGACAGTCGATGAGCAAACGTCTTTACGACGGTACCAACGCCATCGAAACCGGTATGGGCGGCGCCCAGCGCGACCTTACAGGAGAGGAACTTCTCGATATTCAGGAGCAGGCTACTTTTTGCAAAGAAGCCGCATACCTGACGAGTTCGTATAAAATGGTATTGAAAAACATCGAGGAACTCAACGGGAAAGCTGCTTATGTACTCGAAGTTGAACGCCCTGACGGTAAAAAAACCACCGAATATTACGATGTGGAAACCAGCCTGAAAGTTCGCGAATTAAGCATGCAGGAAGGCCAGGATGGCTCCATGCAAGCGGTTATTACCGACTTTGCAGATTACAAAGAGCTCAATGGCGTGCGTTTTCCGCATACCATGATCCTTGGCGGTATTTTTCCTGTTCCTATGAAGGCGACCGTTAACGAAATCAAAATCAACGAGGGCATCGAAGACTCGGTATTTTCTTTGAAGTAAGCCTATTTTTGCTTTAGAGCGATAAAGCCTACTTTTGCGCACCCGGCCAATTGTTTGCCGGGTGCGTTTTTTTTCTAAACCAACACGGTGCGAAAGCGCCTAAGCCATTCCAATCATGTCAGCATTCATTTTCCTCCAGGGCGCACCAGGTGGCGCCACCAACTACATCAGCCTGCTTTTCCCTTTTTTGATCATTGTGGTCTTTTATTTCTTCCTCATCCGCCCGCAAATCAAAAAACAAAAGGACCAACAGAAATTCGTAGATAGCCTAAAAGAAGGTATGGAAGTGGTGACCAACTCGGGTATCCTCGGCCGCATCACCAAAATTGATGGCAACATCGTTCGAATTATGATTGATGAAAAAACCTACATGCGTGTGGTGAAGCAATCGATCACGGGCGAATACAAGCCTTCCTAAATAGTCAGCAGTCAGATTGACTGAAAAATGCCTTGAATCATGCGAACTACTTTTTTCTTTTCTCTTATTCTGCTCCCCATTTTTCTTTCGGCCCAAAGTCCCTGGCCACGCAGTAAAGCCGGTATTTATACCCAACTTTCATGGCAATTTATTCCGGAGTATTCGGAGATTTTTGTGCCCGAAGGCTCCTTTCAGGCCATGGACCGAGCTTTGTCGGAGAGCACCCTGGAATGGTACGGCGAATACGGCATTGGTTCGCGAACCACCATTACCGGGGTCTTGCCTTTACGTTTTATGAAAAACGGTGAGTTCCTCAACAATTTTGCCGTACCGGAAACACAGCAAGGCAGTTTGAGCGGTGTAGGCAACATCAATGTGGGCATCCGACACCAGTTCTACAATGGCTCAATGCCCCTTACCGGCTCGTTGCGTTTGGGCTTGCCTGCTTCGAAATACGACGATCCGACGGGTTTGCGTACAGGTTACGATGCATTCACCATCCAGCCCATGCTCAGCACCGGCAAGGGGTATTCCAATACTTACTGGTTTGCTTACGGAGGGTATGGACTGCGTACCAACGACTACAGCGATTTCCTCGATTTTGGCGTTGAAGGTGGACTCAAAGTAGGCCCTGTTTGGATTATTCTTTTTAGTCAATGGCTGCAGCCGCTGCGCAACGGCCACATACAATTGCCATTCCGCAACAGGCTCACAAGCCTGTATGTGAACAACCAAGGTTGGTTGTCCATCGGGTTAAAAACCATGGTGGAGTTCAATAGGTTCTGGGGAGCAACGGCCTCATTCGCCGGAGCAGCATCGGGTCAATGGGTTCCCCAAAGCCCTGGCATTGGCGTCGGAGTGTATTTCCGATGGGATTGATCGAAAGTTTGTCCAACCTCGTCGGTAATTTCTGCGCCCTTACTTTCAACATCCCCTTCTTTGTTCCCTCTTTAAACTTTAAAATTCAAACTTGCAATGAATACACGTCGCAACCACGAGATCGATTACAAAATTTTCGGTGAAGAAATGCAATGCGTCGAAGTTGAACTCGACCCTCAGGAAACCGTAATTGCCGAATCTGGAAGCTTCATGTACATGGACAACGATGTACAAATGGCCACCGTTTTTGGTGATGGCAGCGATAGGGCCCAGGGTTTTTTGGGGAAAGTAATGAGCGCCGGGAAACGCCTGCTCACGGGCGAAAGCCTTTTTATGACCACCTTTACCAACCATGGCGCCGACAAACAGAGGGTAGCATTCGCGGCTCCTTATGCCGGTAAAATTGTAGCCATGGACTTAAAGGAACTTGGCGGTAAAATTGTTTGTCAGAAAGACAGCTTCCTTTGCGCAGCCAAAGGCGTGGAAGTTGGCATCGAATTCCAACGCAAACTGGGCACAGGATTATTCGGCGGTGAAGGCTTCATCATGCAAAAACTGGAAGGTGATGGCTTTGCGTTTGTTCATGCAGGCGGTTACATCATGCAACGCGAACTACAGGTCGGCGAAACTTTGCGCGTAGACACCGGGTGTATCGTAGCTTTTACCCAACGTGTCGATTACGACATTCAATTCGTAAAAGGCATCCGTAACATGGTATTTGGTGGGGAAGGTTTGTTTTATGCCGTATTGCGCGGCCCCGGTACCGTATGGCTTCAATCACTGCCGGTAAGTCGTCTGGCAGCGCGTATCCTGCAATACAGCAACAGCGGCAAAGAAAGCGGTAGTGTGCTCGGGCCACTCGGAAGGCTGGTGGATTAATAGCAGGCAGCAGGCAGCAGGCAGCAGGCAGCAGGCAGGGCTCCTCGGCCTACGGCCTCGTGAGGGGAATAATTTGAAAAATCCTTGAAAAAAAATACCCATTTGTTT
>JBBSDH010000041.1:0-23145 GCA_038249605.1 Chitinophagales bacterium | reverse complement strand
GCGCCGTTGTTGCATGGCGTCGCGCAGCAGCACGGGCGCGGGTGTGACGCGGCGTTTAAGGTCGGCAAGGTCGTAACGCGCGTAAAGGGCGGCGATTTCGAGGCGTTTGACGGCGGCGATTTTTTCGAGGATGGTCATGGTTGGTTTGTGCGTGTGGTTCCTAGAGAACGAAGTGAAACTCCCGAATAACCTTTCACAGATACCGCTTCCTTGTACCGCTCCAACTGCTGCCCCATCGCACCATCACGGATTTTTTTCACCATAAATGCATAGGCCTCCGGCAAAGGCATTTTCTCCACAAATTTGGTGTAAACAAAAGCGGCGTTGGCTGCCACTAGTTTGTGGTGGCTGGTATCCGTGGAACCATTGATCATGGATTGGGCGATGGATAAACTGTCGTTCGGATGGGCGCTTAAAAGTTCAAAAGGAATGGTTTCAATCCCAAAATCTTCGGGCCGGATTTCGTATTCGTAGCGCTCACCATCGCGGTATTCCAACACGCGGGTAGGTGCGGAGAGGGAAATTTCGTCGAGGCCGTCGTGGCCGCGCACCACGATGAAATGCGTTTTGCCCAGGAGGATGCCGGTTTCAAAAACCACGTCCATAAGCTCGGCGAAGGCGGTACCGATGAACTGTCGGTGCGGTTGCAGTGGGTTCACCAACGGACCGAGTACGTTGAACACTGTGGGTACGCCGATTTTGGAGCGCACCGCCGCAAAATGCCGGAAGACGGGGTGGATGTCGGGGGCAAATAAAAACGCGAGGTTGCTTTCATACAGCGTACGCGCCGCCGTTTCGGGCTGGTAGGCGATGGGCAAACCCAGCGATTCCAGCAAGTTGAAACTGCCGAACCGACCGGCTGCGGCGCGGTTGCCGTGTTTGGCGACGGGCAATCCGGCGTGGGCCAGCAACAGCGTAGCCAGCGTGGAGGTGTTGATGCGTGGCAATCCGGAGCCGCCTGTACCGCAGATGTCGACGGCGTCCAGTTCGATTTCCGGAGCGGCTTGTGCCATGGTTAAAAGTGCTTCCGTGAAGCGGCGCAGTTCGGCGGTGTTGCGCAGGCGATGGCTGAGGGAAACGAGCAGGATTTGTTTTTGCTCGTCGCTCAACTGTCCTTCCTCCACCGCGTGCAGGAATTGTTTAAAAATACCAACCGGCAGTTCGCCGCCGTTTTGCAACAGAGCGCTCAGGTGATGATACACCTTGTTTCCGGCCGAAAGTCTGCCGGCAACGGCGTTTTTCAGCATCCGCATGCCCACATCGTCGCGCATGCTGAGCACCGATTCGGGGTGGAACTGAATGCCTTCGATGGGCAGGCGTTTGTGTCGCAGGGCCATCACCGTGCCGTCGGCTGAAGTGGCGGTGGTTTCCAGTTCTGAAGGCATTTGATGGGCTGCCCAGGAGTGGTAGCGCGCTACGTGGCAGGGATTTTCGATGCCCGTGAAGATGCCGCGACCGTCGTGGCTGATGGCCTCCGTTTTACCGTGCACGGGTGCGATGTTGTGGAGGCTGCCGCCAAAAAATTCGACCAAGGCCTGGTGGCCCAGACAAACGCCGAGGATGGGTTTGGTTTGGTAAAAACGCTGGATGATGGCCATGAGGTTGCCCGCTTTGGAAGGCACCGATGGGCCGGGCGACAACACCAGCAGGTCAAATACCTCCCGGGCCAAAACTTCAGGGTCCGTGGTGTTGCGAAACACAGTTACCTGGCAGCCTTGAAGTCGGAAAAAATCGACGAGGTTGTAGGTAAATGAGTCGAAGTTGTCGACGACAAGGACGCGGTTTAACATGGCACGTTTGTTTTACTGTATCAGTACGATGATACAAAGGTACATGTTGTTTTTGGATTGTCAAATTTTGGTGGGAATGTTGATAAGTTTTTTTACTTGGACGCGGCAATAGTGCCGCAACAAATACAACGAATCCAACATCACCTACGACCTGAACGACGACCTGAAAACATATACCCGCTCAGGGTTTGTAAATTTCCCGGTCTTCCTTACTTTTTTTATTTTTGCACCCACAAAAACCCGAACTGGGCAAAAGGGGTTTAACATGCATGGTTTACGAAGGCATTTTGTTGGGACTAACCCTCAGTTTTATGGTTGGTCCGTTGTTGTTTGCCATCGTGCAGGCAAGCCTCGAACGCGGGTTTCGCGCGGGCTTCAGCGTGGCTGCGGGCATCTGGATCAGCGACATCCTGTACCTCGCTTTGTTGTTCCGCAGCATGGAGGCATTGGATCTGCTCACCTCCAAACCAGATTTCAAACTTTGGGCCGGACTGACGGGCGGCATCGTACTCGTGATTTTCGGCGTTGTTACGTTGTGGAAAAAAGCGCCTTCGCCCAATGAAGAAACGGCGGCCGACCTTTTACTCGACCGCATAGACGGACACGAAAAAGCCGGTGTGGAACACAACTGGCAAAACTGGGGTTATGCCGGTTATGCCCTGCGCGGCTTTTTGCTCAACGTCATCAACCCGTTTACCCTGTTTTTCTGGTTGGGCATCGGCAGCGCGGTGATCATCCCCAACCAGTGGCGTTTTGCTGAAAGCATCCCTTTTTTTTCCGGAATGTTGGGCATGCTCATCCTTACCGATACGGTGAAAGCCTGGGCCGCCAAACGTGTGCGGCACTTCCTTACACCCGGCCATACCTTCTGGGTGCAAAAAGCCATCGGGGTCACGCTTCTGCTGTTCGGCGTCGTTTTAATGGTCCGTGTAATGTAGCCATTCAGCCATTTGATCGTCAAATTTGGGTCGGTGAACGTCCATTTTGTGCAAAGCGGCTAAAATCCCTGGCTTGATAAAATCTTTTGAATGATTTTTGTCATTAAATATTCCCTGCATCTACCCATAAGCACACCTATAAAAGCAAATAAACATGCGATTTTTTTTCACGCTTCTATCTCTTTTCCTCCTAAACAGTGCCCTGAACGCTCAACAGTCGGCGACTTACTGGCGCACTTCGGATGTTAAAGTTCAATCACTGGCGCCTGAAAGTGTCTTGCGCCCAACAGCTTTCAAAGCATTCCAGCTCGATGAACAAGCCCTGCGGCAACATCTTGCAGTTGCACCTATGGAGTTTACAGGTGTTGCCGGACTGGAAGTACAGTTCCCCAACGCCGACGGTGTTTTCCGCACATTCAAAGTGTGGGAATCGCCCGTTTGTCACCCCGACCTCACTGCAAAATACCCCGCCATCCGCACCTATGCCGGCAATGCAACCGACGGCTCGGGCGATAAGATGCGTTTCGATGTGGGATACAAGGGACTCAACGCCTTTGTGTTTACTGTAGACGGGCACATCCAGTCGTTGGTTCCCGCACCGGTTGCCACGCCATCAACTTACATGGCCTACAACCTCTCCGACCTGCCCTCAGACAGGATCCTGGCGCCTGGTACCGTGTGTGGCGTGGAAGAAACCGAGCAGGATTTTTTCGGCACCAACTACCTGCCTTCCCAACATCAAACCGCCGAACGCGGCAACAGCGCTGCGCCGGTTCAGCTTAAAAAATACCGCATTGCCGTTGCCGGCAAAGGTGAATACACACAGTTTCATGGCGGTACCGTACCCACAGCATTGAGCGCCATCGTGACGGCCGTCAATTTCATGATGGGCATTCAGGAGCGTGACTTCGCCCTGCGCCTCGAGCTTATAGCCAACAACGATCAAATCATTTTTACCAACCCCGCAACCGATCCTTATACCGGTACGGAAGCCAGTGGCTGGATGGCGCAAAATGCCGCCGCCATCAACCCGATCATCGGTTCGGACAGTTACGATGTTGGACACGTATTTTCCGTTTATCAGGCCGGATCGGCCGCCGGTATCGCCCAGCTCAGTTCGATATGCGGCATTACCAAAGCATGGGGTTGTTCTACCCAGCAAGCGCCGGTGGGTGAATATTTCTACCTTACAGCAGCCCACGAATTGGGCCACCAGCTGTCCGGCACCCATACCTTCAACCAATGCCAGGACGACAGCCAGTTCACCCCCGGCAGCGCCTGGGAACCCGGCAGCGGAACGACCATCCTAGCATACGGTGGTCTTTGCGGCAGCAACAACGTAGGTAACGACAATGATCCATATTACCACACAGGTAATATTTCGCAGTTTTTAAACTTCATTTACAACGAAAACGGCAACAACTGCGGCACCCTGGAAGCCACTGACAACAATTCTCCTACAGCCACCATTTTACACAGCAACGGCTTTTTCATACCCATAAGCACGCCTTTCGAACTGAAAGGTTCGGGCACCGATCCCGATGGCGATGCATTGACGTATTGCTGGGAACAATTCGACCTTGGCCCTACCTCACCGCTCGGAACCCCGGACGGCAACGGACCATTGTTCAGGTCGATTGCGCCTGTGGTTTCGCCGAACCGTATTTTTCCGCGCAACGTAAACATTTTCAACAACCTCAACAGCCCCAGCGAAATCCTGCCCAATTACAGCCGTCCGCTAAAATTCAGGCTTACGGTGCGCGACAACCACGCCGGCGCAGGTGGTGTTGACATCAAAGAAGTGAGTTTCAATGCTACCGAACAGGCCGGCCCGTTCCGCGTTTCGTACCCCAACCTGAGCTCCGTGGTATGGAAAGTAGGCGAATACCAGATCGTAACCTGGGAGGTGGCCAATACAGATAAAGCTCCGGTCAATTGCCAAACCGTCAGCATCCGTCTGAGTCTCGGCGGCGGCAATACTTTTCCCGTTCTTTTGGCTGAAAACGTACCCAATACAGGAAGCGCATGCATCCTGGTGCCCAACAACGTAACCAGCCTCGGCCGTGTACGCATCACTGCCGAAGACAACATTTTCTTCGACATGTCGAACACCAATTTCCGTATTGAGGCTGCAACAACACCAGGTTTTTCGCTTTGCACCCAGGATCTGGAAGCCAATGCCTGCATACCCGAAACGTTCACCACCACCATCAGCACCAGTACTTTGGTAGGGTTCGATACCCTCATCCAAATGTCCGTGAACGGCTTGCCCGCTGGCGCCGAAGCGACCTTTTCGCCCAACCCTGTTGTGCCGGGCGCCGATGCCGTTATGAGCATTGTTTTCGCTCCCGGACAAGCAGAGGGAACCTTCGATTACACCGTTTTGGCCCAGGCTGGAACGCTTGTTGATTCGATCAACCTGAAAGCAACTGTTGTAGACAGCGATTTTTCCGCCTTTGCACTTCAATCACCCTTAGATGGTGTTTCGGGCATCGTACAAACGCCGGTGCTTCGCTGGAATGGTGTTGCTGCTGCCGACAGTTACGAGGTTCAGGTGGCTACCAGCCCGTCTTTCGAGGCCAGCACTTTGGTAACGAACGCCAATACGCTTGTGGATACGTTTAAAATGGTATTTATCCTGGATAAAGGCACCGTTTACTTCTGGCGCGTACGTCCGTTGAACGACTGCGGAACATCCAAATGGAGCGAAACTTTTCTTTTCGGTACCCTTATTGAATCGTGCGCGGTATTTACTGCCAATGACCTGCCCAAAAACATCACGGGAAGTGCAACGCCCACCGTCGAATCAACCATCGAAGTACCCGCAGGCGGCACCGTGAGCGATGTGAACGTAAAACAAGTTCGCGGCAACCACCAGTTTTTGTCCGACTTGGAAGTGAACCTCATTGCACCTACAGGAGCTGTGGTACAATTGTTCAAAAACAAATGTCCCGGTTTCAACGGCAACTTCAACGTAGGATTCGACGACAGTGCCGTGAGCAGTTTTTCATGCCCGCCGCCAAACAACGGCACCACCGCCAAACCCGCCCAGGTGCTCAGCAGCCTGAACGGACTGGCTTCGGGCGGTAACTGGAAATTGCAGGTGAAAGACAACGTCGTTAGCTCGGGCGGCCAACTCTCCGGATTCGAACTCGAACTTTGTTCCAGCGCCTCGCTCAACCCACCATTCATCGTCAACAACAATCCTTTGGTGGTGTCTAGCGGAACCAACAGCGCCATTGCCACAAACCTACTGTTGTCCAACGACAGCGATAATGTAGCTGCCGAACTGACCTACACCCTTGTTACTGTTCCTCAAACGGGACGCCTTGAGCGCAATTGGGGTGGGGAGATGAAAGTGGGTGACCAGTTTACACAGGCCCAACTCGACAACGGTGACATCCGTTATTTCGATTACGGTTACAACAACGCCGATGCCTTCCGTTTTGTGGTGACCGACCCCGACGGCGGCTTCGCTACAGGCGCTTTCAACATCCAGGTAACAGGCCTTAGCGCCGGCGATTTGGTTAAAGCAAACAGCTTCCAATTGTCGCCCAACCCTGCCAGCGACATGCTCCGGCTGCAGTTCAGCAACCCGCTCGGCGCCGATACGCGCGCCATGTTGTTCAACAGCATGGGCCAGATGATCCGCACGTGGGTATTGCCCCAAGGCCTCGAAAACACCAGTTTCAACCTGCCTGTTTTGTCCGAAGGCTGGTATGTAATGAACATTGAGGGTGTAGGCGCCCGCAAGGTGATCATCCGTCGCTGAAGCTTTTAGAGCTTTATAAACAAGCGCCGCAGCGTTGATGATTTTTTGTAAAAAATTGATTTACAGTTTTCTGCAAAATTGATTTCAGCACTGCGGCGTTTGTTTTTTAGGGGTAAAAGAGGGAATTTGCACTGTCCGCCAAGAGCAAAAGTGTCCTTGAAAATAAAACACTTAACTTTGCATCTTTGGTCCTTCAATCCATTCCGATGGATTCATTTTTGAGGTTTTCAATTTTTTGAAATAAAATTTTGCAATACGCCGCCATGTACATTCGAAATACTTTGCTTCTGCTCCTGCTGCCTTTGGCCAGCCTCACCGCACAGGAAAATACATTTTACAGGCCAGCTTCTGCCACATCGGTAACCGTTCCGGAAGGCGCACAACGCACCATTTGGCCGGCGGATTATAAAGTGTATGGTTTCGATTACGAAGGATTGCGCGCCGTACTTGCTCAAGCGCCCCGTGAATTTACTTCTGCTGCGAACAGCAAAACATTCCGCATCACCCTTCCCGACGCCAACGGCAATGCCGAAACATTTGCTGTGTTTCAAACCGGCATGATGGAACCTGCGCTCGAAACGCGCTTCCCGGGCATCCGCACCTATGCAGGTGTGTCTGTTACCCATCCGGGCCGTAGCTTGCGCATCACCACCAGCCTACGGGGTCTGCGTGTCATGGTACTTCGCCCCGACATGGGAGTGGAGTACCTCGAGCCCTACGTTTGGGGCCAAACGGAGCATTACATCATGTACAACCGCGCCGATTTGCCCGCCAACGAAAACCGTTTGCTTGCGCGCACATGGATGCCCGACGAAAGTGTTCCACCCATGGACTACGGCGACAGGCCCTATGTACCTGCTGCAGAGGACCGCGGTCCGCAACTGGCTCCAGTGGAATTGAAAATTTACCGTTATGTGGTGGCTGCCACCGGCGAGTTTACGCAAGACCACGGTGGAACCGAAGAATCGGGATTTGCTGCCGTAGTGGAATACACCAACATGATCAGCGCCATTTACGAGCGCGACATGGCCATGCGCCTTCAACTTGTACCAGGCAGCGCCGATGTGGTGTACACCAATCCCGACACCGATCCTTACCAGGGAACCGATGTGATCGGCTGGATGAGCCAAAACCCGATCATTGTTAGCAGTCTGGTGGGAACCGCCAATTTCGACATTGGTCACGTGTATGCGCGTTACATGGGCGGAGCGGCCATTGGCGTAGCTGGCGGCATCACCTGCACCGACGGTAAAGCACGCGGTTGTTCGGCAGGCAATGGATTTATGGATTACGGCGATTTTTTTGTGAGTGTAATCGGTCAGGAAGTAGGTCACCAGCTCAGCGGCGGACATACCTGGAACCGCTGTGGTGGCGGTGGCGGCCGTGCGGGCCTGACTGCCTTTGAACCCGGAAGCGGCAGCACCATCATGTCGTACGCTGGCGCCTGCGGTTCCGACAACATCCAGTTCAATACCGACCTTTATTTCCACTCGGGGTCCATTGAGGAAATTCAATTCTTTTTTACCGAAAGCATCGGCAATACCTGCGGTACGTTTGTTACTACCACGAACAATGCGCCTACGGTGACCCTTGATTACGTCGATAACTTTTTCATTCCCATTGGTACGCCATTCGAGCTGGAAGGTACGGCCAACGACCCCGACGGCGAAACGGTGAACTATTGCTGGGAGGAAATTGACGCCGGACCGGAAACACCGCTGGGCGAACCCATAGGAAACACCGCAACTTTCCGCACCATCCTGCCGGTGGATCACGGACAACGGTATTTCCCCAAAATTCAAACCGTCATCAACAACCAAACCGATATGGCAGAACAGCTGCCCTCCTACTCACGCGACCTCACGTTTCGTCTGACGGCCCGCGACAACCGCCCGGAAGGCGGCGGCGTAGGCTGGGCCGATGTGGCTTTCAAAGCCACGGCGCTGGCAGGACCGTTTGTGGTTCTGGAGCCCAATACTGCGTCTGTTACCTGGCGTCAGGGAACGTACGTAGAAGTTCGGTGGGATGTTGCCAATAGCCACAAAGCACCGGTGAGCTGCAGCACCGTTGATGTGCAGTTGAGCACCGACGGCGGGTTCACCTACCCCATCACCCTTGCTTCTGGCACCGGCAACGACGGCAGTCAGTTTGTATTGGTTCCCAACGATGTGCTTTCAACCAAGGCCCGTGTGCGTGTTAAAGCTGCGGACAATATTTTTTACGACATCTCCAACAGCAATTTCCGCATCGAAGCCGCTCAAGTGCCAGCATTTGGAGTGAGTTTGAGCAACGACGCTGCCCAAATTTGTCTGCCCGAAGTGTTCAGTACCAACATCGTAAGCGCGGCTGTGCTCGGATTTGGCAACGCCATCAGTCTGGATGTCGTAGGCGGAGTACCTCCAGGCGCCGACGTGAATTTTACCAATTCTGTAATCAATCCCGGAGAGAGCACAGGCATTACTGTCAACCTCAACGGCGTTACGGTGGAAGGCGATTTCGACATCGTTGTACGCGCCGTTGCGGACAACAGCGATACATTGCTGCGTGTCATCCGGCTGCATCTGGTGAGCAACAACTTTTCGGCACTTGCCCTGGCATCGCCGGTGGATGGTACTACGGGTCTGGAGCAAATCCAGTCCTTGTTTTGGGATCTCTCCAACGATGCAGAAACCTATGAGGTGCAACTGGCTACCAGTCCTTCTTTTGCCCCTGCAACCATGATTTCGGCCCAGAGCAATCTTTCGCTCGACAGTTTTTACATTCCTGTTTTCTTGGAAAAAAATACGGCCTATTACTGGCGGGTTCGACCCTTCAACGAATGTGGCGTACATGATTGGACCGAACCGTATTTCTTCTCCACCCTTGTGGAAAGCTGTTCCGTAGTTGTAGGCAACGATTTGCCCAAAAACATTTCAGCCAGCACTCAGCCTACCATTGAATCAAAAATAAACGTACTCGGCGGCGCCATGTTCAATAAAGTGAATGTGAAACAGATCAAAGGGTACCATGAGTTTTTCGGCGACCTGGAGGCCAACCTCATCAGTCCGCAAGGCACCACAGTATTGTTGTTCAAAAACAGGTGCAACAACTACAACGGTTATTTCAACTTTGGCATGAACGACGTAGCGCCAACCAACTTCTTGTGCCCGCCGGCAAACAATGGCACCACCTACCAGCCCCAAAACGATTTGTCGGCCATGAGCGGACAATCGTCTACCGGCGAATGGATCTTGCGCATCAAAGACAACCAATTCGGCGCCGGTGGGCAGCTTACGGGTTTTGAACTGGAGTTTTGCTCTTCGGTATCGCTCAATCCGCCATACCTGGTTAAAAACATCCCCTTGCAGCTCAACTCGGGCGCCAATGCCCCTGTTGGTGGCGATTTGCTTTTGGTGGAAGATGCCAACAATACGGCATCGGAACTGATTTATACCCTGGTCACGAAGCCACAGTTCGGTCGACTGGAGAAAAACTGGAGCGGCGAAATGCAACCGGGCGACCAGTTTACCCAGGCCGACATCAACAACGGCGCCGTACGCTATTTTGAATATGGATACAGTGCTGGTCCCGACTTCTTCCGGTTTACAGTAACCGACGGCGAAGGCGGCTACTTCGGTACGCCTGCATTCGAAATTCAGCCGCTGAACGTTTCAACAGGAGATCCGGCAAACGAAGCACCCCTGTTTATGGTGCACCCCAACCCGACCCGCGACGGCGCATGGGTTAGCCTTAGCGAGGCATTGACGGCGCCTGCCCGGGTTACGGTAATCAGTGCCGGTGGACAATGGATCAGCGAACAGGAACTGCCCGTGGGCGCCGAGCGTCTTTGGGTGCCGATGAACAAACTTCCAATCGGTTTGTACATGGTGCGCCTGGAAGCAGAAAACGGGGTTGCAGTGCGGAAGCTGGTGAAAGGGGAGTAAACGGTCTGGTTTTTCGGACTATTTCAGGAGCAAAAACAACAAACCATCAACGAACAACAAAAAATGCGCTCTCCCCTCCAACCACTTTTGCTCATCGCAGCTTTGTTGCTGGGCGGTTACCTGAGTTACCGCTTGTTTTCAAAACCTGAAAAGCAAATCCAAGAAAGTTCGACCGTGCTTTTGGAAAAAATTGAAGCCGTGACCAAACTCATCACGGTGGAAGGACATTTTTCGGAAATTTACGATTACCGCGAAAACCAGGAAGGGTGGACGAGTTATTTTTACGGCAAAAAAGTGCTGGTGCGCGTGCAGGCCACCGTGGCGGCAGGTTATGACTTAAACAACCTCAAATTCGATGCCGACGAACGCACCAAAACCATCACCATGACTGCCTGGCCGGCGCCTAAAATCCTAAGCATCGACCACAAACTGGATTATTACGACATTTCCGAAGGTTATTTTGTAAACCTAACGCCTGCCGACTACAACCACATCAACGACCGAGCCAAGGAGAACATCCGCGAGCAGGCCCTTCAAAGTGACCTGCTGAACCAGGCCGAAACACAGGCCAACAGCGTGCGCGACATCATCCGTTTTATGGTGGAAGGCACTGGCTGGAAACTGGTGGAAGCCAGCAAACCAGCAATCGAACAATGAGGAACTTTTGGGAGGTTTGCGACACTTTTACACAGGCCACTTCGTTAGCCAAAAACTTTACCTACTTTTGAGCTCTGCATACAAACAAAGATTTTTTGCCATGAAGCAACATCTGATCCTGCTGACTTTCCTCGCCACTTTTGCATTCAGCGCCTCTGCCCAGGACAAATCGGGAAATGCTGCCGCGCCTCAAAACCTGGTAAGTTCGTCCGACGACGCCACCGCACGCGACGCAGTCGCAAAACTGACGGCCAAGTACCAGCTTAGCGCCGATCAAAGCAAAACCATGTACGGTATCCAGATCCGCAAATTGCGCAACTTGACGCAAATAGAGCCGCTCAAACAGAGCGACACCTCCATGTACCGCGGCAAAATGCAAAGCATTCAAAAAGGCACCCTCAACAGCATTGAACGACTGTTGAATACACAAGCCCAAAAAGACATCTTTCAGCAAAACAAGGTTGCTGTCCGTACCCAACAGGCCGAAAAACGTAAAGAATTGACCATGCAAGGCGCTTCCAAAGAGGCCATCGAGGATGCCATGCTGGAAATCTATTCCGAGTAAAATTTTTAGAGTTTGTCCTAAGTTGGTTGATTTTTTTATTCCAACCACAAACCACAAATCACAACCAAAGATCAACGAACTTCGCTATGCTCATTTTCGCTGTGCGGCTTATTTTGGAGGACAGCGGCAAAATGCTCTTCCTGCGGCAAACGAAAAAAAATGGAGGGCGCTTCTCCCTTATCGGCGGCAACGTTGAAGAACAGGAATTTGCCCGGGAAGCCCTTTCCCGGGAAACACGCGAAGAAGCAGGCATTCACATCGAGCCTGAAGATCTGACCCTCGTGCACGTTTTGCACAGGCACAAACTCAAAAAGGATGAAACGGTATTGGTGCTCTATTTCAAAGCCACCCGTTTTCACGGTGAACCAGCAGCATTGGAGCCCAAAAAGTTTCAGGATGTACAATGGCTAACCATCGACAACCTCCCTGAAGAGGTGTCAAAAGCTACCGTGCATGTCCTGAAAAGCATTCAACTGGGAAACATTTATTCCGAATTCCCATCGCGCAGCAAGGTTTTGGCTTTCTGGGAACAGTTCGGCAACCGTTGGACTGGATTTTCTGATTTTTAGCGAAATTCAAATGTTAACAAAGTCAGATAGGCGACAAACAGACACAAACTGTTCGTCGCCAAGCTTAAATATGTCCAATCGGGTTATATTTGCATAAGCTTTGCTTTTAATCGCATCAGTTCCGATTTTGTAAAACATACATCCCATGAATGCTTCCTGTACTTCAGGCTGGCTTATGCTGGCGTTTCCCAACAAAATATTGTGGTTTTTCGGTCAAAGTGTCCTCTCAGGCGCCTTCATGCCTTCGGCATTTTCCCGTTTTATCCGCTTTTCAACACTCCGGCAGCCATACAACCCCCGTTGATTGGCCCGGGCAACGCATGTCCGGGTCAGATCCATTGAAACCAACCACTTTTGGTTCAGATGTCTTATGCTTCATAGGCGAGAACCCCGGCTCCGAAACGTCGGAGCCGGGTCTTTTCCCACCAGTTTTAAATGACTTTCTCCTGACAATGCACCTGTGACGCACCCAACCAAAGGGCGTCTACATGCTGTCTTTGTTAAGGAATGAAGGCACACAAATAAGATTAAGATTGTTTTCATTTGGTTTTTTGGGGTTTAGCAGCCGGGCCGTGTAAACGTGCTCGGCTGCGTTATTTTTGTCTTAACCTGGATTTTGAGGACTTGTCCCGCAGGGATCCAGATTGAGATTTTAATGGGACAAAAAGGATTGGGAAGATTGGATTGGATTTTATTTGGATTGGATTTACGCGTTACTCAGGCTGTACAGAATCCATAAATCAGAAAAAATCCAATCCAAATAAAATCCAATCCAATCTTCCCAATCTTTTTTTTGTCATCCCAGCGAAGCGCGGGATCTAAAATCCCAATCTGTATCCCTGCGGGACACGTCCACTAAATCCTGGTCAGAAATTCCTCTTCTGTCCAGATTTCCACCGTGTCTAAAGCTTGCGCCTTTTTCAGTTTAGAGCCAGCTTTTTCTCCCACCACAAGGATGTTCAGGTTTTTGCTTACGCCGCTTGCCAGGGTAGCGCCGGCTGCAGCGGCCTGTTGTTCGGCCAATTCGCGGGTGAGTGAGGTGAGGGTGCCGGTAAAAAGGATGCTTTTGCCGCTGAGCGGACCACCTGTAACACTTTGTGGCTTTTTGTCGTCGGGCGTTTGGGCCATGTTTACGCCAAGTGTTTCCATGGTGCGCAAAAGCTCGACGTTGTGTTCGTTTTGGAAAAAATGGTACACGTTTCGAGCGAGTACCGGACCGATGTCCTTGATTTCCTGATAGCGTTCGAGCGGCCACTGTTGCAGGTCGAACACATTTTCAACTTCTGCGGCAAGCAGTTTCGATGATTTTTGACCCAGGTGGTGCACGCTAAGGCTGTGTAGCAACCGGTAAATGGGATGGTTTCTGGCTTTATCCACCGCCTTTTGGAGGTTGGCGGCCGATTTTTCACCAAAGCCCTCGAGTTGGGCTATTTTATTGTAGTCGAGCCGGTAAAGATCAGCGATGGAATGCAGCCATCCGAGTTTGTAAAAACGCACGATGGTGCTTTCGCCGAGACCTTCGATGTCCATGGCATTTTTGGACGTATGAAAAATCATGCGTTGCAAGACTTGGGCTTCACACTCGGCATTTTCACAGCGCCAGATGGCCTCGTCGGCCGGTTTCACCAAAATGCTGTCGCACACCGGACAATGGGTTGGGTACACCACGGATTTTTCCGTGCCATCGCGCAGTTCGTCGAGGGACTTTACGATGTACGGGATCACGTCGCCGGCGCGTTCCACGAGCACCCTGTCGCCGATGCGTATGTCTTTGCTGCGTATGAATTCTTCGTTGTGCAGGCTCACGTTTTGCACCGTTACGCCCGCCAGGGCCACGGGTTCGAGTTTGGCTACCGGCGTTACAGCGCCTGTTTTGCCCACTTGAAACTCAATGTCGCGTAGGCGCGTAGTGGCCTGCCTTGCTTTGAATTTGAAAGCGATGGCCCAGCGCGGGTGGTGTGATGTGTAGCCGCATCGTGCCTGGAGTTCGAGGCTGTTCACTTTTACCACCATACCGTCGATTTCGTAGGGGTAGTTGTCCCGTTGCTCCTGCCAACTGTTGCAAAATTGCGTTACGGCCTCAATGCCCTGGCACACGATGCGCTCGGGCTTCATGCCTTTGGCTGGGGTGGTCATGGACGGCGTTTTGAAACCAAGCGATTCGAGCAAATCGATCATTTGCCTATGGCTTTCAAAATTGCCAATGGCATTGTTGCCCACCTCGTCGGTAGCGTAACCGAGCTGGTAAATGAAAGCTTCGAGTCCGCGTTCAGCGGTTTCACGCGGGTCCTTCATGCGCAGTCCACCTGTGGCGGCATTGCGCGGATTGGCAAAAAGCACGTTGCTGGCGGCCTGACGGCGGGCGTTTATCTTTTCAAAGACATCTTTTCGGATAAGTGCTTCTCCGCGCAGTTCCACAGTGGTGATGCCGTATTTGGAAAAATTGGCTTTCAGGGGAATGGAGCGTACGGTGCGCATGTTGGCGGTAATGTCGTCGCCCATGGCACCGTTGCCGCGTGTGGCGGCACGCGAAAGGCGGTCGTTTTCGTACACAAGCACGATGGTGCCGCCGTCGAATTTGGGTTCTGCGGCGTATTCCACCACGGCGTCTTTGGGGAGCCCGCAAAGTTTTTTCACCCGTTCATCGAAATCGGCGAGGTCTTCCGCGTCGTAGGAGTTGTCGAGCGAAAGCATGGGTGTGAGGTGGGTCACGAGTTGCACGTCTTTACCCGTCAGGTCGGGTGACACGCGCCGTGTGGGCGAGTCATCGGTAACCAGATCGGGAAAATGCCGTTCGAGTTTTTCGAGTTGTTTGTACAGTTGGTCGTATTCGGAATCGCTAACGACCGGATCGTTTTGCATGTAGTATTTCCACTCGTGGAAACGGATGACGGTGCGCAATTCCTGTACGCGCTCTGCGGCTTCACCAGCATCGCCCAGAGGTGCTTCGGGCGAAAAAAGGATCAGTTTGGAAAGCTCGTAGAGCTCGCGTTGTTGTTCGGGTGTGTACAACGGGTTTGAAGTTTGAAGGTCAAAGTTTAAAGGAGTTCCAGGTTCAAAGTTCGCGTATCTCTGGAAAACTAAGGGCTTAAACTTTAAACTTCAAACTTTAACCTCACATTTTCTTCAAAGCCAGGTTGGCTACTTCGCGGGCTTTGGCGAGGTTGTCTTCGTCGGTGTCGGCATATTCGATGGTGATGCTCACGAAGAGGTGTCTTTTTTTCAACATGAGGGTATTGGAGGAAGAGCTCCACAGGGCGCCGTCTGCGAGGTCGTTGATTTCTTTTTCGTAGAGGTCTTTGCGCGTGCGTTTGGCCATGTCGAACTGTTCGCGGGCTACAACTTCGGTACCGTAGTCGAGCAGGTTGATGATGAGCGAATTTTTATATTCTTTGTATTTGGCGCCGGTTTTTTCGTTGGCGTTGTCGATTTCCTTCCAGTTGGGTTTCATCCACGAGCGCAGGCAAAAAGTTTGTCCTTTAAGCGTGCGGGCGTTGAACACGTCGCGTTGGGGTTCGATGCCGAAAAGTTGTTGCACTTCGGCGTCGGTCACTAGGTCGCAACCTTTGTCGAGCCACGGATTGGGCAGTCTTTGAGGGGCGCCGGTGAGGGTATCGATGCCCGCGTCCATTTGTTTTTGGGCAGTTTCGGAAGGTTGGTCGGCAGGTTGATCGGACTGACAGGCGGCGAAAAAGGCGGTCAGCAGGAGTACGAAGCTGGTGAGGCGGAACATAGGGGAGGTCTATTTTTGGAAAAAATGGATAAATGACAGCAAGCTGTCGTAAAAAAGTTTGCAAATATAATGCCGGAATGAGGCGCGACGCAAGGGATAAAGGCAGGAACAAGCAAGGTGCCGGGTTTGACTATCAGCTTGTTAGGACTTAATGTTGTCTTAAAAAATACGTTGGTATGACCTCGCGCCGTATTTTGTTCCGATTTTTTAACGCCATGGCAAAGGAATGGGGCCGATAAATTTTTTGCACTTTTGCCACTCATTCGAAAAAACATCTTTTTTAAAACACCTTATTCATGAATCCTGACTATAAACTAATGCTTTTTGCCTGGCTCGGTGTATTGGGCTGGATTACTTTTGTCATTTATACGAACCGCAAAACGCACCCGCGTGCTTTGTTTGCTTTGTTCATGGTTGAGTTGTGGGAGCGTTTCAGTTATTATGGCATGCGCGCACTGCTGATTCTGTACATGACTGCTCAGTTGATGGACGGAACCCGCAGCGGTTTTGGTTACGACGATGCCAGGGCTTACGGTATTTATGGCGCTTACGGCGCTTTGGTGTATTTGTCGCCGATCATCGGTGGCTATTTCGCCGACAAGTTCATCGGTTTCCGCCGGGCCATCATTTGGGGTGCCATCCTTATGGCTTTGGGTCAGTTTACGTTGTTCCTGAACAATGAGGTGATGTTTTACATCGGTCTGGCGCTTCTTGTGGTGGGTAACGGTTTTTTCAAACCGAACATTTCGAGCATGATCGGCCGTTTTTACCCGGAAGGCGACCCACGTCGCGACAGTGCGTTCACCATCTTTTACATGGGCATCAACATCGGCGCCTTCCTGACGCCGCTTACTTGCGGCGCCATTGCACGCCACGAAGGCTGGAACTACGGCTTTTTGGCTGCCGGCATAGGTATGTTTGTCGGTTTGCTGATCTTTCTTTGGGCCCAGTCGAAGGGTTGGTACGAAGACAAAGGTCTTATCCCCGATCATACACAAGCTGTTTACACGGAAACAGGCGCTGATTTGAAACCTGCGGGACCGCCCAGTTTCCTTGGCCTCAAAGGTTTGAGCGCGCCCTACCTTTTTACCATTGTTCTGGTCCCCATCGCCTGGCTGCTCATCAAGCAGAACGATGTGGTGGACGTGTTGCTCGGTCTTTTCGGCGCCGGCATGATCGCCTACCTGTTGTATACTGCTTCCAAATACGACCGTGTGCAGCAACAACGCATCTGGGTTATTGTGGTCCTGTTGTTGTTCACCACCGTGTTCTGGTCGTTTTTCGAACTTGCAGGTTCGGCGCTCAACCTTTTTACGGAGCGCAACGTGAACAAAAACCTGTTCGGATTTGAATTGGACACCACCTATTTCCAGTCGGTGAACCCCATTTTCATCATGATTTTTGCGCCCATTTTCTCCTGGATTTGGGTGAAACTTGCGCAATCGGGTCGTGAACCTGCGGCGCCTTACAAATTTGCCTTTGGTTTGCTGCTTCTAGGCATCGGCTTTCTGGTGCTCAACATCGGCAAAGGGAGCGCCGTGAATGGACTTGTTCCTGCCATGTTCCTCATCATGCTTTACATGTTGCATACCATCGGTGAACTTGCCATTTCGCCCGTAGGACTTTCGCTGGTGACCAAACTGGCGCCTGCACAAATTGTGGGCTTCCTTATGGGTTGCTGGTTCCTGTCGTCGTCGATCGCTCACCAGGCCGGCAAACACATTTCCAAATTCACGGCGGTAGAAGCTGGTGAAGGCGTAACCGCCGTGGAAACATTGGAACGTTCGATGACCGTGTTCAACAACGTGGGCCTGTTCGCCATCGGTACTTCGGTGCTTTTGCTGCTGCTCTCGCCCATGATCAGCAAGTGGATGCACGGCATAAAATAGTCTTAACCAGGATTTTGGGGATTTTGAGATTGGGATTTTGATGGATTGGGGGATTTGGATGATTGGATTGGATTTTTGAGGATTGGATTTTGGGGGATTGAGATGATTTGGATGATGGGATTGGAGTAGAAATGCCACATATTTTAATTTTTTTTGTAAAATAGAGGCATTTCTACAATAAAGAAATCAGGCGTATTTTCATCAATTCGCTGTCTTAATGAGCGTATTGGTAAGCATCCTGTTCCTTTTTTAATCCAATCCAATCGTCCAAATCCTCCAATCCTTCAAAATCCCAATCTTAAAATCCTAAAAATCCAGGTTAAGACATACTATCTTTGAAGCCCCTGCATCAGGGGTTTTCCATTTTTGCCCGATAAAACTTTCAACAAGGCCTGTATATGTACCTGAAAATGTTACGCCTATCCCTGCTTTTACTTGGTTTGTCGTTTTGGCAAACATCCTCCGCTCAGTGTGAATACCGTCTGGACATGTTCGATTCGTTCGGCGACGGCTGGAATGGTGGCATTTTGACCATCACGACCGGCGGCGATACTTACTCGTTTACGCTGAACACTTTTCCATTCGATGGTACCGACAGCACGGTCATTTTTTTGGTCAATGACAATGCGCCGCTCACCATCTCCTGGGCGCCAAGCTTTTTCAATACCGAGGTGTCGTTCCAGTTGTACGATTACGAAAACAACCTGGTGTACGGTTCTATATTCAATCCGGCCGCGGGTGTGCTTTTTACAGGCACAGGTGATTGTCCAAGCTGCTTGAAACCCATCAACATCACCACAGAAAACGTGTGGGACAACCGTGCGCGTATTTCTTGGACACCCGTCGGCGACGGTCCGTTTGCCGGATGGTGGGTCGTGTATGGTCCGGCTGGTTTTGTGCCCGGCCCGGGCGTGGGCGATACTGCTTACGTGACTACGCCGAAAGTGACGATTACCGGCCTTGATTCGAAAACGAAATACGACTATTATGTGGTCCAGGATTGCGACACTACCGGCGTTTCCGGCGTTGCCGGTCCGTTCAGCTTTGAAACGTACTGGACCAACGACGTGGGCATCTCTGCGGTACTTGCGCCCGTGAGCGGTTGCGACCTCGGTACGGAAGAGGTAACCATCGTATTGAGCAACTTCGGTTCCAACCCGCAGTCCCTCATCCTGTATGATTACAGTGTCAACGGTGTGCCCGCAGGCGTACCCCAACCCAACGACGGTTTTTACACCGGTGTTTTGGGCAAAGACAGCAGTGCCACCATCGCCTTCGAAACCTTCTACGATTTTTCCGAACCCGGTGAATATGTCATCAAGGTTTGGGCTTCCATGATGGGCGACGAGGACGTGAACAACGATACCTTTACGTACTACATCGTCAACCGCCTTATAACACCTTACTCCCAGGATTTTGAAAACTGGAGTGGCGGCTGGTACGTAGACACCCTCAACAGCAGCATGCCCTCCTGGGAATTTGGAACACCCACAACAGCCACCATCAACAGCGCCAACAGCGGTGTTAATTGTTGGGTGACCAACCTCGAAGGAACCTACAACAGCCCGGAACTTTCTTATTTGAATTCACCATGTTTCGATTTTTCCGACATTTCGGAAGATCCCGTGCTCGAATTCGCCATCAACTACGTCACCGAGATCAACTTTGATGGTGGTTTTGTGGAAATGTCTATCGACGGCGGAAACAGCTGGGACAAAGTAGGCGCCATTGACGAAGGCCTCAATTGGTACAATTTCATCAATACCTTTACCAACCTCGGTGATGTGTGGGCCGGCAATTCCAACGGTTGGATCACGGCCCGCCACCGGTTGTTCGGTGCAGGTGGTGAAAGCGAAGTTCGCCTCCGCTTTGTTTTTGGTTCCGATTTTTCTTTTGGCCTCGACGGCATGGCCATCGACGACATCAACATCTATGTGCCCCTGGCCAATGATGTTGCCTCATTGCAAATCACAACCTCCGGCGAAAATGTCGATTGTGGCCTCGAAGAAGATAAAGTCAATTTGAGGTTCACCAATTTCGGAACGCAGCCGCAAGCCAACTTCCAGATCGCTTACTCTGTGAATGACGGCCCGCCAGTAGTCCAGTTTATCGGCGCCGGCATTGTGTCTCCCGACGAAATTGTGGAGGTCTCGTTTATGACGACTTTCGACAGCCGCGACGGCGAATTTACCATCAAAGCCTGGACGATTCTGCCCACCGACGCCAATCTTACCAACGATACAGCATTTTACACCGTTGCACACTTGCCCAAACCTGTGCCGTTCAATGAAGATTTTGAAACCGATTTCAATCTGCCCGACGGCTGGACTTCCAACGGCTTCATCACCAACGCACACAACAACGTTTCGTTTGTACTGTCGGCTAACATCTACAGCTTCAACCCAACGTTTAATGCGGAAACAGCCCGCTACGGACCCGTTGCCGCAGGTGACAGCCTGCGCTTCGACTACCGCATTGTCGACTTCTTCGCCGGTACCGTTGCTACCATCCTCGTGAACTCTGCCATTGAGGTAGAAATCACCACCGATTGCGGAATGAGCTGGACCAACGTGTACAGCATCAACAGCGCAACCCATACACCAACGGTACCCTTGCAAACCGTATTTATCGACCTCACACCTTTCGCCGGACAATCCATCAAAGTGCGCTTCCGAGGCAACTGGGGTGAAGGAGACTGGTACTTCGACCTCGATAACGTGAACCTGCAGACCTGTCCTGCCGACATGGCCCTGACTGCCAACATCACACCCACACCTCCCGGTTTAGCCACCGGCTCTGCCACGGTAAACGTCGGCCTCGCCAACCTTCCCGTAACCTACCTGTGGAGTTTTGGCGCCAATACACAAACCGTAGGAGGGCTTCCTGAAGGCACTTACACCGTAACGGTAACCGATGCCTTGGGCTGCACCGATGAATTGGTGGTAACCATGTTCAACACATCCAACAACGAAATCACAGGACTAAGCAGCCTAAAACTGTCGCCCAACCCAACGAACGGTATCGCCCTACTCAACGCATCGTTTGATCGCCCGGTCGATGTACATGTCGAAGTCATCAATCTTCTAGGACAACGCGTATGGGAAACACACGCTTCCGGCACTTCAACCCTGGTTGAAAACATCGAACTGGGCGGCTACCCCGACGGACTTTACCTTGTAAGACTGCTTGTTGACGGGCAAATGGCCACAAAAAAACTGGTGAAGGGATCCAATTAAAATGCTCCTGACCCATCACCAGAGAACCTTGATAGAAGCCGGCTGCGACGAAGCCGGGCGCGGCTGTTTGGCCGGACCAGTATTCGCCGCAGCCGTTATTTTACCTCCGGATTTTCACCACCCGGACCTGAACGATTCGAAACAAATCACCGAATCACGCCGCGATACGCTTTGCGACATCATCGAAAGGGAGGCTGCAGCATGGGCTGTGGCCTCCCTTTCTCCTTCAGAGATAGATACTTACAATATCCTATGGGCATCGGTACTCGCCATGCATCGGGCGCTCGACGCTTTGAAACTGCGCCCAGAGTTCGTGCTTGTTGACGGAAACCGTTTCCGGGTCTGGGCCGCTACTCCTCATCTCTGTGTGGTGAAAGGCGACGGTAAATACGCTTCCATCGCCGCAGCCTCCATCCTGGCCAAAACCCACCGCGACGAGCACATGACCCAGCTCGATGCCCTATACCCGCACTACAGTTGGCGCTTAAACAAAGGTTACCCCACAACAGCCCACCGCGATGCCATCCGCGAATGCGGCCCCTGCGAACACCACCGGAAAACATTTCAGTTGCTGCCGAGGGGCGAGCAAATGAAACTGTTTTAAATGCGGAATGCGGAATAGGATGTACCGCGAAGTAAATAAAATTTGCGCGCTTTTGCCTCCGACCAAAATCCTGAATTAGGTTTAGAATCGGCTTGGGTTAAATCCATCAATAGGTATACTTTCACTCTCCCGCATCACCAACTCCGACACCAATTTGCCTGTGGCGGCGCCGAGGCTGAGGCCCATCATCCCGTGGCCCGTAGCCAAAGTCACATTTTCCCATGGAGGAAGACGGCCGATGAAGGGCAAGCCGTCGGGCGAACAAGGACGAAGTCCACTCCAAACAGCCGTTTTTTCCGGCAAAGCCATGTTTGTCTCAGGATAAAATCGGTTGATGCCATTCACGATGCCGCGCACACGGTTCATGTTAACCGAAAGATCAAGTCCTGCGATTTCCATGGTACCGGCACAACGCAGATCGCCGCCCATGGGCGTGGCGGTAGCACGGGCTTCGAGCAGGATCGATGGGATGGTTACAAGAGGTCCCTGGCCCTTCAGCAAAAAACTGTAACCTTTGCCACCTTGAAGCGGCAAAGCCATGCCCAGTTTGGCGGCAAGTTGGGCCGACCAGGCGCCTGCGGTCAGCACAATTTCGTCGAACACCAAGTTCTCCTGAGCCGTTACTACCCCTGTTACACGTTTGCTCTGGGTTTCAAAACTTTTAACTTCTTGTCGAGAAAGGAAAATGACGCCGTTTGCCTCAAGATATTTTTTCAAACCGGCCATCAGTTTGTTTGGGTTTACATGTGCATCGCCGGGAAAAAACACGCCCCCGCGTACTTCTACTTTTGCCCCTGGATTCAAATCCTGAATCTCGCGGCCAGTCAGTACATGCGCTTCAATACCCGAATGGTTTGCCAAAGCGGCACCTTCCATTTCTTCGTGTTCTATGCCTGCCGTTTGGTACAACATCAGCAGCCCTTTCTCATGCCATTCAAAATCGAAATGGTTTTCTCGATGGAAATCCTGGTACAGGCTTTTGCTCAACAGGCTCAGGTCGCGTAAAAGCGGAACGGCTTTTTCCACATTTCCAATCGTAGAATTTTGGAAAAAAAGCCAGGCCCAGCGCGCCAAAGCGCCGTTGATCCGTGGACGCAGGTAAAAAGGACTGTCGGACCGCAGCATCCAACGCAGGCCTTTGGCCACCATGCCCGGAGCAGCCAGGGGAACGATGTGACTGGGCACGATCATACCCGCGTTGCCGAAGGAGCAACCATCGGATAAATCGCCCTGGTCGAGTACAGTGACCTGGTATCCTGCTTTTTGAAGGTAGTAGGCGGAAAAAAGGCCATTGATGCCGCCGCCGATGATGCCGATTGTTGTCATGATGTGTTTTTGTCAGGAGGTCGGGCTTTAGCCCGACACCGGGTAGGCGGACTTCAGTCCGCCGCAAATGAAATGACGCTTATGATACGGCGGACTAAAGTCCAATGTAAATGGTGTGACATTAATGATACGGCGGACTGAAG
>JBBSDH010000040.1:0-24048 GCA_038249605.1 Chitinophagales bacterium | reverse complement strand
TACTGGATGGAACTGCTCGGTGCTACCGTGGTGCCTGTGGAAGATGGCGCCCAAACGCTCAACGACGCGGTCATCGCCGCTTTTAAAGACTGGGTAACCCACCCCGAAGATACCTATTACCTGCTTGGTTCGGCCGTTGGGCCGCACCCTTACCCGCAAATGAACACGTTTTTTCAAAAAATAGTCGGCGAGGAAATCCGCCGCCAAAGCCTCGAACAATACGGTCAACTGCCACACGCCATGCTCGCTTGTGTGGGCGGCGGCAGCAACGCCATGGGCATGTTTTTCGACCTGCTCGACGAACCCGATGTGCAACTCATCGGCGTGGAAGCTGGTGGCAAAGGCACGAAGCCCGGCGAACATGCCTCCAAACTTTTGGGCGGCAAAGCGGGCATTTTTGAAGGGTATTATTCCTATTTTTTGCAGGAAAATGGCGGTAACATTGCAGCCACGCACTCGGTGTCGGCAGGACTCGACTACTGTGGCGTTTCCCCCATCCTCGCCTGGCTCGCCGACGAAAAACGCATCCAGTTCACTGCAGCTACCGACGCCGAAGCCCTCGCTGCCGTACAAACCCTTGCCCGCAGCGAAGGCATCATCCCTGCCCTCGAATCGGCCCACGCTTTCGCCCATGCCTTCAAACTTGCGCCCACACTTTCGCCCAAGCAGCTTATCGTCGTGAATGCTTCCGGCCGCGGCGAAAAAGACCTTTTTATCACCATGCGGCATTTCCAGGAGGAAAGTCTGGTGACCTACGCGCAACACCTCCTTAGCGGGCAGTGTAGTCGACAGTCGGCAGTCGGCAGTCCGTTGTTGTTTACGGCCATTGAAAATGTGAAGGACTTGTTTGTCAAATAAATTAATATTCTCAGGACAATGAAAGATACGCTCTCCCTACAACCAGATTCCATTTCGAAGACCTCCGACAGTCGGCTGCCTGCTGCCTGCTGCCCGCTACCTTTAATGGCCCACCTCGTTTTGGGCTACCCTACGCTCGCTGAAAGTTTGCGCACGGCCGAAGCCTACATCGCTGCAGGTTGCGAAATTCTGGAGTTGCAAATCCCTTTTTCGCACCCCACGGCCGACGGTCCGCTCATCACCGAAGCCTGCCGCCATGCGGTTGAAAAAAACGGCGTCGACATCGAAGCCTGTCTCGAACTCGTTGCCGAAATCCGCCGCCGCCACCCGCAGCAAAACATCGTGATGATGTCCTACATCAACCCGCTGTTTGTCTTTGGTTTGGAAAAAATTGCAGAAAAATTCCTTGCACTGGGCATCAACTACCTGATCGTGCCCGACCTGCCGGTTGACAGTCCGCAGGCGACCCTCCTCCAAACTCCAAACTCCCTCCTCCAAACTCCGAACTCCAAACTCCAAACTCTCACCTCCCTCCAACTCATTCCTGTGCTCGCCGCCAACGTTACCGACCAGCGTTTGGAAAAACTCCTGACTGCCGGTTTCGATTTTTTCTACCTCATGTCCGATTTTAAAATCACGGGCGCTACCTTCAGCCTGCATCCGCGTCTGAATGCCATCATCACACGCCTGCACGCTGCCGGCGCGCGCTGTGGCATCGGATTTGGAATAAGCACACCACAACAGGCAAAATTGGCTGTTGAAGTTTGCGGACTGGCCATTGTTGGCTCTGCTTTCATCCGTGCCCGCAACGAAAACCGACTGCAACATTGCCTTGATGAATGGCAAAGTGCTTTCAACCCGCAACCTCTAGCAGCTTTTTGACGTTTTTACGACCATGCAATTTCAACCCGTATTCAACGCCGACCGACCCATACAAATCGCCGGTCCATGCTCGGCTGAAACCGAAGAACAGGTATTGTCCACCGCACACGGTCTTAAAGACCAGGGCATCCATCTTTTCCGTGCAGGCATCTGGAAACCCCGCACCCGTCCGGGCGCCTTCGAAGGTGTGGGTACGCAGGGCTTGAAATGGCTGCAACGCGTAAAACAGGAAACAGGGCTTGCTGTAGCAACCGAAGTGGCCAACGCCCAGCATGTGTACGAGTGCCTCAAATACGGCATTGATGTGCTTTGGATCGGTGCGCGCACCACCGTAAATCCCTTTTCAGTACAAGAAATTGCTGATGCCCTCGAAGGTGCCGATGTACCGGTTTTGGTAAAAAACCCCGTCAACCCCGACTACAAACTCTGGGTGGGCGCCATCGAACGCCTGCACAAGGCAGGCATTAAACGCATCGCTGCCGTACACCGCGGTTTTTCCACTTATGGCGACTCCAAATACCGCAACCTGCCCCGCTGGCAAATGGCCATCGACTTGATGCAGGAGTTCCCCGACCTCGAGATCATTTGCGACATCAGCCACATTTGCGGCCGCCGCGACATCCTCGCCGAAACCGCCCAAAAAGCCTATGACCTCAACTACGACGGCCTCATGGTGGAGGTGCACCCGGAGCCCGACCATGCCTGGAGCGACGCCGCCCAGCAAATCACACCCGAGCGCTACGGCGAAATGCTGCGCAGCCTCGTTCGCCGTGTGGCCAGCACCAACGACCCCGAATACCTTGCACGCATCGAAAACTGTCGTGTCGAAATAGACGACATCGACGAAGAGCTTATCCAGCTTATCGCACGGCGCATGTTGCTGGTTCGGGAAATCGGAGTGGTGAAAAAGGAAAAAAACGTGGCCGTCCTTCAACCCGAACGCTTCCGCGCCCTGCGCGAAGCCCTGCACCGCCGCGGCGACAAAAACGAACTTAGTCCGGAATTCATCGCCATGTTGCTGGAGGCCATACACCAGGAAAGCATTACACAACAAGAGCGAATCATAAATCAAGTAGGTAGCGGGCAGCGGGCAGTAGGCAGCGATTAGCGGGCAAGCAGGCAGCGGGTGTATCGCTTCGCTCGACATGACAGAGCGTTGATAAACAAGGGGCTAATCGAATTTATCGCTTCGCTCGAAATTCGAACCGGTAAAAATTTCGAGCGAAGCGATAAATTCGAACAAACAATTGATTTCCTAGGCCCTGTCATGTCGACTGAAAGGAGACACCCGCTGCCTGCTGTTTCACATCTCCTCCGCCTTTTCCAACAGCCATTTTTTCGAACTTACCGAACTGCAGCGTTCGATTTGGGCTTTGATTTTGGCTGCATTGGGGCCTGAACGTTCGGAAAGTGCGGCGAGTTTTTTTACAAAACCCAAAAAATTGATGAATTCCGTTTTGGCCGATTTCGACATTACCTGGTTGCGTCGGAGGTAGATGCGGAAGCTGTCGATGAGCGAATCGAGGGCCATCCATTCGCCTGATTCGAAGTACGTGCGCACGAGGATAAGTTTGGCGCTGAGGGCGTAGGTCACGTCGGAATATTCTACATTGCGCAGCAGCTCGATCACTTTGTCGTGTTGTTTCTGGTGCGAATACAGGTTGGCGAGGTTGAATGAGAAAGCGTTTTCTCGGATGTTGGATGGCAGATTGGCCGAATGTTCGCGGATGAAATTTTCGGCCCACACAAATTCACCCACGCGAAGGCTCACGGTGATGACGTTTTTGTAAACACCTTCAGAAAGCTGCCCTTCTTCGAGCAGGATGTTGCGCGAAATCATGTTTCCAAAAATTTCAAACATCTTGCGGTAATACTCTGTACGGCCCTGGTTGATTTTGAAGGCGCAATAGTTTTGGGCGGTTTGATAACATTCGCGCAAGTCTTCGGGATCGAGCGATGCAGCGTGACGTTCAAGGGCGGCAAGCAGATCGCGAAAATGTTGCTCGTTCTCCTGATCGGTGAGGCAGCCGATGATGTAGCGGTACACTCCGATGAGCGGGATGCCGGCAAAACGTTCGTGGCTAAGGTGGTCCCAAAAACCGGGGATCACGGGAATCTCACCTTCGGCAGAACGGAAACCGCGGAAAATGAGCCACGAAACATACAGTTTGAGTTTTTGCACCACATAAAAAATTTCCATGTGGCTGTCCACAGCCAGGAGTTTGTCCATGTACCCCGACGATGCCAACACCCTGGACGCGCGGTTGTAGATGTTCCAGTCCATCCGATACCGGTTGAGGTAATACATGGTGGTTTTGCCCGGCATGTCATCGAGGCATTTTTCCATTTGCCGTTCAACGCCGGCCAGGTGTTTTTTCAACTCCGGCTTATCCAGTATTTTTTGCAAATCGAGCCACTCCTGCATGGGGTCGTTTTGGCGTTGCTCTTCGGAGAGGAAATGCAGGGCGAGCCGGGTGAGATCGGAGGCGATTCTTCGCAGATCGGCGTCATCAATGGGTTTGCCGGGAAACAAGGCCTTCCAAACGGTATTTTTGTCGAGCGTTTCAAGATTTTCCGGGCTGCGGCGCAGGTTGTGGTTGATCAGATCGAAAAGCTGCACCAGTTCTTCCTGCTCATTGAAATAGGGTGAAAGCAGGAATTTGCGGAAACGGTTGAGTTCCAGTCTGGAAAAACTGAGCAGTAAGGAGAGAAGTTTGTCGCTGAACATGGGCATCATTTCGAAGGCAATAAAGGTAGGATTTTTTGAACTATTTCAACATTTATAAACATTCAATATTTTGACAATCAAATTTTTAAAATAAATGTTAAAAAAATTTAAAAGGGGCAAGTTGGCAAAATTGTACTTTAACTTTATGGCGTTTAAAAACATCTTTGTAACGTGAAATGTTGTTTGGATGAGAACAACCGATCCCATTCACGTTTTCTGATCATGACTACCAGGCTAAAAATTGTTTCTGCGCTACTTCTGTTCGGTTTTTTTGCAACGCCGAGCTCCATACACGCACAATGTTTGCGGGTGGGCTGGGTAGCCAACGTTACGCCCGGCTGTGGCGCCTTGATCATTGATCTCGACAACGGCGCCATTTTGCGTGCAGTTGAAGGTGTTGAAACACTTTACGGCGGCAAAACCATCCGCTTCGCATCCCAATCCGCGCAATTGCCCGGAGGATGCCAATCCGATGGTTTTCAGGTGGTTGCGCTTACGTGCGTTTCCGATACCTTGCCCTGTACCGCCCAGTTCAACCACTCTACCAATGGCCTGAATTCGTTTTCCCTTACATTCAACGCAGAAGTTTACGATGCCTCAAGCCAGCAATGCGCCTGGACTTTCGGCGACGGGGCTTCCGCAACTGGCGCCCATGTACAACATACTTTTCCCAACGAAGGCTATTACCAGGTTTGCCTCACCGTTACCGACGCCTTCGGCTGCTCGGTTCAGGAGTGTAAAAACGTTTGGGTAAGTGTTCAAAACCCCAATTGGTGCGGCTACGACGTGTACGCTACTGCCGTGGGCAATGAACTGATCGGTAAAGTAAGCGCTTTGGGATCCAGTTCATGGGACCTCCAAAGTGTATCCTGGTACAACAGCAAAACAAACCAAGTACTCGGCAACAGCCCGGAACTGACTTATACCCTGCCCGGCAACGGCAGCTATTTGATCTGCGCCGAATACACCGCAAAAAATCCCGACGACAACGAAACGTGCACCACCACACGTTGTCAGCAGCTTAATGTGACCGAACCCGGTTGTGTCAACAATGCCATTGCCGACCAGTCTGTCATTTGCCCCACCTTTTTTGCACCCGTTTGCGGTTGCGACGGCATGACCTACCTCAACGAATGCGAAGCCATGAACAATGGCCTAACCACCTGGTGGGCTGGCGAATGCGGCAGTTCATCGTCCTGCGGTAGCGATATGAACTTCAAAATCGTTGCCGGCAATCCGGTTACAGGGTATACGGTGCGCTTTTTTAACCTGACAAGCGGCGATTACAACCTGATCCAAATCGACTTTGGTGACGGGTCGCCCATTGTAGAAGCTTCACAGTGGGATTCCCTCGAACATACCTACGCTGTTGGTGGAATATACCGCGCCAACCTGACCGCCTGGAAACTAAACAACTGCGTTTCTTCGGTCACCAAACTGATCATCACCGACGCAGTCAACATGTCTTCGAGCCAGTTGCCCAACATGACCGATTACGTAAAACCCGGCGATGCCAACGGCGACAACAAAGCCAACGTGTACGACTTGCTCAACCTGGGCAACGCTTATTACATATCCGGTCCGCCGAGGCCCAATGCCAGCACAGCGTGGATGCCACAATTTGCACCCAACTGGATCAACCATACCGCCGGGGTAAATACCAAACACGCCGACTGCGACGGCAACGGATTTGTGAATGAGTTCGACGCCGATGCCATCGAACAGCATTATGCTCCTCTGGATACCCAATCGGTGTTGCACATGCCTGGCGCCCCAAAAGTTTGGGTAAAATTTGACCAGGATACCATCGTCGTGACGCCTTCCAACGTCGCCAACCTCGAAATTTTCGCCGATCTTATGGTCGGTTCACCCTCCTTGCCTGCATTGGGCATTTATGGACTGGCTTGCGCCCTTAAATACCCCGAATTCGCCCAACACGACCCGGAAGCCAACTACAATGACAACTCGTTTTTTGGCTTTACCAACCACATCCTTTGGCTGCCCAAGGATTTGCATTCCCGTCGTCAAATGGACATGGGTTTTGTGCGCAAAAACGGCGCCCCGGTTTCCGGTTACGGCGCCATCGCCAAAATCGTTTTCCAAACTGATTTCATCATCATTGTGGATGTGGTGGACCGAACCGCCAATCCCCTGATTCCTTTCGTCGTTGATGTACGCAGTTTGAAAGTAGTGGATGCCGATGGCAATGAACTCGATTTTAGTGTTCCGGCAATCCAGGATACCCTCTGGCTGAAAGTAGAACAGATCACCAATACAGGAGCCCCTTCCAACAAACCGGAAATTTTGCTGTTTCCCAACCCTGCCACCGACGTAGTTTCGGTGTTTTGCCCGGAAGGTGATCTCCAGCGGGTTGAAGTTTTTAATGCTGTTGGACAAACTGTACAACGCCTTGAGCTCAATGGTGAGCGCACCCTGCGCCTTTCCACCGAAGGATGGTCGAAAGGAATGTTTACCTTGCGCCTGCAAACCGGGCAGGGCATCGTAGAAAAACGCCTGCTCGTTCATTGAACAAGCATGACTGAAGTACTTTCCTTTACCTTCAATCCCTTTGAAGAAAATACGTATGTGGTGTTCGACACCACAGGCGAATGCATCATTGTGGATCCCGGCTGCTACACGGCCGAAGAAAAAAACCACCTGCGCGATACGTTGCAGCAGCGCGGACTCCAACCCGTTCGACTCATCATTACCCACGCCCACCTCGACCATGTGTTTGGGAATAAATTTGTTTTTGATGTGTGGGGCCTCAAGCCCGAGTTGCACGCGTTGGAACTTCCCATACTGCACCGTTTCCCCGTTACTTGTCAGATGTACGGCATACCGGGTGCAGAAGCATCGCCCGAGCCGGATCGTTTTTTGCAGCCCGGTGAAATCCTGACTTTTGGCAATACCAGCCTCCAATTGTTGTTCACGCCCGGTCATTCGCCCGCCAGTTTGTCGCTCTACTGCGCCGAAGCAGGTTTTGTGATCGCTGGCGATGTGCTTTTTTACGAAAGCATTGGCCGTACCGATTTGCCTGGCGGAAATTTTGAAACCCTTGCCCAAAGCATACGAACCGAATTGTATCCGTTGCCGGGACCAACATTGGTTTACCCGGGCCACGGACCAACCACCACCATCCGCCACGAAAAAGAATACAACCCTTTTGTACCAGAATAATTTGTAAAACTCCGCGCCGTGTCTGCCTACTTCCTGCGCCGTCTGTTGCTCGCCCTGCCCACGCTGCTTGCCGTGTCGCTGGTGGCGTTTGCTTTTCAGTACCATGCGCCCGGCGACCGGGTTGAGGAACAATTCGGGGCCGACCTGCTGCCGTCCACCGATCCCTTGATTCAGGCGGCGTATTATGGAAGTCGGGCAAAAAGACTCGGTCTGGATAAGCCCGCGTTTTTCTGGACCCTCAACGCCCGCACATTCCCCGATACGCTGCACCGCGTTTTCCCTCCGCAACGCCGCCGGTGGCTTGAAAAACTGGCTTCGCAAACCGGCAACTGGCAAACAGCTTGCAATTATGAGGCCGCTGTGTTCGAAACGGTGCGGGTTTTGGAAAAACAGCCCGACAGCATGGCTGCCAAAACCATGCTGCGGCCCTTCATCCACAGCCTGCACAACGGTTCACCCGAAACCCTCGATTCGACGCTTGCTCAGTCCATGCGGTTGGCCGCAACCTTGGCTCCCGTGCAGGAGGCCCTTGCAGAGGCACAAAAGGCGCTTGAAAACTGGCACAACACACCGCGTCGTGCAGATCTCTGGTTGCCCGTTTTTCGCTGGAAAGGATTCGACAACCAATACACTTATTGGCTGGCAGGCATTTTGGGTTTCGGCGATGCTGGCTTGTCGAAACAATCCAAACGCCCCCTCTGGGACGAACTGCGACCGGCATTGTACGTAAGCATCACCCTAAACGGTATCGCCATGGTGCTTTCTTTCCTGCTCGCTTTGCCTTTGGGGGTTTGGATGGCCCGCAGGCGTGGGCACCCTTGCGAGCAACTGGCACGGCGCACCCTGCTGTTTACCCATGCCCTGCCTTTGTTTTGGATTGGCGCCATGCTCATGCTGCTGTTTGCCACGCCTGGCATAGGGTTGTACCTCATCAAGGGCATCGCCATAAGGCCCTGGCCGGATGGTGGTTTGTCGTTTGTACAATGGTTCGGGGTACATGCATCAAAATTCATCCTGCCTGTGGCCGCCATCGTTTCCAACAACCTCGCCATGCTGAGTTTGCAAATGCGTGGAAGCATGCTGGATGTTTTGGCGCAGGATTATTTGCGCACATCGAAGGCGATGGGATTGGGCGAAAATACCGTGTATTGGAAACACGCTTTCCGCAATGCTTTGTTTCCCGTGATCACCTTGTTTGGACGTATGCTGCCTGCCGTTTTCGGTGGCGCCATCACCATCGAATACCTGTTCCAAATTCCCGGCATGGGCATCAAAACCCAGCAGGCGTTTTACAACCAGGATTACCCCATGCTCATGGCGCTCATTTTTATCATGGCTTGTATCTCCATCGTGGGCGCTTTGGTTGCGGATTGGTTGTACGCACGGGTGGATCCGCGGGTTAAACTGGGGTAAATAGCCTGTAATTCATCCCCACATAAAACTCCCTTCCCCGCGTTGGTCCCCAGGCAAATGCCGGATCGAAGCCTGGAGCGAAGGGTTGTTCCCAACCCAGGATCGGGCGTTTCTGCCGGAAATCGAACACATTTTCGCAGCCGCCGAAAAACTCTACGCTCCGCATTTTGTACCGCACCTGCAGGTTCAAAACTGCAAAATCCTCAGATTCTTCGGGGCGCTGTAGGTTTTCCGGATTTTTGTCGGTGTCCGGCAGACGTTGTTTGCCGTACCAGTGCATGTTGAAGTCGAATTGCCATTTTTCGCCGAGTGTGCGGTAGGTGGCCGCGCCTAAAATTTTGTGTCTTGGATTGAATGGCAGCAACATTTTTTCACCGTCCATTTCCCTGTAAACATCGAGGTGCCGTAGGTATAGGTGAGTCCCTGGATGGTGGGCAGCCCGTCCACAAGCACCTGGTTGTACACGCCGCTGAGGCCCAAAATGCGCAATTCGCGGGCGTTGGTGAGCACGTTGGTTGTTGTGGGTTGCACGGTGCTTTGGGTTTCGAAGCAGCCCGCCAAGTCGCAACAGGCTGCTTTGCGCAGTTCGTCCCGGTTGATGATTTCGGTTTTGATGGGTTGCAAAACGGAAACGTAGGCGCCTGTTTGGACATCTTGAATGGTCACTTCTTTCAGGGCCACTTCGGCCGACATCTCCAGCGTCCAGTAACTGTGTACATCATCGATCAGAAATGTATCGCGGACAACACCGTACATGGCCGTTAAACGCAGGGGTATCACACGGGTATCTGCCGGCAAAAGCAGGGCAAATTCACCGTTGGCGTCGGTGCTGGAACCGATGGTCGTGCCGGTCCAAACCACCATGGCTTCGGGAAGAGGCGTGCCTTTGAGGTCGGTGAGTTGTCCGAGAAAAAATTGCGCGTCAAGTTTTAGGGAAAAAATTAAAAACAGCGTGAGCGGCAGGAGTATTTTGGAAAAAGACATGGTTGGTAAAGTTTCATCGCAAAATTACGATATATGTTGAAAATGCGAAACCAAATCTGTGCGAAACAAGGGCGCTTGTTTGTTTGCTCTTTTTCAATTTGCTTTGCACATGTTTTCCACCCACCCACACGGCAAACTGCTCCTTAGCGGCGAATACGCGGTGCTCGACGGCGCCGTGGCGTTGGCTGTGCCGGTACGCTTTGGACAGTCGCTAACGGTTCACCGTAGCAACAATGCCGGACTTGCCTGGAAAGGCATTGATGAAAAAGGTAAAATGTGGTTTTTCACACGGTTGTCGTTGCCTGATCTGGATACCATTTATGGGACCACAGACGAGGCAACCGCACGAACCCTGCAAAGGTTGCTACAGGCTTGTCGAAAACAAAAGCCCGACTTTTTAGCGGACGAAATAGGTTTGGAAGTTGAAACCCGGCTCGATTTTCCACGCAAATGGGGACTGGGCACCAGCAGTACGCTCATCGCGGCACTTGGTCGTTGGAGCGATACCGATGCTTACCAACTACTTTTCGAAACCTTGGGTGGTTCGGGTTACGACATCGCCTGCGCGTACGCCGAAAGTCCGATCATGTACCAGTTGGACGAAGGCGAACCCATTGTGGAGCCCATCAACTGGAGCCCTTCTTTTGCCGACAGGCTGTATTTTGTTTATTTGGGAAAAAAACAGGACAGCCGTGAAGGCATCCTCCGTTACCGCGATTTGGCAAAAGGCAAAACCGAGCTGGTGGAATCGCTTTCGGCCATTGGTATGCACATGACACATGCGTCTGACTTGGAAACGTTCGGGGCGCTTTTGCTGGAGCACGAGTGCCTTGTTGCTCAGGCCCTGGAACTGCCGATGGCGAAGGATTTGTATTTTTCAGATTACCCCGGCGAAATTAAAAGTCTCGGCGCTTGGGGAGGGGACTTTGTACTTGCTACCGGTTTGGAAAACGACGAACAAACCCGCGCCTGGTTTCACAAACGCGGGTTTGGGGTGGTTTTGGGGTGGGGAGAGATGGTAAAATAGTCGACTGCCGACTAAATACTAACGAACTACGGAAAGTTTCGCCAAATCCGCCCTTCCCGTAAGCCTGTTTTCCAAACGCACGACGTAAAATCCGGTTTGTAGCATGCTTACGTCGAAGTAAAAAATGTTGTCGCCCACGTACACCTGTTCGCGGGTGCCCGACACCAGGTTGCCGCCCATGCTGTGCAAGGTGAGCCAAACAGGGAAATCTTCCTCACTTTTGTACGATACTTCGGTGTGTGTGGTGGCCGGATTGGGCGTTAAAACCAACGGACGTGTGAATGGATCGCTGATGGTGGGTGTGCCGCCGAAATAGCAGTCTTTACCTACGGTAAATTGTTTTTTTACCAAAAACATCTTGTCGTAACTTTCAAACATGGCCTCTTGCATGACGAACGGGTTGGCACCCAGCCAGTCCTGCAACAAAGTGCCGAATACCTGGCGGTAGTCGAACTGCAGGCCTTTCAGTTGGTTGTCGTTGGTAAGATCGCTCAGGTTCGGATTGGTGCCATGCACGGCCGGACGCACGCCTTTGCCGAAAACAAACAGGGGCGACAAGGTACCGTGGTCGGTGCCATACGTTCCATTTTCCCTGGCGCAGCGGCCGAATTCGGAAAAAGTAGCCGACATCACCTGATCGGCGAGGCCCATTTGCTCGAGGTCGTCGAAAAAGGTTTTTATGCCTTCGGAAAGGTTCAATAGCAGGTTGGCGTGCGGGCCCTCGTAGGACAAACCGGTGCCCACCTGTCCGCTGTGTGTATCAAATCCGCCGAGCTGGCAAAGGTAAATTTTGGTTTTGCTGCCGCCTTTGATCATGCGGGCAACTGTTTTGAGCTGGCTTGCGAAGCTGTTGTTGGGGTATGTGGTGATGGCGTTGCTGCCGGCGTTGAACACCTGGGTAATGCGCTGTGCGTACAAATTCATGCTGTTTTCAACGTTCATGATGTACTTCAGCTCGTCGCCGTGGTCGCTGTCGGGCACGTCCGTCACTGGCGCTCCTCCGATGGTTTGCACCAGCGAATAAAAGCCGGCGGGATCTTGTCCGCTCAGGTTCAGCACGTTTTGGTGCTCGGTTTCGGTGTGAAAGCCGAGGGATGTGTTGGGGTCGCCCACCTGTATGCCGAGCGGGTCGGGCATGTCGGTGGTGGGAGCTCCTTCCACTTCGGGATAAAAGGCCTGCAAGGCGCGGCCCATCCAGCCCGAGCCGATGTTGTTGAGGTCGAACGAACCGCCGCCTCCCGAAAGCCAAATATCCGTGCCTTTGAAGTGCGACTGGTTCATGCTTTGGTAACCCACGGCCTGTATTACTGTTGCCCAGCCTTTGTCGTAGAGGCTTTTGATACCCGTCATGGCCGGGTGAAGGCCCACCTGATCCTCGGCGGGTAAAGTGCCGTCGAGAGGAATGAAAGCGCCCTGTCCGGCATCGGGGATGCCCGTGGTGGGGCGCAGTTCCATGTAGCGGTCGTACTGAGCGGCCGGGATGAGGGTATTGATGCCGTCGTTGCCGCCTTTGAGCTGGATGAGCACGAGTACGCGGTCGCGCACGCCGTCGCAGGATGCCAGCACGTCGGCCATGCGCTTGTTGGCGAAGGGGCGCATGTTGAAGCCGTTTACCGCGAAAGGGGTGATGCCCAGCGGAGGAAGTATTTTGAGAAAGTTTCTACGTTTCATAATCGACTTGGATTTGCAGGATTTTAAGATTTGCGGATTGGATTTTGATATTTTTTAGGATTACCACCCTATTTTTATCTTAAAACGTCTGAAATTCTGGTGAATACATGATGGCGTGTATGAGTCGTTCGAGCGGTATTTTCACCTCGGTTTCGTTGCCGGAAGCGAGGTAGTTTTGCCACTCGTACGTCCAGTCGGCCGCAGGCAATTGATCAAGGAAAACGATGTTGTAGAAATAATCGAACCGATCTGCCGAAGGTTGTTCGGGAAGCAGGTATTCGATGAGTTCCTGTACGAGCGCGTAGGAGTCGGATGGGTCACTGATGGTCCCGCTGTCGCGTACCCATGGCGCTATGTTGAGTTTGATGCCGATGCTGCTGTTGGGCGAGCCGCCTATGACACGTTTGCCGGTGAGCAGCATTTGCGGCAGCTTGTAGCGCGCGATCACCGAACTGGAATTGAACCAATGGCGTGTGTAATCGGGCTGTTGGTGGTAGGCGGAGTAACCGGCCACGTCGAGGGGCAAAAAGACGGGTAGATTGGCCATACCGAACATGCGTTCGATGACTGCCGAGGAATAAAACGTGATGTAGTGGGTGTAATTTTGGGTGGTCGTTGGACTTGGAATTCCGATGTTGAAAAACGACAAGGACTGCAACGTCAGTTCGAGCGGCGATTTGATCAGACCGCCCACGATTTCGTTGGCGTTGTCGGAGTCGTCGGCATCGTAGAAATGTTCGCTTTTGAACAGGGTTCGCAAAACCGCCTGGATTTCGTAATTCTCGTTGATCAACTGTTGTGCCAGCGGCACGATGATGTCGGTTTCTATTTCCGGCGTGATGTCGCGGTGTACGAAGAACCGGTACAAACGGCGGCACAGGTTACGGGCGGTTTCGGGCTGGTCGAACACCATATCGACGAACGCGTTGAGCTCCGTCCATATCGCCGTAGCCGTTGTGGCGCCGGTGATGGTACGGCTCTGGAATTTGTCACTGAACGTTTTGTTGGTCGTATCGTGGCGCGACAAGGACACGTTGCCGCGCGGGATGCTCGTTTCTGGATCCACCATGTCGCGTTGGGTACGGGTAATGAACCCCGTAAGCACTTTGGCGGCCTGAACGATGTCGTATTCGGTGTAGTTGGTGTAGTCGCCCTCGGCGATTTGCGGACCTTTCCCGATGCTGAACAGTTCGAAAAATTCGCGGGCGAAATTTTCGTTCGGGTTGGTTTTGGTGTTTTGGTTGTTGTTGAGGTAGCGCAACATGGTGTTGTCGGCCACGATTTTGGTTGCCAGTTTTTTAAAATTTCCCAACGCGCCCCATCGCATTAAAGAGAGGTAGTCGAAAAAAACCACATTGTTGATGGTGTTGGCCGTAACCGCCATGTACTGGTGGAAAAAGAACATCATCTTGTGTTTCACACCTGGGTCGTGCAACGCTTCGTTGATCCACCATCCCGTAACCCGTCGCAGGAGATTGAACTCCGAGTCGGGCAGCGGCAATCCGGGCGGATTGATCCATTTGGTGTTGTCGAACGTCGGTGTTGTCGTGCTGTCGTACAACGGCTGGCCGAGTTGGAGGTTTGTAGCCTGAAAAAGCACATCGACAGCTTGGTTGGCGGTGAGTTCTGCCAGTTGGTCCACCTTGGCTTTGGTGTACCGGTAACTGGCCCGGCGCAGCAGGTGTGCAGCGCGGCGGTGACCCAAATCGCCCGAAAAGGGAGCAAGGGATGCCATGGAGAATTTTTTTAAAAGTTGGGACTAAAGGAAGCAGGCATAGGAGATGTTTGGCAAATATAATTGTCTTAACCCGGATTTTGGAGATTTTTTTGATGGGGATTTATGGCACAAAAGGGATTGGATGATCGGATTGGATTTTATGGGATTAAGGGGAAACACGCTTTCCTTTTCAATCTATAAAATCCAAGTTCCATCAATCCCATAAAATCCAATCCAATCATCCCAATCCCTTAAATCCCTTTAAAATCCCAATCCAGATCCCTTCGGGACGAGTCCTAAAAATCCAGGTTTAGACAATGAATCAGCGCCAAGATATCCTCCCGATTTCCCGCTTTGGTGATGAACTTCGGCAGCCTGGCCACCATGGCGCTGCTTTTTTTGATGGTGTTGCGCGCAGATTCTCAGCTACGCATTGGCGCAGCACCTCAAGGTGTTCGAAATTGAAGGCTCAAAAAAATTCGCGCAAGACGGACAAATTGCTGAACAAGGCGCTGGTTTACTGCGTTTAAACGTTGCTTAAAACACCCAACCATGCCCGTCACCTGGTACGAACGACCCATTACCCGCATCGAAAACACGGCGCCCAACGTGCGCCGTTTTTGGCTGGAAGCGCCGGAAGACGCGGATTTTGTCTTCAAGGCCGGACAGTTCGTGACCCTCGACCTGCCCATCGGCGACAAACGCCTGCAACGTTGGCGCTCGTACTCCATCGCCAATGCACCCGACGGCAGCGGACAACTCGAATTTTGCATCGTGCGTTCGGGCATCGGTTCGACTTACCTGTTTGACGAAACCGCTCAAGGCTCCAACCTGAGGTTTAAAGGTCCGGAAGGCACGTTCGTATTGCCCGAAGTCATCGAAAAAGACCTGGTACTCATCTGCACGGGCACCGGAGTGGCACCTTTCCGCAGCATGTTACTTGATTTGCAGGCCTCCGGACGCCCCCACCGCAACATCCACCTCATTTTCGGTTGCCGCACCGAAGCCGACATTTTGTACCGTGAAGAATTCGAGGAAATGGCCCGAACCATGCCTGGTTTCCGTTACGACGTCGCGCTTTCAAGGCAGGAAAACTGGCTTGGAACCAAGGGCCACGTACACCAAATTTACCTGGAACACTACGCACAAAAACGTTCCGACGTAACTTTTTACCTCTGCGGCTGGACCAACATGATCGACGACGCGGTGGCCAACTTGATTGTTAAGTTGGGGTATGAAAGAAGGCAGGTATTTTATGAGTTGTATGGGTGAAAAATCAATTCCTGACGGGACTCAAACATTGGCTGTTGCATTACCCTTGTTACCCGCGGGTATTTACCTGTACCAGCTTCGGAGCAAGAACGGATTTGTTTCCTTCGGTAAATTTATGATAAGCCGCTGATCTGGATTTTACAATAAGCCGGATACACATGACCATATGTTTCCGGCTAAATAGATTGGTATGAAAAAATACATACTTTTATTTGAAATGTTGGTTTTGGTGTGCAGTCTGCATGCTTAAAAACGTGATTACATCTGGCTTGCCGGAGATGACAGCTTTAGTAGCAATCCTAACTTTGGCGGAATAACGCTCAACTTCAACAACGACACACTGCAAGTCTATAAGGAAGATAGATACATGAATTTTAGTAATGGGAATGAGGCGACAATTAGTTCATATTCAGGTACATTGCTGTTTTATACCAATGGTTGCAGCATAGCCAATTATCAAAATGAAATGCTAGAAAACGGAGATAACATCAATGCCGGTAGTATTTTTAATTCCTACTGTAGTGGAACAACTTCCGGATATCCCTCTGGGACACAAAGCACGATTGTTTTGCCTTTACCTCAATCCGACAGTATTTATTACTTGTTTCATAAAAGGGTAATTTTGATAACCAATCCTCTTAATATTTTAACTCTAGAGATACTTTACTCAGTCGTAGATATGTCGGCTAACAATGGCGCCGGACAGGTAATGTTTTCGCCCGATGGCAGCAGATACATCCGCTACAATCCCAAAAACAAAATCCGGATGTTCGATTTTGACCGTTCCACCGGACTTTTGAGCAATTGTCAAAACATAGACGTTGATTTCGGTGATTTTGATCCTTTCGACGGTGGTATGGCCATTTCACCAAGCGGATAATACTTGTACATTACAGCCAAAATAGATTTGTACCAATTGGATCTTTTCTCTGCGGACATCAGCGCTTCACAAACGTTGATTGGCGAATACGACGGCTACGGCGATCCATTGGCCACCAATTTCGGGAGCGGAATTATGGGACCTGATTGCAAGTTGTAGATCTTTCCAGGCAACGATTCACGAGCTGTACATGTCATCCACAACCCAAACGAACCTGGCCTTGCCTGCAATTTTGATCAGCGTGGCCTTCCGACTCCGTCGTACCACGGCGCTACCTTCCCCAACTTCCCCAACTTCCGTCTCGGCGCCTTGGGAGAGCCCATAAGTCCATGTGCAGGGTACACCGTAAACAGCACGGAGGCGCCTGTTTTCAATGCAGCCTTACCGTTGTTGTCGGTTTTCCCCAATCCGGCGTCTGAGTACGTACGTGTTTTACCCAACCGTCCGCTGCCCGACGGCGCAGCTTGGTCGTTGTACGACGGACTGGGGCACCGGGTGCGTACTGTTTTGCCAAGTGGCGCAAACGAAGCTGTGGAAGTATCCATGTCGGGGCTGCCTTCGGGCATGTGCGTGTGGGAGTTGCGCGCAGGAGATGGTCGGAGGTTGGGTAGCGGCAAGGTGGTGCTGCGGAGAAAATCCATTTTTGTCCATGTCCGAAGATCCGTGTCATCTTTGTCCCAATGGGCCTCGTTAGGGCATACGGATGACACGGATGCAAGCAACACGGATAAAAAACGGATTTTTTACACTTCCCCCAACAAAAACTTCCGCACCAAATTCAATCCAGAAGTCCCCGTCAACTGGATGTTTTTCAGTCGGTCGCGGCCGAACAACTGTTTCACGGCAACGTGACGTTGGCGGTCGGCTACGGCCATCCACACGGTGCCCACAGGTTTGTCGGGCGTACCACCGTCGGGGCCCGCGATGCCTGAGATGGACAAGGCCACGTCCACACCCAAACGATCAAGTGCGCTTTTCGCCATTTCCACCACGGTTTCTTCGCTTACGGCGCCGTATTTTTCCAAAGTTTCGGTTTTTACACCCAACAACTGCGTTTTCATGGCGTACGAATACGACACGATGGAGCCGGGGAAATATTTTGACGAGCCAGGTACGGACGTAATGAGGTGGGCTACATAACCTCCTGTGCAGCTTTCGGCCGTACCGAATTGTTTGTTTTGCGCCATCAGAATTTCACCCACCACTTTTTCCAGCGACGAGTCGCCTTGTCCGAACACGATGTCGGAAAGCAATAACGATAACTCATCGGCCCGGCGGTCGAGGTCGGCGTTGAGGGTGGTTGTTTCGGTAACATGTTGCACCTGGGCTGTGAGGCGTAAGCGCACTTGTCCGAGTGCGGGCAGGTACGCGAGTTTGATGCGCTCGGGCAAAGCATCTTCAAAACCCTCCAGCCGATGGGCGATGTTGCTTTCGCCTTCGCCTGCTGTGAGCACCATGCGGTGCAAAACAGGTTGCAGTTCAAAACGAACCCGCAGGCGCGGTATCACCTCCTGGGACATGAGGTATTCCATCTCGAATGGCACGCCAGGCAGTGAAACGTACACTTTACCGTCCTTTTCAAACCACATGCCTGGCGCCATACCCACTTTGTTGGTCAGGATGTTAGCAGCTTCCGGCAGCGTGGCCTGGTCGGTCATCGACGGCGGCATGGGCTTCCCTACTTTTTCAAAATAGGCAGCGATGCGGGCGTAGGTTTCGGAGTGAAAAACGAGTGGCGTATTGAAAAGATCGGCCAGCGTTTTTTTGGTAACGTCGTCTCTGGTAGGTCCGAGCCCACCGGTCAAAATCACCACATCTGCGCCAAAAGCGGCGTGTTTGATGCCCGAAACAATGTCGGCCGCCGTGTCGCCAACGCTGCTTTTGCCAATCACGTTCATGCCGTTGAGGTTGAGCTGGCGGCTCATCCAGGCCGAGTTGGTGTCTACGATCTGGCCGAGCAGAATTTCATCGCCTATGGTAAGCAGGTGTACGTTCAAGACAAAAATTTTATTTTTTGAAAAATATTTAAAACTAAAAGTTTAAAACGTGTTTACTTTGTGTTGAAAACAACACCAGAATTGGACCGGACATCAACGCACGACATCGAATACGACGACTTTGGCTTTGAAGAAGCTTTCGCCGAACCCGAGCCGCCACCAGACGAGCCCGAGGAGCCGCACGTGCCCATACGCGAACGTTTTCCTGAAGCTGGAAGCAATTACCTCGGTGGCAACTCCGACGGGTGGGAGTACCGCACCGCATTTGCCGGCTCAAAGTTGGCATACACGTACCAAATGGTCAAACAATTTTTGATCGAAGAAGGTTACGGCGACGTGCCCATCCCTGCCTCAGCCGAGGAAATGCGGCTTTTCCGCAGGCCCAGACAAAGTCAGTTGCAGTTGTTTGCAGAAAGAGGTTACGTGCACAATCCGGTGAAAATCCTCTTCTCGAACGTGCCAGGGCAAAGGAATACGCTCACGCTTTGCATTTACAAAGAAGATGAACCGGGGCATTTGTTGCGGTTTCATGGGGTTATTAAAGGGGGTTAATCACCAAGTGGCAGTGAGATGACACCTTCTCGTTCCTCGAAGATGTCACCTCATTGCCGCTTCGCTGGGATGAAAAAAAGGCAACGCCGGACACATCTTTACGTGCCCGGCGCCAAACCAAACCCTTACTGTGTTTATTTGAGTGGGCCTTGGGGCCTTCACGGGTGTGTATCTTTACTTACTTACTGTTAACATTACTGTAGACGCGCCTATGCCGCGGTATGGTTGGTTGGTTGGGATTTTTTATTGTGGACGACCTTTATTAGAAGTATGTCTTCAATGCTTCGAGGAAAAGCTCCCTTTGTCCGGTGGACACCACCAGCGTAGCGTTGTTGTGCAAGACCACGTGTCCGCCTTTGCCGCGTACGTATTTTTTGATGTGTTTGAGGTGGATGGTGTGTGAGCGGTGGATGCGCACGAAAGCATCTTCGGGCAACATGGATTCCACTTCGCGCAACGTTTTGCACACCAGCACCTGACGGCTGTCGGTAAAATGCAGCATCGTGTAATTGCCGCTGGCCTCCAGGAAATTGATGTGTTTGACTTTTTCAAAACAGAATCCTTCCATCGTGGGCAGTACTATAACGCTGTTTTTCCCTTTGCCCGACTTTTTTCGTGCGGGTGCAAACTGTTCATCAGCGGGTAAAACTACCTGAAGGGCGATGGTTCGGGCGGCATTGGGCTCGGGTGATGCGGGGATGCGGTTGTAAGCCAGTGCGTTTGTCATGGTTCGGATCATTTATTGAGGCAAAGTTACCGGCAGATGGCGCGGGCTACAACCCAAGTTTAGGCCATAAGTCAGGTTTCCCGGTTGTGTGTATGTTTTGGTAAAATGATTAAAAACTGACACTTTTGGGGCGGCCAAAGACTTGACAAGGCCAATTGTACCATGGCAAAAGTTCCGTCAGACAAACTATACCGTTTCATCCACGCCCTTACTCCGGCGGAAAAGCGCTATTTCAGGTTGTTTGTGCGTGGAAAAGCCGAGCGTTCGAGCAAATACCTGCGACTTTTCGACGCCATGTACGCCCAGCAAAAGTTTGACGAAGAAGCGCTCAAATTCCTTGTTTACGAAGGTACGCCCGTGGAAGGCAAAAAATATTCGGAGCTTAAGGCCTACCTGTACGACACGCTTTTGAAAAGTTTGCAGGCCTTTGACGAGCAACAGGCCGTGGAATACAGACTCAACAACCTACTCGAAGGCGTGTCGGTGTTGTTCAAACGCGGCTTGTACGATGACTGCCGCGACCTGCTGCACAAAGCCGTTAAAACAGCCGTTCAGTACGAGTGTTTCACCCACCAACTGGAAATTATACGCTGGGAGAAACAACTCGCTTACACACAAATGGACGTTGATTTTTTGCACCGCCAACTTGAAAAGCTGGAGTTCGAAGAAAATAGAACGCTGGAAAAATTGCAAAACCTGAGCGTTTACCGGCAGGCGTTTTTCCAGGTGTACACCACCATCAAACGCGAAGCACAGTACCGTGGCGACGACCGTCTGGCGCGCCTTCAAACGCTCGTGAACAGGGAGGTTTTTTCGGATCCCGACAAGGCGCTTTCACACAAGGCCCGTGTGCTTTATTACCGCACCCTCAACCTATACCACTACACGGCGCTCGACTACGAACAGTTTTACCTGAGCGGACAAAACCTCATCAAACTCATCGAGTCGCAGCCTCATTTTTTAAAAGAAAACATTTCCGACTACATCGCCGCATTGAGCAACCTGATCCTGTCGTGCGGTTTGTTGCAACGCTACGACGAAGTGCGTATTTGTTTGGATAAGTTGCAGATGTTAAAGCCCATCACGGAGGATGACCGCCGTAAAATACACCGGCAGTATTACACCAATTCGTTCGCTTTGAATACGTTTACGGGCAATTTTCAGGAGGCACGGCGGGAGATGGAACGCTGCCAGGACGAGGCCCTGCACTTCAATCCGCACGACTACGAAACGGCGAGTTTTTTCTTTCAATACGCCTGCATTTGCTTTGGCTGCGACGACTTCGACAAGGCGCTGGATTACCTCAACCAATGGCTTGGACAGCCGCGTACGGTGGAGCGCGAAGACCTGCAAAGCGTTGCGCGTATGCTGTCGCTTCTCATCCACTTTGAGATGGGCAACTGGATCTTGCTGGAGTCACTGATGCGGTCGGCCACCCGTTTTTTGCAAAAGAAAAACCGCCTCTTCGATCTGGAGCGGCGGTTCATACATTACTTATCGGATTACATGCGGCAGTCGGCCGAGCGCGAGAAACGCGCCATTTTTGAAAAAATTCGCGTTGGCCTTCAGGAGGTTTCACAAACTCCTGAGACGCGGGCCTTGTTGCAGACGTTTGATTTCGGCGCATGGATCGACGCCAAGATACAAGGAAGCACTTTTGCTATTGAAGTGCGACGGAAATGGCAGCGCACCATTACTTCTGACCCGGGTTAACGGCAGATTCGGATGAATCGGAGCGGGTATCCACAGCAGTCCAACGGGTGCGGTACGTGAAACGGCGACCACGAATGATGTAGATGCCGCCTTTGATTTGGTGCATTTGATCGGACTGCAGCGCCGTCACAAAGCTTTCCATTTTGAGATCCTCGAGTGTAATTTTCTCTTTTGTCATGAAACACGGAATTTAAATTTGAAAATATAAAGTTCCGAAAAATAAGCATCACATGCTGGGGCAGGTTCACCAAACTTTTTCAATAGTCAGGTTTCCAACAAGTATTTTTCATCGAAAAAAAACGGTTGTTCATCGGTGTCAAGGCCCCAACAATCGAAAAACCAGTTCCGTTTCGAAGCCTGCGCGCACCAAAGAAGCGGCGGTTTTGATGCGCGCCTGGCCGCCGCCTTTTTTTTCCAGTTCCTTCCTTTTTTGCGCAAGCAATTTGAAGAGCAAGTTTTCGTAGCTTTTTTCGTCAATTTCCTCGTCCAATGCAATATCGATGAGTTGTGGATTGATGAAGCGTTTTTGCAATTCCATACGAATGCGCACACGTCCCCATTGGTTGATGCGAAATTTGCCTCCGGCATAAGCGCGAGCGAAACGTTCTTCGTTGAAAAAACCTTCGTTGTGAAGGAGGTTGAAAATTTGCTCCGCCGTTTCACCTGTCACACCCAATTCGCGCATTTTTTCGCGCACCTCGCGGGGGGCGCGTTCGCGGTAAGCGCAGAACTGCTCCAGTTTGGCAAGCGCTTCGTCGGGGGTGAGGGGTGTGGTAGGTTTATTAACCGGCATGAGGAAAAGCAAAAGATCTTGTGAAATGGGTGTACATTTAAAGCGAAGCGGGTTATCCAGTACCTTTTTAAAAGCCCAAAGATTTCTTGTTGTATCAACCAAAGCGAATTAATCGGGCACAAATTTAACGCCTTTCCTGCCTATCTTTACCCTCCCTTTTACCAGCAAAACAAACCTACGTGAACTTAACCGAGATATCCATACGCCGCCCATCGCTGATCATCGTGATGTTTGCCGTGCTCACTTTCATGGGGGTGGCCAGTTATTTCCGCTTACCCATCGAGCTGGTACCGAAGTTCAGCCCTTCCATTGTTACGATCATCACCATTTACCCCGGCGCTTCTCCTTCGGAAGTGGAAAATGCGGTGAGCAAACCGATCGAGGACGCATTGTCGTCGCTCGAAGGCATAGACCAGATGCAGGTAGCGTCGCAGGAAAACTCGTCGTTCATCATCATTGAGCTCGACCAAACGGCCGACATCGACAAGGCTGTTCAGGAAATGCAACGCAAGGTGAACCAGATTCAGGCCAACCTGCCCAAAGAGGTTCGCACGCCGGTGATCAACAAATTTGCTTTTGACGAGCTGCCCATTTTGCGCCTCGCTGTGGCGGCCAACATGACGGGCACCAAGTTCAACGATCTGGTAAAAAACCGCGTGTTGCCCGCCATTTCCCAGGTAAAAGGTGTGGCTCAGGTAAACATCCTCGGCGGTGAAGAACGCGAAATCAAAATCAACATCAGCAGTCAGCGACTGGAACAATACGGACTTCCCCTGTTGCAAGTAACCCAGGCGGTACAAACGGCCAACCTCGACTTTCCAACCGGCAAAGTGAGCGGCGAAGAAGGTCAGTTGCGCATCCGTTTGGCGGGTAAGTTTTCCGACCTCGACGACATCCGCAACCTCGTGGTTGGCAAAAGCAAGTTCTTTTCCTCCATTTACCTCAAAGACATCGCTGAGGTGCAGGACGCCTCGAAAGACTCGGAGCTTATTACCCGAATCGATGGACAACCGGCAGTGGGTATTTTTGTGCGTAAACAAGGCGACGCCAATGCCGTAGAAATGGCCGATGCCGTGCTCGCACAGTTGAAAGCGCTCGAAAACAATTACAAAGACATCGGACTTCGTTTCGACGTGGTGGCCAACTCCAGCACCTTCACCAAAAAAGCCACAGACGCGGTCATTGACGACCTGTTTGTTGCCGTGGTGCTGGTGTCGCTGGTGATGTTGTTGTTTTTGCACAGCCTGCGCAACGCCGCCATCGTGCTCATCACCATTCCTGTGTCCATTGTGAGCACGTTTTTGATGATGGCGCTCATGGGTTACTCGCTCAACATGTTGTCGCTGCTCGGCTTATCGCTGGCCATCGGCATCCTTGTCGACGACGCCATTGTGGTGATCGAGAACATATACCGGCACCTGGAAATGGGCAAAGACAAAGTACAGGCCAGTTACGACGGTCGTATGGAAATCGGTTTTACCGCCATCAGCATCACATTGGTGGACGTGGTGGTGTTCCTGCCCATTGTATTCACGGTGGGACTTGTACCCAACCTGTTGCGGCAGTTTTGCATGACGGTGCTTGTTTCCACGCTTATGTCGCTGCTCGTGTCGTTTACCTTGGTGCCCTGGCTTACGTCTCGTTTTGGAAAGCT
>JBBSDH010000039.1:0-24481 GCA_038249605.1 Chitinophagales bacterium | reverse complement strand
GCCACCCAACGAATGGCCTGGATGGGACGGCAGAACGGCCGATAAAGACGTGAACCCGGGAGTACTTGTGTATTACATGAAAGTGAAACTGGCCGATGGCAGCATCAAAGTGATTGATGGGGATGTGACGCTGGTGCGGTAACTTAGCGGCGTCATACATTCACAATGAAGCAAAAAACATCCGATTTTTTAAAACGCTACTACCTGCCGATCCTGATGGTGGCGTTTCTGCCTTTTTTGCAACAACGTTCGCTTAAAAACCCACGCGGTGTGATTTGGTCCGACGCTGAAGGGTACTTTGTGTACCTCCCCGGTGTACTCACCCTTGGAAATGTACACGCCATCCCGCCGGGAAGCATGTGGCCCATTTTAAACGAAAAGGGAGAAATGGTGGTGAAATACACCTGTGGCGTGGCGTTTTTCAATTTGCCGCTTTTCCTGATTGCTCGTGCGCAAAACGACCTGCGCGGTATAGACCGAAATGATCTTTACCACAATTCCTACGGTCGGGCGGTGGCGTGGACGGGCTACCTCATCACGTTTTTGGGTTTGTTTTTTTTACAAAAAATATTGTTGCCGCATTTCAGTCGTCGCGTAACAGCGTATACGGTGCTTACCGTATTTTTGGGAACCAACCTTTTTCATTACGCTACAAAGGAGCCGGGCATGTCGCATGTGTACTCCTTTTTCCTGTTTGCGTTTTTGCTATGGCACACGCCGCGTTTCTGGGAAAATCTTTCGTGGAAAAACGCGCTGCTTTTGGCAAGCGCCATAGGCTGGATCGTCCTTATTCGTCCGACGAACATTCTTGCGGTGTTGTTTGTGGCATTTTATGGCATTTACGGTTGGGCCGACTTGCGCAATCGGGCAGTCTTGCTTTGGCAAAACATCCCCAAACTGCTCGTCGCTGCCGTGGTTGCCATGTTGTTTTTCATACCCCAAATGTGGTACTGGTATGAAATGACCGGCCACTGGATGCGCTATTCTTACACCGACGAAGGTTTCATTTTTTGGAAAGCGCCAAAGATCGCCGAAGTATTGTTCGACAGTCAAAACGGGCTGTTTGTGTATTCGCCCCTGGCCTTATTGATCCCTGTGGGGCTCGTGTGGGGCCGCCGCGACCACCGTGTTCAGGCGCCCGTACTGGCAGCCGTTTTTCTCCTTGCGACCTACATTTTTGCCAGTTGGTGGGCCTGGTGGTTCGGCGGAGCATTTGGACACCGCAGCTACATCGAGTTGTTTGCCCTCGGGGCATTGCCTACGGCGTTTGTTTTGGAAAAAATGGTGAACACACCTTCGGTTTTGCTTCGCGGCGTATTGACTGCCCTATGGGTGTTTTTCCTGTATTACAGCGTGCAAACATCGATGCTGTATACTTACCTGCCCGGGCCGTGGGACGGCCCTGAATGGCGCTGGAATTTTGAAAAAGTGGTTTGGATTTGGGGGCATTTGTTGGATTGGGGCTGGATGAAATAAAAAGCGTCATTTCGAAGACACGGCCACTTTTCTGATGGGTTAAACATAGTTTAAAAGGAACCGCACCAGCATGTAAACCTTTGTAGAAGACTCTTCTGTGGCAGAACTTCTGTGATCTTTATTGTTGAATATCCGCTCTGCCCTAGCGATAGCAAGATCCACTCGACGTTTATCTGTATTAGGAACTTTGGCCATAAGATGGTCGAAAATATCAGGTGTGATTTCTTTGCTACCATGAGCGGCGTAAAAGCAACCCAATGGATTCAAATAACCATTCAGCTTATCCCCATATTGATCACGATGCATAGCTCCTCCTTGGTGGTCTTCAAAATGCAGAATCAACCAATATTCAAATGCTTGATTGGAATAGGCAACTCCAAAACCAAGATTTGATGCCAGTCGGATTGCCTCATTAAAATCTTCAGCTGGAAAATCGTCCTTATCAAAAACACACCATACGTGATTGTATCGTCCTTTTTTGCTTAAAATTTGAGCTTGATTGACCAAAGAAACTGTGTTACAACCTGCACCAACGGTCTTTACTGTGGCAGACGTTAACCTGAACTGATTGAAATATCCAGGTTCCGTATTTGCACCTTCGCAAACAATCAAAATGGTAGGTTTCTCATCAATGGTAGGTTCGGAACGTTCTATGTGCTATTCTTCTCTCCACCGGGCTTTTGCATCCGCAAGTTCTTCCTTGTGACGCTTTCTCTGTGCCTTCTGCTCAGACCTTTTACTTTTCATTTTCATAGGCCGGCAGTTTTTGGTTAAAAATGCGCATGTTAAAATCCCCTAAGTTCGGAACACCACCATACTTGCCAAGGATGTAGTTTTCCTCAATTGGATCCTTTTCCCGAATTTTTTTAATGTCCGACAAGCTGTACAGTTTCGCAGCGCCAAACCGGTCTTTTTCTGTAAACCAAATTTGATCCCGACGAAATGATCCATAACTAAGTAGATTGGTGTCGTGGGTATTAAAAATTAGTTGTGCATTGAGTGGGTTATGCTCTCTTGAGTTAAAAATTTCAACCAGTTTACTAACCAAATTAGGATGTAGTTTAGAATCCAATTCATCAACAACCATGGTGTTGCCACTGGCCAATGTTTCTAAAATTGGTACTGTTAATGCATAGAATTTTTGTGTACCAGAAGACTCCTCTCTGCCCATAGAAAATTGTTCGAATTCAACAAATTGATTGTTGATATCGTACTTTTTATGTGTAGTCAGGACATCAGTATAAAATGTATTCTTTTTGTCTTTAAAGGTTTTGACAAACATTTTCCTTAACTCATCTGGGACTACTTTGGAAAATTCGTTTAAATCAGATTGCTCCACTTTCAAATCCTCGATTCCGATGTCAGCATGTTTGATCATTTTCAAGATTTGTTCTTTTACATCCTGATCATGCGTTCTACTCATAGTGTATCCACGATAGCCATCCTCATTTAGCCCAGACAATGCTTTAAACTTGTCAAGCCAATCGAAAATCTTTCCTGCTTTTGTGTCGTTAAATTGGGCGGCAACCGACAGTAACAATGCATTCTCACGTACCAGGTTTTCTTTGGAGAGCATGTCTCCCACTTTAAAGTTACGATGCACTTCAATTGTTTGTTCCTCCCGATAAAAAAGTTCAACTTCTTTGACTCTTTCCTTGTGAAAAAGCCATTCGGCTACGACTTTGTCCTTGGTAACCTCGAAACCATAACGGAACATCTCTTCTTCATGAATGAAAATGACTTCAAATTCAGAAGGCTCATTTTCTGTTTCTGTGCTCAAACGAAACGGCTGGACATCAATGGGGTCACCCTTTTGAGTATCTTTCGATGAGTTGACGATGAACTTTTTCATGAATACCATCGCCTCCACCAATTTGGTTTTACCACTTGCGTTGGCGCCGTAAATTACTGCACTCTTCAACAATTGCATCCCAAATCGAGGAACGTCAATAAGGTTATCATCATCCCGTTCCTTAAAATATTTCGACGGCACAAGGCTGAGTTTAACTTCCTCCTTAAACGTTTTATAGTTGCGCAATCTGAATTGTACGAGCATAATAGAATTTATTTTTGCATAATAAACACAAAAATTGCCTTTAAGTTTGTTAAAAGCAACTTTTACGCCTCTTTTTTGCAAAAAAAATCGACCGATTGGTTCTTTGGGTATACTTATGACCCGAACCCCGTCAATATCCGCTCCAACTCTTTGCTCAGACGATACCATGTCGGTTGGTTTTCAACGACTAGACCTAGATGGGACGCTACAGTTACCACATCGTGCATAACCCGGCGCAAAGTGAACACTTTCCGTTTGTTGTCCGCCCACTGATGGGTTGTCTATTTCCAGTTCACCGTTTTGGGTATAAAGCGTCCATTTGGCCCATCTTTTCAGACTGTAAGCAGCTGCCACGGCCAGCGGTTTTCGGGCGTGAGCGTCAGGGTCTGGTCCATGTCGGACACACAACATGTGTCATTCCGAATTTTTGGGGAGAATTCATGTAAGCCCTCCATTCAAAGAAAAGCCTGTTGGTTCGACCTCTCCGAGGTCGAGGGCATGGGGGTGGGTTAATTCTACAAACGTTAAGCCTCACCGAGGTCATAGGTTGCCAAATGTTGTTGGTATATTTCGGAAAATGGGTCCTAAAAAAATGAGTCACCCCAAAAAAATTCGGGATGACTCATGGTATTTTTAGATGACGCTATTTTTAATCTACATCGGCAAGGAGTACATCGTCGTCGTCGCGTGTTACATCGCGGAACGGACGGCCCGAACCAGTAACCTGCAGGCGTTCGTACTGGCGAAGTCCTGTACCTGCGGGGATCTTTTTACCTACGATAACGTTCTCCTTGAGGCCCATCAGGAAGTCTTTCTTGGCAGCGATTGCGGCTGTTGAAAGCACCTTGGTGGTTTCCTGGAAGGATGCAGCGGAGATCCACGATTCGGTACCGAGCGAAGCCTTGGTAATACCGAGCAGCATGGACACTGCCGTAGCAGGCGTCGCGTCGCGGTATTCCACAAGTTTCTTGTCGTTGCGTTTGAGGAAGGAGTTTTCTTCCCTTACCTGACGCAAGCTAACAAGAGCGCCAGCGCGCAGTTTGGTGCTTTCACCTGCTTCAACGATGAATTTTTTGTCAAAAATCCAGTCGTTGTAATCGATGAACTCGTTGCGATCCACCGGTTCGCCTTCGAGGAAGTGCGTATCACCGGGGTCAACGATTTCAAGACGGCGCAGCATCTGGCGAACGATCACCTCGATGTGTTTGTCGTTGATGTTGATGCCCTGCGAGCGGTACACTTCCTGTACGCCGTTCACGAGGTATTGCGAGGCAGCGAACGGTCCGCTAATGGCCAGAATGTCTTTCACCGAAATGACACCTTCGGTGAGGGGAACACCGGCGCGTACAAAGTCACCGTCCTGCATGAGGATGTGCTTGGTAAGCGGCACAAGGTATTTGCGTTTCTGGCCGTCTTTGGCTTCGATCATACATTCGCGGTTGCCGCGTTTGATGGAACCGAAGGTGATGACACCGTCGATTTCGGCAACAACAGCAGGGTTCGACGGGTTACGCGCTTCAACAAGTTCCGTTACACGGGGCAGACCGCCCGTGATGTCGGCGATTTTACCCAGTTTACGCGGAATTTTTACGATTTGCTGACCCGGTTTCACGTCTTCTCCGTCATCTACCGAGATGTAAGCGCCAATAGGAAGCGAGTACGCCTTGAGTTCGTCGCCTGTTTTGGGGTCAACGATGGAGATGGACGGTATCTTGCGTTTGTTCTTGCTCTCGATCACCACTTTTTCGGCGAAGCCTGTCTGGTCATCGCGGTCCATGCGGAAGTTGACACCTTCTTCAAGGCTGTTGTATCGTACGAGACCTTTGAAATCACTTACGATCACGGCGTTGAACGGATCCCATTCGCAAAGCTTGTCACCGCGCTGAACTTCCTGTCCGTCGACAACGTACAGGAAAGCGCCGTATGGGATGTGGTTGTTGGCATACATACGGCCCGTTTTGGGATCCACGCTTCGGATCTCACCAGTACGCGATACCACTACTTTTACAGGTTTGCCCTGATCGTTTACGCCATCAACAGTACGGATGGAGTCGAACTCGAGTTTACCACTGTAACGTGCGGTGATGTCGTTTTCGGTTTGACCGATCATGGCTGTACCACCCGTGTGGAAGGTACGCAGGGTAAGCTGTGTACCTGGTTCACCGATGGATTGTGCAGCGATGATGCCCACAGCGTCGCCCATTTCGGCAATGCGGCCGGTGGCGAGGTTTTTGCCGTAGCATTTCGCACACACACCGTGGCGGCTTTCACAGGTAAGCACCGAGCGGATGGTTACCGATTCCACCTCAGCCACTTCAATTTCGGCAGCTTTGGCTTCGGTGATGTAATCGCCAGCTTCAAGGATGACCTCGTCTGTTTCTGGGTGGTAAATGTTGTGCAGACAGTAACGACCTTTGATACGGTCCTTAATGTTCTGGATGATTTTATCACCTTCCTTAAGCGCAGTGGTGTCGATACCGCGCAGTGTGCTGCAGTCGGGCTCGCGGATAACCACGTCCTGGGCTACGTCTACCAGACGGCGTGTAAGGTAACCGGCGTCGGCCGTTTTAAGAGCCGTGTCGGCCAGACCCTTACGGGCGCCGTGGGTGGAGATGAAGTATTCCTGAACGGACAGACCTTCAAGGAAGTTTGAAAGAATCGGGTTCTCGATGATGGCGCCGCCGGAGTCGCCTGATTTACGGGGTTTGGCCATCAGACCGCGCAAGCCGCAAAGCTGCTTGATCTGTTGTTTCGAACCACGCGCACCCGAGTCGAGCATCATGTACACGGAGTTGAACCCTTGTTTGTGCTGGGCCAGCTCCTGCATGAGGCGGTCGGTGATGCGGTTGTCGGCGTATGTCCACTTATCGATGATCTGGTTGTAACGCTCGTTGTAGGTGATCAGACCCATGTTGTAGTTGTCCCAAACCTCATCGACTTCCAGCTGAGCTGCTTCGAGTGCGGTCTTTTTGAGGGTAGGAATGATCAGGTCGCCGAGGTTGAACGAAAGGCCGGCTTTGAAAGCCCAGCCAAAGCCCAATTCTTTGATGCCATCGAGGAATTCAGCCGTGGTTTTAAAGTCGGTGCGCGTGATAATGTCACCGATGATGAGTTTCAGGTTGCGCTTGGTGAGCAGGTCGTTGATGTACGGCACGGTTGAAGGAACGGCCTGGTTGAACAGGACGCGGCCCACCGTGGTATCCATACGTTTGTGGACAACCTCGCCGTTTTCATTTTGCGCAACACGGCACGGGATGCTGGCGTGCAGATCGAGCTGACCTTCGTTGTAAGCTATGATGACTTCCTCGGCCGAATAGAAGCGGCGTCCTTCGCCCTTCACAGGGTTTTCGGGGATCGACTTGCGTTCTTTCGTGAGGTAGTAAAGGCCGAGTACCATGTCCTGCGAAGGCAGGGTGATGGGTGACCCGTCCTGTGGGTTCAGCATGTTGTGGCTCGAAAGCATCAACACCTGTGCTTCCAAGATGGCAGCATGGCTCAGGGGCACGTGCACAGCCATCTGGTCACCGTCAAAGTCGGCGTTGAAGGCCGTACAAACAAGTGGGTGCAGTTGGATGGCTTTGCCCTCAATGAGGCGTGGCTGGAAGGCCTGTATGGAAAGTCGGTGCAGCGTCGGGGCACGGTTAAGCATCACCGGGTGACCGCGAAGGATGTTTTCGAGGATTTCCCAAATGACCTGGTCTTTGCGGTCGACGAGTTTTTTGGCCGATTTAACCGTTTTCACGATGCCGCGCTCGATGAGTTTGCGGATGATGAAAGGTTTGAACAATTCGGCGGCCATGGCCTTGGGCAAACCGCATTCGTGCAGTTTGAGCGTAGGGCCTACAACGATAACCGAACGGCCGGAGTAGTCGACACGTTTACCAAGCAGGTTCTGACGGAAACGGCCTTGTTTGCCTTTAAGGATGTCGGAAAGCGACTTGAGTGCGCGTCCACCTTCTGCTTTTACAGCGTTGGATTTACGCGAGTTGTCGAACAGCGAGTCTACAGCCTCCTGGAGCATGCGTTTCTCGTTCCGCAGAATCACCTCTGGCGCCTTGATTTCGAGTAGGCGTTTGAGGCGGTTGTTGCGTATGATCACGCGGCGGTAGAGGTCGTTGAGGTCGGAGGAGGCGAAACGGCCACCGTCCAACGGCACGAGGGGACGCAGTTCGGGAGGAACAACGGGAAGGTATTGGATCACCGACCATTCGGGACGTTGTCCGGCGCTATCCAGGCCTGCACGGAACAACTCAACCACACGGAGGCGTTTGAGTGCTTCACCTTTTTTCTGCTGGCTCGTCTCGCTGGAGGCTTCATGGCGCAGGTGCGCGGAGAGGTCTTCCAGGTTGAGGATGCTCAACAGAGAGTGCACAGCTTCGGCGCCCATTTTGGCGATAAATTTGTCGGGATGGGAGTCGTCGAGCTGTTGGTTGTCCTTGGGCAGTGACTCGAGAATTTCGAGGTATTCCTCTTCGGTCAGCAGGTCCATTTTGCTGATGCCTTCATCGCCTTTGATACCCGCATTGATCACCACATAGCGCTCGTAGTACACGATGGCCTCCAATTTTTTGGAGGATGTGCCGAGCAGGTAACCAATTTTGTTGGGCAGGCTTTTGAAGAACCAGATGTGCACCACAGGAACCACCAGTTTGATGTGTCCCATGCGTTCGCGGCGCACTTTTTTCTCCGTAACTTCAACACCGCAGCGATCGCAGACGATGCCTTTGTATCGGATACGTTTGTATTTTCCGCAGTAGCATTCGTAGTCCTTAACGGGACCAAAAATGCGTTCGCAGAACAAACCATCGCGTTCGGGTTTGTACGAACGGTAGTTGATGGTTTCGGGCTTGAGCACTTCGCCGTAGCTGCGCTCAAGAATTTCGTCGGGGCTTGCAAGAGCAATGATGATGCTGTCGAAACCCTGATCGGTTTTATTGCTTTTCTTTTTGAAAGACATGTTTCGTTGTTCGTTGTTCGTTGACCGTTGAACGTTGATCTTTCTTTCGTTGTACGTCTTCCGCTGTGGTGGTTGTTTGTTGTTTTAAAAAAAACGAACAGCCATAAGCGGAAGACGATCAACGGTGTATTTATTCAAATTTGACATCCAGTGCCAGGCCCCTGAGTTCGTGTACGAGTACATTGAACGATTCGGGGATGTTGGCTTCCGGCAGGTTGTCGCCTTTCACGATGGCTTCGTAGGCCTTGGCACGGCCTTGAATATCATCGGATTTGTAGGTGAGCAGTTCCTGCAGGATGTTGGCTGCGCCGTAGGCTTCGAGGGCCCATACTTCCATTTCACCGAAGCGTTGACCACCGAACTGGGCTTTACCGCCGAGTGGCTGCTGGGTGATGAGCGAGTATGGTCCGATGGAACGGGCGTGCATCTTGTCGTCAACCATGTGGCTTAGTTTGAGCATGTAAATCACGCCCACGGTTGCCTTCTGGTGGAAGCGGTCGCCAGTTTCACCGTCGGACAGGTAGGTTTGTCCGAGGCTTGGCAGACCGGCTTTTTCGATCCATTCCTCAACTTCGTGCGTTTTGGCGCCGTCGAAGATGGGGGTGGCGAATTTGAGTCCGAGACGTTCGCCGGCCCAGCCGAGTACGGTTTCAAAGATCTGACCCAGGTTCATACGTGAAGGTACGCCCAGTGGGTTCAGCACCACGTCTACCGGGGTGCCGTCTTCGAGGAAAGGCATGTCTTCCATACGTACGATACGGCTCACGATACCTTTGTTACCGTGGCGACCGGCGAGTTTGTCACCCACTTTAAGCTTGCGTTTTTTGGCAAGGTAAACCTTGGCCAGCTTGAGCACGCCTGCGGGCAATTCGTCGCCGATGCTGATGTTAAATTTCTCACGCTTGTAGCGGCCGACTTCTTCGTTCACCTTGATGCTGTAGTTGTGCAGCAGGCGGGCGATGAGTTGGTTCACGCTTTTTTCACTGGTCCAGTTGGTGTAATCCACCTGGCCGTAGTCGATCGTTTCGCGCAGTACCTGAGCCGACAGTTTGGTGCCTTTTGGAGCCATTTCCTCGCCGTAAATGCTGCGTATGCCGTTGGTGATTTTGTCTTTCACCAGCACGAGCAGTTTATCGATGAGGATGGTCTTCAGGTTGTTGATGGCTACGGCGTGTTCGTCGTCGAGTTTATCGAGCAGGGCTTTTTCCTGTTCTTTCTGGATCTTATCCTTTTTGGCGCGGGCGAAAAGCTGCTTATCGATCACGACGCCACCGATGCTCGGCGGCACTTTGAGCGAAGCGTCTTTCACGTCGCCTGCTTTGTCACCGAAGATGGCGCGCAGCAGTTTTTCCTCAGGAGTAGGATCGGTTTCACCTTTGGGTGTGATTTTACCGATTAGAATATCGCCTTCCTTGGCCCATGCGCCGATGCGCACGATACCGTTTTCGTCGAGATCCTTGGTGGCTTCTTCACTCACGTTCGGTATGTCGGCCGTTAGTTCTTCTTCACCCAGTTTGGTATCGCGCACGTCGAGTTCGAAGTGTTCGATGTGGATGGAGGTGAACACGTCTTCCTGTACTACACGCTCGGAGAGCACGATGGCATCTTCGAAGTTGTAACCTTTCCATGGCATAAAGGCCACTTTGAGGTTTTGACCGAGGGCAAGTTCGCCGTTTTCGGTTGCATAACCTTCACAAAGGATGTCGCCTTCTTCCACACGCTGGCCGCGGCGAACGATGGGTTTCAGGTTGATGCAAGTGCCTTGGTTGGTACGCATAAACTTGGTCAGTTTGTACGTTTTGCGGGCATCTTCAAACGACACGAGTTGGTCTTCTTCGGTGCGGTCGTAGTGGATGACAATTTCGTTGGCATCCACATATTCCACCACACCACCGCCTTCAGCGTTGATGAGCATGCGGCTATCGCGGGCTACCTTGGCTTCCAGGCCCGTACCCACCACTGGCGAGTGCGGACGGATGAGCGGAACGGCCTGACGTTGCATGTTTGATCCCATCAGGGCGCGGTTGGCGTCGTCATTCTCAAGGAAAGGAATAAGCGAAGCCGAAACGCCTACGATCTGGTTCGGAGCTACGTCGATGTATTCGAGTTCGTCCGGACCGAGGATGGGGAAGTCGCCGTGTTCACGCGCTTTTACGCGGTCTTGCAGGAAGGCGCCTTTTTCATCAACAGGCGAGTTGGCCTGTGCGATTTTCATATAGTCTTCTGCTTCGGCCGACAGGTATTCCACTTCGCCTTCTAGCACCACTTTACCGGCAGTAACGCGGCGGTAAGGGGTTTCGAGGAAGCCCATTTTATTGATCTTGGCGTGGGTGCACAACGTTGATATCAGACCGATGTTTGGTCCTTCAGGCGTTTCAATGGTGCACAGACGGCCATAGTGGGAATAGTGTACGTCGCGCACCTCAAAACCTGCGCGTTCGCGGCTCAGACCGCCTGGTCCGAGGGCTGAGATACGGCGTTTGTGGGTGATCTCCGACAGCGGGTTTGTTTGGTCGAGAAACTGCGAAAGCTGGCTGGTGCCAAAGAACGAGTTGATGACCGACGAAAGCGTGCGGGCGTTGATGAGGTCCACGGGGGTGAACACCTCGTTGTCGCGAACGTTCATACGCTCACGAATGGTACGGGCCATACGCGCGAGACCCACGCCGAACTGGGCGAAGAGTTGTTCGCCTACGGTGCGAACGCGACGGTTGGAGAGGTGGTCGATGTCGTCGATCTCCGCTTTGTTGTTGATCAGACTAACGATGTAGCGCACGATGGAGATGATGTCTTCCTTCGTGAGAACGAGGTTGTCGGCGGGGATATCGAGAACAAGCTTACGGTTGATCTTGAAACGTCCTACTTCACCGAGATTGTAACGTTTGTCGGAGAAGAAGAGTTTTTCAATGATACCGCGTGCGGTTTCATCATCCGGGGGATCGGAGCCGCGAAGCTGGCGGTAGATGTAGGTTACAGCTTCGAGTTCGCTCGAAGTTGGGTCTTTCTGCAGCGTATTGTAGATGATCGAAAAGTCCTCGTCGATATCGGTACGTTGCAAAATGATGGTGGTGGTGCTGGCATCGAGGATGAGTTCGACGTTTTCCTCATCGAGCACGGTATCGCGTTCGAGGATGATCTCGTTGCGTTCGATGGTTACAACCTCACCGGTATCTTCGTCAACAAAGTCTTCCGTCCAGGTTTTGAGTACCCGTGCGGCGAGTTTGCGGCCTACGCTTCCTTCGAGATTTTCGCGGGTGCAGGCAATTTCGTCGGCCAGGTTGAACAGGTCGAGAATGGCCTTATCGGTATCGAAACCGATGGCGCGGAGGAGCGTGGTGACAGGAAACTTTTTCTTACGGTCGATGTATGCATACATGACCAAGTTGATGTCGGTGGCAAACTCCATCCAGGCCCCTTTGAAAGGGATCACACGTGCGCTGTAAATCTTCGTACCATTGGGGTGGTAGCTTTGGCCGAAGAATACGCCCGGGGAGCGGTGCAGTTGAGAAACGATGACACGTTCGGCGCCGTTAATGACAAAAGTGCCTTTCGGCGTCATGTACGGAATGTTGCCGAGGAACACGTCCTGTACGATGGTCTGGAAGTCGATGTGTTCTTCATCGTTGCATGAAAGGCGCAATTTCGCTTTCAGAGGCACCGAATAGGTAAGACCGCGCTGCATACACTCATCGATGGTGTAGCGCGGCGGGTCGACAAAATAGTCGAGAAATTCCAGGTTAAAAATGTTCCGCGCATCGGTGATGGGGAAATTTTCTTTAAAAACCCTGTAGAGGCCTTCCGTAGCGCGATTTTCGGGTGTCGTTTCGAGCTGGAAAAACTCCTGGAATGACTTGAGTTGGATTTCAAGGAGGTCAGGATAGTGACCGGCGAGGCGAATTTTACCGAAATTTATGCGGTCTTGAACGCCTGTTTTGGTAACTGCCCCGTTGGAGATGCCGTTATTGGTCATTTTGTGCAAAATGTGCTTGTGTGCTGAATTTGCAGAATTACCGGTGCTTTCACCGGCAGTCGAGCGGCCAAAGGGCCAACCCATTAAACGCAATAAAACCTAAGAAAGTTCAAAAGCTGTCTGGTACAGACAAATAGAGGCTTAACGCGCTCCCGGCAAGCGGGAGGCGCGTTAAGCCATTGAACTATCTTGTATGGAACCTAAATCCTAGCATGGAGGTTTCGAAATCGTATAAGAAAGTGTTGGAAACGCCGGTACTTTAGGAAAGCCCGGGGGAACAACGCTGTTCTTACTTGACTTCTACCACCGCGCCGGCACCTTCGAGGGCCGATTTCAGGGATTCAGCTTCAGCTTTGCCGATACCATTTTTGAGAGGGCTTGGAGCACTGTCAACGAGGTCTTTGGCTTCTTTCAGGCCCAGTCCGAGCAGGTTTTTCACCTCTTTAACGACGTTCAGCTTGTTGGCGCCGGCGTCTTTGAGGATCACGTCAAACTCGGTTTGCTCAACAGGAGCAGCAGCTGCGTCACCGGAAGGTGCAGCAGATACAGCTACAGCAGCAGCAGCAGGTTCGATGCCGTAATCATCTTTAAGGATATTGGCCAGTTCGTTGGCTTCTTTGATCGTGAGGTTCACGAGCGATTCGGCCAGTACTTTAAGATCTGCCATGGTTGTAATTTTAAAAGTTTTTTTGCGAAAAATGGTTAAAAAAGCGGTTCAAAAGGGTCATTACACTATTGTGCGTACTTGGAAGCCATGTGAAATTCGGAATGTGGAGTGCGGAATGCATCATCCCAACGAATTGTGGGAACGGCACCTGCACCGGCGTTCCGGTGTTGCTCCTTACTGCGCGCGCTCTTCCAGCGTTTTGACGATACCGGCGATTTTGGTGCCGGTAGCGGTGATTTGGCTGGCGATGCGTTTTGCAGGCGACTGGAGCAGGCCGATGATCTCGCCGATCATTTCGTCTCTGCTCTTCAGTTGCGTAAGGGCTTTGATTTGGTCGTCACCAAGGAAAACCGACGTATCGATGTAAGCAGCTTTCAGCAGCGGACGCTCTTCCGTTTTGCGGAATTCTTCCAGCAGCTTCGCAGGCGCTTTCGGGTTGTCGGAGATCATGATGGTGGTCGGGCCGGTCAGAGCGCTGAAAAGGGCGCTGAAACCTTTGCTTTCCGGTTCGCTTTCGAGGGCTTTTTGAATCAGGGTGTTTTTGGCAACCTTCATCGTAATGCCTTTTTCGAAACACATCCGGCGGAGCTTATTGATTTTAGCCACCGACAGGGTCGAGGAATCGGTCAGGTAAAAGAACGGCGTGCTGCCGAGCTCTTCCTTCAATTCCGCGATGGCGGAGGTTTTTTCTTCTCTGGTCATTTCTTATGTGAAATTGAGATGTTGGAAAAAGTGGAAGAGTTTCGGGCTTAAACTTTGACGGATTTCGGATCAACCATAATGCCCGGGCTCATGGTACTGGCCACGGCGATCGTCTTCATGTACACACCTTTTGCCGTTGAAGGTTTCATGCGCACCAGGGTGGCGATGAGTTCGTGGGCGTTTTCGGTGAGTTGATCGGGGGTAAACGATACGCGACCGATGGAAGCGTGTACGATACCAAACTTGTCGACGCGGAAAGCAATTTTACCTTTTTTTACCTCCGAAACAGCCGAAGCGATGTCATTGGTAACGGTACCGGTTTTGGGGTTGGGCATCATGCCGCGTGGGCCGAGAATACGTGCAACCTTACCGAGTTGAGCCATAACGTTGGGAGTGGCGATGATCACATCGATGTCCATCCAGCCTTCGCTAACTTTTTGAATGTACTCATCCAAACCCACGAAATCGGCGCCGGCTGCTTTGGCATCGGCTTCTTTATCGGGGGTACAGAAAACGAGTACACGTTTGGTTTTGCCCGTACCGTGGGGCAGCGACACCGTACCGCGCAGGGCCTGGTCGGCTTTGCGGGGGTCGACGCCGAGACGCACGTGTACGTCTACCGAAGCGTTGAATTTCGTGGTATTGACCTCTTTAACGAGCGACATGGCATCGGTCAAGCTGTAAAGCTTGTCGCGGTCAACCTTTGAATCAACGACTTTGCGTTTTTTTGTAATTTGTGCCATTGATGAAAAAACTGTTTAAGGTTAAACGTTCCGTTGGGCGGAACTCCCTTGGTGAATTCGGAATGCGGAATTCCGCATGCTCTATTCTGCATTCCGCATTCGATTTAGTTATCCCACGGTGGTGTACCGGTGATGGACAGACCCATGCTGCGTGCGGTGCCTGCGATCATTTTCATGGCAGATTCCACGGTAAAGCAGTTCAAATCGGGCATTTTGGCTTCCGCTATGGCCTGCACCTGTTCCCAGGTTACGGTACCCACCTTTTTACGGTTGGGTTCCGGAGAGCCTTTGCCTACTGCCAGTTTGGATGCCTCGAAAAGCTGAATGGCGGCTGGCGGTGTTTTGATGATAAAGTCAAAGGTTTTGTCTTTATACACCTGAATGATCACCGGCAGAATTTTGCCAATTTGCTCCTGGGTTTGCGCATTGAAGCGCTTGCAAAACTCCATGATGTTTACGCCTTTCGAACCGAGAGCCGGACCGATTGGGGGGGCGGGGTTAGCCTGGCCACCTTTCACCTGGAGTTTGATATAAACGTCAACTTCTTTTGCCATTGTTTTTGCATTTACAAAACCGGTTTAAAGCCTGGTTTTGAAGGTAAGCTGGTATGAATGTTGCCGAAGGGCGGTAGGGCGAAAGGTCAGATGGAAGCGTGTCCGGGAGAAGCGGACATCGACCGTGGCCCCTTGGCCAAATCAGCTTATTTTTTCTACTTGCATGAAGTTCAGTTCGACCTCGGTGCCGCGTCCGAAAATTTTGACGATCACCTTGATTTTTTTCTTCTCTTCGTTTACTTCCTGGATGTCGCCGATAAAATCGGTAAACGGTCCGTCGACTATTTTTACGGTTTCGCCAATGAGGAAAGGTTCCACCATGATTTCGCCCGCTTCACTGCTTTCATCCACTTTACCCAAGAGACGGTTGGCTTCAACCTGTGTCATTGGAATAGGCACTTCTTTACCCAAAAAGTGGATAACATTGGGGATATCGCTGATGACTTTTGCAACCTCGCCGTTCAATTTGAATCCGATGGCTTCGATCAGGATGTACCCGGGAAGCAGGTTTCGTTCCTGAACCACCTTTTTGCCGTTCCGGATTTTGTACACCTTTTCGGTAGGTACAATCACCTGAAAGACGATTTCCTTCCAGTTGGAGCGATCAACTTCGTGGTCGATACGTTCCTTGATTTTTTTCTCCTTACCGCTGATCACGCGCAGGGAGTACCACTTCTTTTCGGTACTTGGCACTTTTGGGGCGCCGAGCGTTTCTTTCTCTTTACTCATGGTAGCTGTGAAGGATGCCTTGGGGGAGGAATCGGGAGAAATCAATAATTAAAATGTACCGTAAAGGCTGCCAATGACGACGTTGCAAAGACCATCCATCAGGAAGATGAGCAACGCGAGTATTACAGCCGTAACAATCACTACAAGGGTGCTTTCCTGCAGCTGGGCTGAAGTTGGCCAGGATACATTTTTTACCAGTTCGTGGTAACTCTCTTTAAGGTAAAGCGTCAGTCGTTCCATCGCGCAAGGCAATCTTTAAGCTAATGATCGTATGGTGTTTCAGGCTGGTTTTTATTGCTAAAAAAGTCCGTTGTTCCTGTTGGGGACAACGAACGGCCTGAAACGCATTTTTTTGGTGGCAGGGGCAGCAGGGCTCGAACCCGCAGCCTGAGGTTTTGGAAACCTCCACTCTACCAATTGAGCTATGCCCCTGTATTTGATCGGTTGGTCGGATGGTCGGTTGCTCCATAAACCAAGGTTTAAGACCAACCGACCAACAGACTATCAGACTAAAAAATTAAAGCAAAATTTCGGTTACCTGACCAGCGCCAACCGTACGGCCACCTTCGCGGATGGCGAAGCGGAGACCTTTTTCGAGGGCGATGGTGTTCAGGAGTTTTACTTCCAGCTCGATGTTGTCACCAGGCATTACCATTTCAACGTTCTCGGGCAGTTTAACGTCGCCGGTTACGTCAGTGGTACGGAAGTAGAATTGTGGGCGGTAGCCGTTGAAAAATGGCGTGTGACGGCCACCTTCTTCTTTCGAAAGTACGTAAACCGAACACTTAAAGTGTTTGTGCGGTTTAACACTGCCTGGCTTGCAAATTACCATGCCACGCTTGATTTGCTCTTTTTCGATGCCGCGAAGGAGCAGACCGGCGTTGTCGCCAGCTTCACCGCGATCGAGTAGTTTGCGGAACATTTCCACACCGGTGATGGTCGATGTCATGGGCTTTTCGTCTTCTTTCATCATACCGATGATTTCAACCGGGTCGCCTACGTTGATCACACCACGTTCGATACGGCCCGTAGCTACGGTACCGCGACCCGTGATGGTGAACACGTCTTCCACCGGCATCAGGAAGGGCTTATCAACTTCGCGGACGGGGTCCGGGATGTCGTTGTCACAAGCGTCCATAAGGTCCATGATGCGCTGCGAGTAGGTCGGATCGCCTTCGAGGGCTTTCAGAGCAGAACCCTGGATGATGGAAGCGTTGTCACCATCGAAGCCGTAAGCGCTGAGGAGTTCGCGGAGTTCCATGTCCACGAGTTCAATCATCTCCGGGTCTTCCACGATGTCAACTTTGTTCATAAAAACAACGATACGCGGGACGCCTACCTGACGGGCGAGGAGGATGTGCTCGCGCGTCTGCGGCATTGGGCCGTCAGTAGCTGCGCAAACAACTATAGCACCGTCCATTTGAGCAGCACCCGTGATCATGTTTTTAACGTAGTCGGCGTGACCCGGGCAGTCTACGTGCGCGTAGTGACGCTTTACCGTTTCGTATTCTACGTGTGCAGTGTTGATGGTTATACCGCGTTCTTTTTCTTCCGGAGCAGCATCAATGGCAGCGTAGTCCGTCTTTTTAGCCAGACCCTTCAGTGAAAGTACGTAAGTAATGGCAGCCGTCAGCGTTGTCTTGCCGTGGTCGACGTGACCAATCGTGCCAATGTTTACGTGCGGCTTGTTGCGAACAAATGTCTCTTTTGCCATTGGTTTAAAAATGTTTGATTCTATTTGGTGAAAAAATATTGAACCGTTGATGAGTTTTGAGCTCACGACCTTCCCGACACCATGCCAGGCTGCTCTTCCTCCGAGCTACAACGCTTGTTGAATTACTTCGAGCTGTTGATGAGATTTGAACTCACGACCTCTTCCTTACCAAGGAAGTGCTCTACCCCTGAGCTACAACAGCAAAAAATTTTGTTGACTCCTGCCTTTGCAAGGTGTCGACAAAAACTGTGAGCGGCGGACGAGATTCGAACTCGCGACATTCAGCTTGGAAGGCTGACGCTCTACCAACTGAGCTACCACCGCCTAATGAATGCGGAATGCAGAATGTTGAATGCAGAATATTAATCCCAACGACGTGTGGGATCTCGTTCCGAATTCGCTGTTCCGAATTCAACGTGTGGGGGTAGTGGGATTCGAACCTACTCAGCAGTAAAGCACCAGATTTACAGTCTGGCCCGGCTCTCCAACTCCGGGGCACCCCCATTTTCGAATGTAGAATAAGGAATGTTGAATGCGGAATTAAAATCGCATCAGCAAAAAATCCTCACTTTCGTCGGGAAAATTCTACATGATGCATTCCGTATTCGCCATCCAATAGAGCCAGTAGAGGGACTCGAACCCCCGACCAGCTGATTACAAATCAGCTGCTCTACCAACTGAGCTACACTGGCCAATTCATCAGGCCTCCACAGGCGAAAAACGTCTTTCAATCAACTTTTTTCGATCAAAGTATTTACCCCTTTCGAAAAGCGAGTGCAAAGGTATACATTTCCAGGAAACAGAAAAACTAATTTTTAAAAAAAAAGAAAAAAGTGCGCGTAGCAGGATTGAATGCGGGATGGGGAACAGAGAATGTGAAACTTGTACAATTTTGCGGTAAAAACATCGTCAAACTACCATGATCCAATCCTATTGCGCCGAGCTCTCCTCTCCCCCACTTCCCACTCTCCGAGAACTTGAGCGGGCCACCCACCTTCGAACCATCAGCCCGCAAATGATGTCGGGACCCTACCAAGGACTGCTGCTGCAATTCATCAGCCAAATGATACAACCCAGCAGGATTCTGGAAATCGGCGCCTTTACCGGTTATGCCTCCATTTGCCTCGCACAGGGCCTGCCCAACGATGGTCACCTGCACACCATTGAAGTCGACGACGAACTGGCGCCCATTTTCCGCGAATTCATCGGCAAAGCCGGTCTAAGCCATAAAATTACCCTGCACCACGGCGACGCCGCCACAGTAGTCCCCTCACTCGGAACCGAACCGTTCGACCTGATTTTTCTCGACGCAGGCAAACTTGACTACCTTAGACATTATGAACTGCTGCTCCCAATGCTCCGAACCGGTGGGTTTTTATTGGCCGATAACGTCCTTTGGGATGGCAAAGTGCCCAATCCAAACGCCACCGATACCACCGCACTGGCCCTGCGTGCCTTCAACGCACACGTCCTCAACGATACCCGTGTGGAGAATCTTATCCTGCCCCTGCGCGACGGGCTCATGATCGTTCGAAAAAAGTCCTGAACCCAGGCGTCTCCTTCTACCCCGTCATGTCGGGCATTTTATTTATGTTTGCCCTACGATCTTATCCTAACCCGCTCAACAATACCCAACGAACACCATGCCCAATACCAAAGCGCACCTCTTGTATGTAGAAGATGATGAAAGCCTCAGCTTCGTTACCCGCGACAACCTCGAGCTCAACGGCTACAAGGTTACCTATTGTGAAGACGGACGCATTGCCCTCGACACCATTCGCAGCGGCCAGCAATTCGACCTTTGTATCCTCGACGTGATGCTGCCAGAAGTAGACGGCTTCACCCTTGCCCAAGAAATACGCCAGCGCGACGACCAGGTGCCCATCCTATTCCTTAGCGCCAAAAGTATGAAGCAGGATAAAATCCACGGTCTTACCATCGGCGCCGATGATTACATCACCAAACCGTTCAGCATCGAAGAACTGCTGCTGAAAATCGACATCTTCCTGCGCCGTACCAAATACACCAACATCCTTAAAATCAACACTCCCTCAGGCATCGGCCTGTATACCTTCGATTATAAAAACCTAAGCCTGGCTTTCGGCGACGACGTAGAAACGCTGACCCAAAAAGAAGCCGACCTGCTCAAACTGCTCAACGAAAACCGCAACCAAGTGGTGAAACGCTCCTTCATCCTCGAAACCATCTGGGGAAAGGACGATTACTTTCTCGGTAGAAGCCTCGACGTGTTTATTTCCCGACTGCGGAAATACCTGAGCCAAGACGAACGCATCAAAATTGAAAACATCCACGGCGTCGGGTTTAAATTTAAGGTGGATTAGGGGATTAACTTTCCCAACACCCTGCATGTTTGTTCGCCAATGGCGAACAAACATGCAGGGTGTTGGGAAAGTTATTTACAGGTTTTAATGTTTTGATTGCTTTGAATTTTTATGGAATCCATTTTTTTTGACCATCCGAACGGAAAGGTTCACACCCTGCGCTTTGGTCATGGGCCTCGGCTGCTTGTTGCCTTGCATGGCTTCGGAGATCGCGCACGCATGTTTGCCGTTTTGGACGAAGCGCTTGCAGCATTTTATACCGTGGTGGCCATAGATCTGCCTTTTCACGGACAAACAGAATGGACACAGCGCACTTTCACCAAAGTGGAGATCCTGCAGATCATCAGGCAAGTCATGCAACGCGAAAACAAAGACAGGCTGTCGATGATGGCGTTTAGTTTTGGCGGCCGGCTTACCCTGGCCCTTCTGCCCGAACTCGCACCACAACTGGATAAGCTGTACCTGCTGTCGCCCGATGGCATCAATACCCAAGGCATGTCGATGGCCGTGCGCGTACCTATGGGTGTAAGAAACTGGATGTACGGCGCTTTGGTGCGACCCGATTGGTTTTTAAAACTCGTCTCCGCAGGCCGTAAAATAGGGGCTGTCCCTCCGCTCATCAGCCATTTTATGGCAAGCAACCTCATCCGTCCCGAACGTTTCCGCCGCACTTTTGGATGCTGGCTGGCACTCAACAGCTTTTACCTTCGCCGTCGCCGCATCAAAGCCCTTTGGCGAGAGCACAACCTGCCGATCGATATTTATTTCGGCAACAACGACGAGATGATTCGTTTAAAATCGCTGCGCAAAATGACGGAAGGGCTGCCCAACGTGCGGCTGTTTGTGATTGAAGATACAGGGCATAGGGTGGTAAATGAGGAATTGATGGAACACCTGATTAGCAACAGGGTGTTTACGCCTTAAACCTGGAACTAACTGTAAATTTCCAAGCAATCTTGCTCTGGATCTTTAAAAAAAGCAAGAATGGCATCTAAATTATGTATTAAATTATCTGCCAAATGTACTGTAGTTCGATTTCCAACTCTTAGCCATATAATTTTAGGAGGAGCTCCATGGGCAAGAAGGTAGGTTGTAAAAATCTTCGTCTTGAGTTAATACTGCATGAAAACCGAGCTTCCTTGCTTCCATAAATAATGGCAAATCAAAGGCATCCGTCATGCCAATATCCCTTACATGTTTAACTTCGGTAAATAAGTTTTGAATGTGTGGGATGATGCGGTAGGAGATGTTTTGGTCAATTAGGATTTTCATGCAGCAACAACCGTTCGTTGTTGACGAAGTGCAGCAAATTCAAGTGCAGCTACCAAATCCTCCTTATTAAGCTCCGGGAAATCTTGAAGAATATCTTCAACTGTAATACGCATTCCGCGAATGCAAGGCTTACCACTTCGTTTGCCAGGCTCTATCGTGATGATGTTTTTATAAATGTACATTCTGATGATAATTTGAAACGAAATTAGCGAATTTTCATGAGAATTGAAAATTCAAAGCTTACGTTTCTTCTCCCAGCGCCAAATCGGCCCGTCCTCCGGATCTTCAAAATCACCCGTGTGTACAAAGCCGTTGCGCCTTAATAAGCGCACAGAAGCATTTTCCTCCGCCCTAAAAGTATGTTTAATGGTTTCTCACCACCCTGCCATTTTCATTTTCCCAAAAACAAAGCTCAAGGTTCTGCCCATCAAATACCCCGTAGGAATTGGAAAACATCCATTCACCCAGGTTTACGTATTGGCTGCGCCCATTGGGCAGGTGCCATTGGATGGGCAGGTGACGGTGTCCGAAAACGAAATAATCGGGCTCGATGCCCTGGCTGATTTTGCGCAGGCAATATTGCAGAAGCCATTCTTTGTCTTCCCCCAGCCAATCCCGTTCTTCGGGCGGCGTAGCCGAGCGACTGGTTTGCGAAGCGAAATGCGCCAACCTGTTGCCAAGGTCGGGGTGCAGCCATCTGAAAAGCGCTTGCGACAAAGGATGGGTAAACACCTTTTTCATGCGCTTGTAACCCATGTCTCCGGGTCCCAATCCATCGCCGTGGCCAAGGAAAAATTGTTTTCCCCCAATGTCAATCTGTATGGGCGCTTTGTGTACCGGGATACCCAGTTCTTCCTCAAAATAACCAAACATCCAAAGGTCATGGTTCCCCGTAAAGGCATGGACGGGCACACCGCTGTCGCGCAGCCGTGCCAGACATCCTAAAAGACGGGTATACCCTTTGGGCACCGTGGTTTTGTATTCGAACCAAAATTCGAAGATGTCACCCATCAGGTAAATTGCGTCGGCGTCGGGCGCTGAAGCTTCGAGCCAACGTACCACTTGTTTCTCGCGCTCGGCCGAGGAAAGTCGCGCATTGGTGCCAAGGTGAAAATCGGAAGCGAAATAGGTTTTAGACATTGCGGCAAAGGTAGATCAGGATTTGATCTACCTTTGTGAAAATTTGTTTTACCATGATCGTAGTTACCGGAGCTGCCGGATTTATAGGTTCCTGCATGGTTCGCCGCCTGCTCGACGCCGGATATGAGGACATTATTGTGGTCGACGATTTCAGCAGGCCCGATAAAAACCGCAACCTCGAAGGCAAAAAAATTTGGGGAGAAGTGCACCGCAACAACTTCATGCGCTGGTTCGAACGCAACCACGCCGACGTTGACGCTGTGATTCACCTCGGCGCACGTACCGATACCACGGAAATGGATACCCGCATCTTCGACGAGCTCAATCTGGATTATTCCAAAGCCGTTTGGATGATGTGTTGCGCTTTCGATAAACCCCTGTTGTACGCCAGCAGTGCGGCTACGTATGGACTTGGCGAGTTTGGCTACACCGACGATCACACTTTCATTCCGAAGCTTAAACCTTTGAACCCGTACGGGCAGTCCAAACAGGATTTCGACGTATGGGTGCTGAAGCAAGTCGCAGCAGGCGTTGCCCCACCCCACTGGGCTGGTTTTAAGTTTTTCAACGTTTACGGTCCGAACGAATACCACAAAGGCCGAATGGCTTCAGTTATTTTCCACACCTGCCGACAAATCAAAGCCACCGGTGCCATGAAACTATTTCGTTCGCACAGGCCGGATTACCGCGACGGTGAGCAAAGCCGCGATTTTATTTACGTCAAAGACGTAGTGGATCTGCTGTTGTTTTTTCTTGAAAAAAAGCCGACTACCGGCATTTACAACCTCGGTACAGGCAAAGCGCGTATGTTCGTCGATCTGGCCAAAGGCACCTTCCTCGCCATGGATCTGGAACCTGAAATAAGTTTTATGGACACGCCCATCGACATCCGCGATACCTACCAATACTTCACCGAAGCCGACATGAGCAAAGCGCGCGCAGCCGGATACCGCCAGCCGTTTTTCGGTCTGGAAGAAGGTATCGAGGATTATGTGCAGCGGTATTTGCTGGAGGAAAAAATTTGGTAGGCAGCAGGCAGGGGCTCCTCGACCTACGGCCTCGGGAGGTTCAAATAATTTTAATATTTCTAGAAAAAAAACATCTAATTGTTTGTTGATCAAACAATTAGGTGTTTTTTTTCCGCTGCCTGCTAATAAACAAGCGCCGCCCCGGAAACCCGGAGCGGCGCTTTATTTTGTCATCCCAGCGTAGCGTGGGATCTGTTACTTCGTCTGAATCATCTTCATCGTCGCACTGTCTTCTGAGGTCAAAACCTGGTAGTAAAGTGCGCCGGTGGTATTTACAAGTGCTTTGTCGAGCGTGAAGGCGTTGTGGCCTTTCGCGAAGTCACCTGTTTGGGTAAACAGCAGGCGGCCCGCTTCATCGTACACATTCAGTGTGGCTTCCGTTGCCTCTGGCAGGTGGAATCCAATCACCGTGCGGTTCATCCACGGGTTCGGCTGGTTCTGGTAAAGCTCGAAGCCTACGCCTTGTACATCTTTACCGTTGAAGCGCAGCGCTACATTCAGGCGATCGCCACCAAGGCTGTACGCCTCGGCTTGTGTGATGCGGCCCGATACGCCCAGCATGCTGCGCAGGCTGCCTGCCTGTTTGGCTCTGAACGTTACACTGAACGCACCTTCTACATTGGCATCAAACGAGGTCGTGATCGCATCGGCAAACACGCCGAAGTTTTCTGCGCTCATGCCTTCGCCTGGTATCAGGTCTACAACTTCAAGTCCCGCAATGCCGAGCGTAAACTGGTAGCCCGTCACTTTCTCAGCAGCTTTGAAGTCCACCGTTACCGTTTCGCCTGCTTTCAGCTTGCGATCTTCAACATCGAACAAAAGGATGCCGTTTGTGCGATCGTTGGTGCTCATGAAGCTGTTGGCTATGGCCGTGCCGTTCACGTCGCCCAATTTCACCGCTACAAAGTCGTCGCCAAGCTGGTTGGCCAGTACATCAGCCACCGATTTGGTCTCGGGGAAGGCTGGTGTAAACGGATTGTCGGGTGTGGGGAACACGTATGCGCCGTTTACAAAGCGCCACGAGGTATTGTTGGGCAGTTCAGTATAGATGCCCAGGATCAGTTTGCGGATCTCAGCGATGTCGAACGTCGTTACCGATTTGCTGTTGTTGGCGTCGGCAGCGATGATCTT
>JBBSDH010000038.1:0-24940 GCA_038249605.1 Chitinophagales bacterium | reverse complement strand
GTGGCGGTGTTTCGCGGATGATCAACAACCGCAAATTGTCGCAATCGGTAATGGGGAAACAATTGAAAGTTTGAGCCGTAGCCATCCATGGAAGGAAACCCATGAAAATCAGCAGGTTCTTACAAATCATGTTTGCCCCCCCCCCCTTAGTTTTTGAAATAAAATTTTGTGAAGCATGGTAAAACGTTTAAAAAGATGAAAAAAATACATGGCAAGCCCCCTGCGCACAAAGCACATAAAGGCATTCAGAGGATTAAACCGCTTTTCAAATTTGGAACTTCGACCAAAGTACAAACATGTTTGCAGGGTTGCAAACGTTTGTAAAAAATTAATGTTAAAAACACCCTCAAATACAACCTATCCTTTCCCTACCCCATCCACTTCCGAAGCAACGAAATCTGCCCCAAATGGTAATAACTGTGCTTAATTATCGCTTCGATGTTGCGGCGGTAGGTGCCGTAGGTTTCTTTGACAAAGACGGCTTCGAGTTGCGTGTCGGACAAGCGCGCCATGTGGTCGGCAAAACTGCTCCGCATGGTTGAATAAGGTTTCTCTCATGTTTTCCCAGGCGGCTTCCGAGTCGACAGGTGGCATGTCGAAGCTGTATTTGTTTTTTAGTCAAATTTAAAGGTAGGCAGTTGCGCAAATTTTTTCCAAAAAAACCGTTACATTCGACCATGCGCCTGCTGCTTTTGCTCCTGATCTTCATTTCTGTAAACCTTCTGAACGCCCAGACCGACTGGCGTTCGGAAGTAAAAGCACACCTCGGTAGGCCCACCCTGTTCGTCAACGGCCAACCGCAAACACCGCTCATGTATGCCCTGTGCGACGCGCCCGGCGGCCGCTGGAGCTGGGAGGAAATCAACCGCCACAACATCCGGCAGTTTTACGCCGACGGCATTCGGCTTTTCCAACTCGACCTGGCCCTCGCCGACCTGTGGCAACCCTCCGGCACGCTCAACCTCGACCTCGCCGAACGTCAGATCAACGGCCTGCTCGAAGTCGCCCCCGATGCCATGGTGTTCCTGCGCCTGCATGTGGATGCACCGGAATGGTGGCTCGAAAAACACCCCGAAGAAAGGGTTGCCTACGCAACGGTAGAGCCCATGCCCAACCTCACCGGCAGCTTTTTCCGACGCATGGAAGCCGATCCAAGGGCGCCCATGCGGGTGAGCTTGGCATCCGTGCTTTGGCAAAACGAAGCCGGAGCAATGGTGGCCGCATTTTGTAAACAATTGAGCAAAAGCAAATCCGGACGGCAGGTGGTGGGTATTCAGGTGGCTGGCGGCGTGTACGGCGAATGGCACCAGTGGGGCTTTCTGAAATGGGAAGCCGATACCGGGGCTGCCATGACTCGGCATTTCCGCTCGTGGTTGAAAAGCCAATATCCTGATGTTCAGGACCTTAAAAAAGCCTGGAACGATCCTTTGACCAACTACAACAATGCCACCGTGCCCGACAGTGCCGCTCGTGCGCAAACCGGTGCGGGCAATTTTCGTTTGCCTTCGGCCGACAAGCGCGTTATAGACTATTACCGCTGCCAGCACGAAATGGTACCCGTCGTCATCGAGTCCTTTGCAAAACAGGTTAAAACCAACTGGAACCGTCCAGTGGTGGTGGGTGCGTTTTATGGCTATTTTTTATCCATGTTCAACCGACAGGCTGCCGGCGGCCACCTCGAACCCATGCCATTGCTTGCATCGCCGTGGATCGATTTCCTCGCCGGTCCGCAAGCTTACGAACCCCAGGCAGGCATGGAAATGGGCGAACCTTACCGATCGCGGGCCCTTTTACACAGCGTACGACTGCACGGCAAACTTTGGTTCGACGAAATGGACCAGCAGCCCAAACGCAATTTCGACTACCTCGGTGGCAACTGGGACAACCGAAAAAACAACGCCATCACCCAGTCCGACAACGCCGCCATGCTGCGCCGCAACCTTGGTTACGCAATCACGCAGGGCATAGGAATGTGGCTCTACGATTTCGGCGGAGCAGGCATCGATTTGCGCAAGGAACACGTGTGGTCGGGCCAACACGGCAAAACGGGGTACTGGGACGACCCGCTGAGCCACGCCGCCGTTCGGGAAGCCAAACTGTTGTACGACAGCCTGTTGCAGCAACCCTACCAGAACGCTTCCGACGTATTGGTGGTGTTCGACACCGAAGTGTACTACCACACCCGAAGTTCGTATAAAAACGTGGATTCCGTGTCGTTGCAGGCTGTAGACCACACCATGCTCGCCCTGCAATACGCCGGTGTCGCCTTCGATGCGGTTTACCTGAATGACCTCAAGCGGGTAGATATGACACCCTACCAGGCAGTGATTTTTGCCAATACTTTTTTGCTGGACACCATGGAGCTGCGGTACATTCGTTCGCACGTTGCTGGCAACGGAAGGCACCTGTTCTGGGTGTATGCACCTGGGTTTACGAATAGCGACAACGTGGGCATAACGCTCTGTGAACGGGCAAGCAATATCAAACTTATTCAACTGAAGGATGGTCATCCCGGACGGCTGCATTACGACGAAACTCTGGGCGACACGACTACCGCACGCCTCTGGGGCAGCACTTCGCCCTTGTTTGCCGTTGATGATCTTTCTGCACAATCACTCGCCTGGTTCGATCACGACGGTCGGTCTGCACTGGCTTACAAACCGGATCCCAAAGGCGCGGGAGGAGATTGGTTTCTCTCCGTACCCGTGATCAGTGCGCCGGTTTGGCGTGAACTTCTCCGGCGTGCAGGCGCGCACATCTATACCGATGCAGCAGGCCATGTGTTGTATGCTGGCAATGGGTTGGTGGTTTTTCACACCAAAAAAGATGGTAAACACGTATTGATGTTGAGGAACTTCGAAGAAGTGACGGTAGGAAAAGGAACGACACTGGTGCGGAAGTGACTTGTTGTGGGGCTGAAGCCCGACCTCCCAAAAAAAAGCGGCCCGGCGTTCCCACGCGCCGAGCCGCTGCTACTTGTGTGTATAAGTAGTAACAGACCGAATTAGAAAAGTTGTGTTCCGGCCACCATTGTGTCCGAAAGCCGGAAATTAATCCACGTTATCGTGTAAAAAACTGTTGCCGCCGAAGCGGATCTCTGTTTGGTCGTCTTCGATGGACACGGTCCATCCCGACATGCCGGGTTCGCCGGCTTCGGGTACGTCGTCGAGGTTGATGTTTTTACGCAGGTAAGCAGGTTGGCTTTCGAGGTCGATGATGGTTTGCGGCGAATTTAATTTCACCACATTGATCGGACGGTTGCGGGCTTCATCCCTGCGGCGCTGGGCTTCTTCGAAGCGGCGGCGGCGTTCTTCCGGGGTAGGCTCCTCCTTTGCGTTTGCATCGTTGCGCAGGAAAGGATCTTCTGGCATCGTATGTTTGGTGCGGCGCAGGTGGTCAACCGTTTCCCGGATGTTGTCGAGTTCAAACTCGATGCTGTTGGCGGCCTTCTCTTCTACCGGGCGGTATTCTTCTTCAGAAGTTATTGTATAAAGAGAAGGCTGGGACTTTTTTACATCTTCATCCAGGTGGATCACCTGCCTTTCATTCGGATTGGCGGCGGCGCGGATGCCTACGGCACCGTTGCGGCGTTCGTGTGCTTCGAAACCCGTAGCGATGATGGTCACAGCGATTTTTTCGCCCAGACGCTCGTCGAAACAGTTGCCCCAGATGAGGTTGGTTTCGTTGCCAGCTTCTTCCTGAATGAACTCAGTGATTTCGAAAATTTCGTCCATCGTAGCCTCACGCACACCCGAAGTGATGTTCACCAGAATGTTTTTGGCACCGCGGATGTTGTTTTCTTCCAGCAGCGGCGAGTTGAGGGCTTCGTCGACGGCGCGGCGTGCGCGGCCTTCACCTTCAACGGCAGCGGTACCCATGATGGCTACGCCGGAATCGCGCATGACGGTGTTTACGTCTTCGAAGTCGACGTTTACGTAACCTGGCACGGTGATGATTTCGGCGATGCCTTTGGCGGCGGTGCACAGGATGTTGTCGGCCTGGCTGAAAGCTGCCGAAATGGAAAGGTTGCCGTGGATCTGGCGCAGTTTGTCGTTGCTGATCACCACGAGGCAATCCACGTTTTTGCGCAGTTCTTCAAGGCCTTCCATGCCGTTGCTCACGCGTGTGCGTCCTTCAAAAGTGAAAGGAAGCGTTACGATGCCGACGGTAAGTATGCCCAGTTCCTGGGCTGCTTTGGCGATGATGGGCGCTGCGCCGGTGCCGGTTCCGCCACCCATACCCGCAGTAATGAAAGCCATTTTGGTACCCGTTTCGAGGAAACGTTTGATGTCATCCAGGCTTTCCACACAGGCTTGTTTGCCCACGGAGGGTTTGCTGCCTGCTCCGCGGCCTTCGGTGAGCAATTGACCGAGGGAAATGCGGTTGGGTACCGGTGAAAGTTGCATGGCCTGGGAATCGGTGTTGCAAATGGCGTAATCCACGCCTACGATTCCCTGTTTGTACATGTGCGTTACGGCATTGCTGCCGCCACCGCCCACGCCGATGATTTTGATGATTGAAGGCTCGTCCTTCGGAAGATCGAACAGCATATCTTTTAAGTTTTAAGAGTTATCGGTTTTTTTCCAGGTCCACTTCAGGGTCGGCCTCGAACCATTCTTTCGTTTTGCGAAAAACACTGTCGAACCAAGTGCTCGGCTGTTGTTCTTTTGCGTTGGAAGGTTCTTTTTGGGCGTTGCTGACGGCCTGTGGCGCTTTGGTTTCGGGCACGGCGCGATCTGTGTCAACATCGATCAAACCGCGCAACAACAGGCCTACGCCGGTGCTGTAAATCGGGCTTGAAAAGTTCTGATGGTAGCCATGTGCCAGTTGTTCCACGGGAATACCAATGCGGCAGGTCATGCCTGTGTGCAGTTCGGCGAGTTTGTCGGCGTGTTGCAGCAGCGATCCGCCGCCGGTGAGCACGATGCCGCCAATGAGCTTGCGCTCGTAGCCGCTGCGCCTGATTTCCCAAAGCACGTAGTCGAAAATTTCCTCCATACGCGCCTGAATGATGCGTGAGAGGTTCTTTTCACTGATTTCTTTGTGATCCCGTCCTTTCAGACCGGGAATGGTGATGATGCGGTTGTCGAACACTTCGTTGGACAAGGCGGAACCGAATTTTACCTTCAGTTTTTCTGCCTGTGGCTGCATCACGGTGCAACCTTCTTTAATGTCGGAAGTAATCACGTTGCCGCCGAAGGGAATCACCGCAGTGTGGCGGATGATGCCTTCGTAAAAAATCGTGATGTCGGTGGTACCGCCGCCGATGTCAACCAGGGCTACACCTGCTTGTTTTTCCTCATCGGAAAGAACAGCGTCGGAGCTGGCGATGGGCTCGAGGGTAAGCTCGGCCACAGCAAGTCCTGCTTTTTCGATGCAGCGGTAAATGTTGTTGATGGCCGTTATCTGGCCTGTAATAATGTGGAAATTGGCTTCCAAACGAACGCCGCACATGCCGATGGGGTCGGTGATGCCTTGTTCGCTGTCAACCGTGAATTCCTGCGGAAACACATGAATGATCTTGTCGCCCGGTGGGAGAACGAGTTTGAACATGTCATTCACAATGCGGTCAATGTCACGACGGGCAATTTCCGTGTGGTCGCTGTCGCGCGTGAGGATTCCCCTGTGTTGCAGGCTTTTGATGTGTTGGCCGGCAATGCCGACGTGCACCTGGCGAAATTTCATGTTCGCCTGCCTTTCGGCCATTTCAACGGCTTCGCGGATGGCATTCACCGTTTTTTCGATGTTGCTCACCACACCGCGTAATACGCCGGCGCTTTCAACCTTGCCTATGCCAAGGATGTCAAGTTTTCCATGAGCGTTTTTCCTGCCTGCGAGGCAGCAAATTTTTGTCGTGCCGATGTCAAGGGCGACGACCACGTCATGAGCTTGCGGGACTAATTCGGTCATCATAATCTTTTGATTATTGGTTTTGAGCTTCAGTTTGTTTTGCCTTCTGCTGCAAGCGAAACTCATTCCTGCAACAAAAGTATTTTTAATACTTTTTATTTCAAAATTTTTAAAACATTTGTTTTAAATAATTCGAAACAACCAAAAAGTGTTTTTCACCCAAACACCTGTACGTTCCTCCAAAATCAAGTCACTTTGTCGTGTAGTTCTTTTTTTATCGTTTGCAAACAACCTGGTCTGCATAACTCAGGTTGATGCTTTGGTACGTTTGCCAACCGGCATAAGGCATGCCTTCCCGGTAGAATATTTTCAGCCTTTCGAGCTTTTCATCCAGCTTTTTCGCGTCGCCAAGGATGATTTTCTGATCGCCTACCAAAGGCACCAAAACAATCTCTCCGTCGGAATTGACGTGTATTTGCTGTACGAAAACACGAAAAAAATCGTCTTCGGCCAGTTTTTGAGCCACCTGGAACACGTCGTTCAGGCTGCTGCGTTTTTTCTCCCTGAACGTGGGCGTGTACGCCGCGATGTTGCCGGTAGCCACCATCACACGCGCCGCAAAATTTTTCGACGGCGGCATTTTGTTGCCGCCCTGGTCGAGGTAGTAGTTGCCACCCTTGTTGTCGAGCACGCGCAAAAGCGGTTCACGTTGCTCCACTTCGAGGTGCAGGATGTTGTGCTGGTCCACGTACGTTTGCGCATCGCGCACAAAAGGATCTTCTTCCAAAACCCTTTCCATACGTTCCACATCGAGCCTGCCGAGTTCTGTGCCTTCGAGCGTGTTGCCAAAAGCCGAAAGCAAAGCCTGCCGCACATCGTATTCACTGATGAGCTTTTCGCCGTCTTTCAAAGGAACCACCTTCACCTCCACCCCATCGGCGAAGCTGTTTTTTTTGCGCGCCACCGACGACAGCAGGATCCCCAGCGTAATCAGCAGGAAGAGGACCCAGATGATGCGGTCGTAGCGCAGGCGGTTCAATGTTTGAAAAGGCAATCGCATGTTTTTTTAATGTTGGTTTTCCAAGGCGTTTTTGATGGGTTCAACAAGGTTTTCGATGCTACCGGCGCCGAAGCTGAGCAACAGGTGTGGTTTGTCCCGGCGAATGAGTTCCACCACATTGTCCATGGTGCAGTAAATCACTTTCGCCTTGTGCATGGTATTGGTTATGGTAAAGGCGTCGACACCCTCAATGGGCTGTTCGCGCGCCGGATAAATATCGAGCAGGTACAACACGTCCACTTTGTCGAGCGCCTCGGCGAAACCTTCGGCAAAATCGCGGGTACGGCTGTAGAGGTGTGGCTGAAAAACAACGCTCAGCAGCTTGTTTGGGTACAAACTACGCACCGCACCGATCACCGCTTCGAGCTCGGCCGGGTGGTGGGCGTAATCGTCGATGTAAACCGTATTTTCGCTGCGCAAAATGTATTCAAACCGCCTTTTTACACCTTTAAAATCGGCCAAAGCGGCTGGAATACGCTTCGGATCTGCACCGGCCAGGAGTGCAGCAGCAATGGCGGCACAAGCGTTTTCTACGTTGTGGCGGCCCGGGAAAGGCAGTTTCAAACCATCAAAATACATCTCAGGCATGGTGCCATCAAACGTAAGGTCGAAAACCGTGTATCCCGTCTCAATACGCAGGTTGGTGGCCCGGCAATCGCCGTAGTCAATACCGAAACGCACAGCCGGAAGGTTTTCAGCCAGTTCCAAACCGGTTTTGAGCAACAGTTTGCCACCGGGTTTAACCTGTCGCGCGAACTGCGTATAGCTGTCTCGCACAGCTTCGGCCGAACCGTAAATGTCGAGATGGTCGGGATCAATGGCGTTGATGACCGCAACATCGGGGTGCAGGTGAAGGAAACTGCGGTCGTATTCGTCGGCTTCTACCACCACCCAGTCGGAGCTTCCTTCTGCGTAATTGCTGTTGCCGAGGTTGGGCGCCAGACCGCCTACAAATGCTGTTGCATCCACACCGCAGGCGCGCAACAGGTGCGCGGTCATGCTGGTGGTTGAGGTTTTGCCATGGGTGCCGCCCACAGCGATGCTGTGTTTGCTGCGGCTGATGATGCCAAGTACTTCGGCCCTTTTCACCAGCGGAATGTTGTTTGCGCGGAAAAATTCGAGCTCGGCCAAATCGGCGGGGACTGCTGGCGTGTAAACGGCCAGATCGACGCCTGCCGGGATCATGTCCGGTTTGTCCTCGTAGTGCACATGCATACCTTCGTCCTGCAAAGCGCGGGTAAGTGCGCTTGCCGTGCGGTCGTAGCCGTGCACGTTCGCTCCCTGCTGCCTAAAGTAGCGCGCGAGGGCCGACATGCCGATACCGCCGATGCCGACGAAATAGATGGTATGTATGTTTTTAAGCTCCACGTTTTTTCTTGTCTGTTGTTTTGAGGTGTTTGATGACTTCATTGGCAATGGCACCTGCTGCGTTGGGGCGGCCGAGTTGTCGTATGCTTTCGCCCAGGCTGAAACCGAGGGCGTCGTTGTTGAGTATGAGCAGGGCTTCATCCAGCATTTTTTCAGAAGCATCCGCGTCTCGAACCAGTCGGGCGGCGCCCTGTTCCACTAGGGAAATGGCGTTTTTGGTCTGGTGGTCTTCGGCTACGTTGGGCGAGGGCACCAAAACGGCCGGTTTGCCGACGAGGCACAGTTCGCTGATGCTGAGTGCGCCTGCACGTGAAATAATCACATCGGCGGCGGCGTAAAGCAGATCCATGCGGTCGATGAAAGCTGTCATGTGCACCTGTGGAAGGTTTGCAGTATCGCTTTCGGCAAATTCCAGTTCGTAAAACTTGCCGCATTGCCACAAAACCTGCACGCCCGGATGGGCTGTAAGCAATGCCGTGTTGTCGCGCAGGGCGTCGTTGAGCGTACGCGCGCCCAAACTGCCGCCAATGACGGCGATGGTTCTTTTCGCCGGATCGAGTCCGTAGTGCGCCATAGCTTCCGGGCGTTTGCCGTCGAGTTTCAGGATATCGCTGCGCACCGGGTTGCCGGTGAACACCATTTTACCGACAGGGAAAAACTTTTCCATGTTGTCGTACGCTACACAAACGGCGGCGGCACGTTTTCCAAGAATTTTGTTCGTTACCCCTGCATAGGAATTTTGTTCCTGAATGACCGTTGGGACACCCATTTGCTGCGCTGCGCGCATTACCGGTCCGGAAGCATAACCACCCGTACCCACCACCACATTGGGCCGGAAACGTCGGATGATCCTTCGGGCCTTCAGCAGGCTGCTAAGCACTTTGTACGGCACCGTCAGGTTTTTCAAAGCGTTGCTTACCGTCATTTGCCGTTGGAAACCGGCTATTTTTAAACCTTCAATGGCATACCCTGCTTTCGGCACACGCTCCATTTCCATTTTGCCTTCAGCGCCTACAAACAAAAATTCAGCATCCGGCCGGATACTCCTGATGGCATCGGCAATGGCAATGGCCGGGAAGACGTGTCCGCCCGTTCCGCCGCCTGTGATGAGAATTTTTATTGATTGCATCGTTGTTCTTTATTCGTTGTTCGTTTGTCATCCCAACGCATTGTGGGATCGTTGTTCGTTTTCTTTTTTGGCCGAAGGCCTACAACTGCCTGCTGCCCGCTATTCAATTTTTTCAATGTACTTGCTCACCGACAGGATCATACCCAGCGACAAGCAGGTAAAAAACAAACTTGTACCACCCATCGAAATGAGGGGCAGGGTAACACCCGTGGCAGGCACGAGATTGACGGATACTGCTATGTTGGCCAGGGCCTGCACGGTAAGCAAAAGACTGAGACCGATGGCCAGAAAGGTGCCGAAAGCCTTGGGACTTTTGGTGACCAGCGTTACCGTGCGGAAAAACAAAAGCACGTACAAGCACAAAATGAGGGTTCCACCCAAAAGGCCATACTCTTCACAAATGATGGCGTAAATGAAGTCGGCATGGGAGTACGGCAGGAAGTTCCGGGAAATGGAATTGCCCGGACCGACGCCGAAAACGCCTCCTTTGGCGATGGCAATTTTGGCCTGCTGTACCTGGTAACCACCGTCTTCGCTCATAAAATCCTGCACCCGGGAAATCCAGGTTTCCACCCTTACCATATCGGGGTTGTTTTGTCCGATAAAAACAAGCAAAGCAAAAGCCACCAATCCCAGCAAAATGAGCAGGAAGATGTACTTCGGACTTACCCGACCGATGAACATGAGCGTAAGGCAGGTGACAAAAAGAATGACTGCCGTGGACAGGTTGGCTGGTGCAATGAGGGCACAGGTGATGATAACGGGTACGATGAGCGGCAAAAACGCGTCGCGGAAACTGTTGATGTATTCCTGTTTGCGGGTCATCATTTTCGCCGTATATACGATGAGCGCAATTTTGGCGAATTCTGAAGTCTGAAAGCTAAAACCAAAAATATCGAGCCAACGATTTGCCTGGTTGATGCGCACGCCAAAAAACAGGGTGAGCACCAGAAGCGGTATGGTAACCAGCATGAGGAATGGGGCCACCTGAGCGTATTTGCGGTAATGCACAAGGTGTCCAAGGTAAATGAGCAACAAACCCAGGCCAAGTTTGACCACGTGGGAAAGCAGGAAAATGGTGGTATTGCCACCGCGCGACGACCATGCCAGGGAACCCGTCGCGGAATACACGGCCAGGATGCTGAAGAGGCTCAGCACGGCAACGATCATCCAGATGGTACGGTCGCCGCGCAATCCGGCGACGATGTTGTTGGCTAAGGACATAATGGTTTATTTCTGCTTTAAAACGGCTTCTTTGAACATTCTACCGCGATGTTCATAGTTTTGAAAAAGGTCGAAACTGGCGCATGCCGGGCTTAAAAGCACGGAATCGCCGCTTTCACTCAAACCTGCGGCGGCTTCCACAGCAGCTTCGGCACTTTGGGTTTCAAGGATGGTTTTTTTCGTTTTTTTGAAAAATTTTAAAATTTCGCTGTTGTCGACACCCAAACAAACAATGGCTTTGACACGTTTGCGCACCAGAGGCACCAGGGGTGTATAGTCGTTTCCTTTGTCTTGTCCACCCACAATCCAAACCGTGGGGGTATCCATGGACTGCAGGGCGTAATACACCGAATCCACGTTGGTGGCCTTGCTGTCGTTGATCCAGGTTACGCCATTGATCACAGCCACCTTTTCCATCCTGTGCTCTGGTGTAGCATAGCTGGAAAGCGCTTCGGTGATGTTCATGGTCGAAACGCCGAGGCGCAGAGCAACACGGATGGCGCAGGCGGCATTGAAATAATTGTGCGGTCCACGAAGGGACGTACTGGCTACGTCGAACGCAACTTGGCGGCCGATGCGCACGTAGCCGTTTTTCAGGTCTGCGCGTCGAACTTTTTCCATGCGGCAATGCACCGCCTCGGGGTGTTCCTTCAGGTAAGCGTTGATGGCGGCATCGTCGGCGTTGGTAATGAATACATCACCACGTTTTTGATTTTGCGCTATGCGAAATTTGGACTGCACGTATTGGTGCATCTCCTGGTTGTAGCGGTCGAGGTGATCGGGCGTGATGTTGAGCAACACGGCCATGTTGGGCCTGAATTTCAGGGTATCGTCGAGCTGAAAACTGCTGGTTTCGAGCACAAAAACGCGGCTTTTGTCTTGGTTTCGTCCTGCGGCCAGGTCGTCGGCTACGAGGCGTGCAAAGGCATTGCCTACATTTCCGGCCATACGCGAAGGCAATCCGGCGTGGGCCAGGATGTGTTGAACCAGTCCCGTGGTTGTGGTTTTGCCGTTGGTGCCGGTGATGGCCACAATGGTACACGGACCGGCATGGCGGTAAGCGAACTCAATTTCGCCCATGGTTTCTATGCCTTTTTCTTTCAGGGCAAGGATGACCGGAGCAGAGCCAGGAATGCCGGGACTTTTTACGGCCAGACGTGCCCTAAGCAGTTTTTTGAAGGTATGGCCGTTTTCTTCCCATTCGATTCCCGCGGCGTCGAGTTCAGTTTTGTAAACATCGTTGATGGCCCCCTGATCCGACACCAATACGTCGTACCTGAGGCGTTTGGCCAGAAGGGCCGCACCTGTGCCGGATTCACCGGAGCCGAGTATGACGATTTTTTTCATGGTCTTAATCTGGATTTTTGTGATTTTTGGGATTTGGATTTGAATTGGTTTTGGATGATTTGGATGATTGGATTGGATTTGTCCTGAGCGTAGCTGGGGACCTGATCCTTTTATCTGATTTTAAGTGTGATGATGGTGAAAACTGCGAGTAAAATTTGGATGATCCAGAAGCGCATGGAGATGGTGACTTCGTGGTACCCTTTTTTCTGGTAGTGGTGGTGCAATGGAGCCATAAGGAAAACCCTCTGGCCTTCACCGTATTTCTTTCTCGTGTATTTGAAATACCACACTTGAATGATGACCGACAGGTTTTCGACCAGGAATACGCCGCAAAGGATAGGTATAAGCAGTTCTTTACGGATGAGGATGGCCAAGGCGGCAATGATGCCTCCGAGGGTCAGACTTCCGGTATCGCCCATAAAAACACGGGCGGGAAAAACGTTGTACCACAAAAATCCGATGCACCCTCCCAGCAGGCAAGCGATGAAAATCACCAGTTCGGCGCTGTACGGGATGTAGAGTATTTTAAGGAAATCGGCGGCTACCGAGTTGCCGCTCAAGTAAGTGAGTACGCCGAGGGTAAGAATTACAATGGCTGAAACACCCGTTGCCTGCCCGTCGAGTCCATCCGTAAGGTTGGCGCCGTTGCTCACGGCGGAGATCACGAGGATGGCCATGATGACGAAAACGATCCACACAAGGTCGGCGGCATTGTCGCCCATAAACCACAAAACTCTGGAGTAATCGAGTTCGTTGTTTTTGAAAAAAGGCACGTTGGTGATGGGCGCTTTTACGTGCACCAGTTCTTTGAAAGCATTTTTTTCGGCGGAAGCACGGTCGGCAATGAACACCGAATTAACCACCTCATAGTTGTTTTGTGCGGCAGTTTCGGGGTCCATGCGTACCACCATTTCATCGTTGACGAGCATGGTGATGCCCACGATGAGACCGAGGCCTACCTGACCCATAATTTTAAAAATGCCTTTGAGGCCTTTTTTGTCTTTTTTGAAAACCTTGATGTAATCGTCTACAAAACCGATGGCTGCCATCCAGATCGTGCTGAAAAGCATGAGCAGGATGTACACGTTGTCGAGCCGGGCCATAAGCAGGCACGGCACGATGGTGGCGGCGATGATGATGATGCCGCCCATGGTGGGTGTTCCGGCTTTGAGGTTTTGGCCTTGCAAACCGAGGTCGCGTATCGATTCTCCTATTTGCATGCGCTGCAACCAACGAATGATGTATTTGCCGATGACCAAAGAGATCAGCAGCGAAAGCAACATGGCTACGCCCGCACGGAAGGAAATGAACTGGAACAGTCCGGCTCCCGGGAGGTCGTAATGCTTTTGCAAATAATCAAACAAATGGTACAGCATATCGGTGATTTGAACGGTTGGTCGGTTGCTGTGGCGCCCGATGTTACCGCCTGCTTGTTGTTTTCGTTGTTTTTTGTAGCCGCTTTGAAGAGGAAACGGCAGAAAAGTTGTTGCGGGGCGTCCTTACGACGCCCCCGCAACTAGCTGTTCAAAATAATAGTCCCTCCACTATTATGTCTTTGCGAAGCATTTTTCAAGCAACGCTTTATCGTCGAACGGGTGTTTTACCCCGTTGATTTCCTGGTATTTTTCGTGTCCTTTGCCGGCCAGCAGCAGCACGTCGCCGTTGCCGAGCAACTGGCAGGCCGTTTTGATGGCCTGTTCGCGGTCCTGTATGACCAGGGTTTTAGGTTCGTCTTCGGGAGACAGTCCTGTTTGCATGTCGCGCAGAATGGCAGCCGGGTCTTCGCTTCGCGGATTGTCGCTGGTGAGGATCAGTTGTTCGCTTCCACGGGCGGCTACGCGGGCCATCACGGGACGTTTGGTTTTGTCGCGGTCGCCGCCGCAACCCACCACGGTAATGAGCTTCGACGCAGGTTTTTTGAGTTTTTGTATGGTTTCGATCACTTTTTCCAGAGCGTCGGGCGTGTGTGCGTAATCCACGATACCGATGCTTCCCGTTTTGACGGGATGAACGATGTAATCGAACCGGCCTTCGGCGGCGCGCACGTTGCTGAGGGCTGTGAGGGCATCCATTTTTCCGATGCCCAACAAACGGGCCACACCGTAAGCGGCGGTGAGGTTGCTTGCGTTGAAAGCGCCGATGAGCCTGGTGTGCACTTGTTCGCCGTCGAGCTGCAGGTTCATACCGATCAGGCTGGTTTCAATGATTTTGGCCTTAAAATCGGCGGGTGTTTTGAGTGCGTAGGTATGTTTGTCGGCGCGGGTGTTTTGCAGCATGAAAGCGCCGTTTTTATCGTCGTCGTTCACCAAAGCGAAACTGCCGGGCGTCAGGTCGTCGAACAACCGTTTTTTCGCGTCGCGGTAGTTGGCAAAGGTGCCGTGGTAATCGAGGTGGTCGTGGGTGAGGTTGGTAAACACGGCCCCACAGAACTTGGTGCCAGCGATGCGGCGCTGGTGGATGGCGTGGCTACTGGCTTCCATAAAAACGTGGCTGCAACCGGCCTCGGCCATTTTGCGAAGCAATGACTGCAAACTTACCGCATCGGGTGTGGTGTGCGTGCTGGACAAAACTTCGGCGCCAATGCGGTTTTCCACCGTCCCGATCAGTCCGCACCGGTAACCCAGTGCGGTGAAGAGCTGGTGCAGCAACGTAACCGTAGTGGTTTTGCCATTGGTACCGGTTATGCCCACCAAAGCCATGTTTTCGGAAGGATGGTCGTAAAGGTTGGCGGCTAAGAGTCCGAGCGCTTCTGCGCTGTCGGCCACGCGCACATAAACCGCATTTCCGCAATCTACCTTTTCAAGTTCACCCACCACCACAGCGGCGCCTTGTTTCAGCGCTTTGGTAATATAATCGTGTCCGTCGTTCTGCGTTCCACGTACGGCCACAAACACGTCGCCCTGCTGCACGCGGAGCGAGTCGAACTGCAACTGGCCGAGCAACCTGGTGCGGTCAACGTCGCCCTGCTGATCGAGCACGTGTACGTTTTGGAACAATGCGTGGAATGTTTTGGACATGGTTTAGTTCAGATATAGGGTTATGGGTGTGTTTTTGGACATTTTGGTTCCGGCGGCTACGCTTTGTTTGCGCACTTTACCAACACCTTGCACGCGCACGCGGCATCCGCGGTTTTCGAGCAGGTAAATGGCGTCTTTGAGGCCCATACCGACCACCGAGGGTATGGTTTTATCGGGAACGGTGCGTTGGAGCACCTGAATCGTTTCATTTTCAGCACGGAGGACAGCCCATTCAAAATCACCGGTTGTTTTGCCGTAAAGTGGCAGCTGTAACCAGGCGATGCTGCTTTCAAGGTCGGTGCGACGGCCTGCGTCGTAGGAAGGCAATTTATTGGCTGCCAGACGGGGTTTGGCGCCGGTGTTGAAAGGCGCGTGCAGTTCCGATTTGATGGCAAAACATTGGTCGGCGATTTCGCGAAAAACGGGCGCTGCAGCTTCTGCGCCGTGGTAGCCACCGCGTTTGGGCTCACTGATGACCACGATGCAGGAGTAGTACGGATTCTCGGCTGGGAAATAGCCTGCAAAACCGGCTTGGTGGCGTATGCCTTCCTCCGATCGGAATTTGTGGTAGTTGATTTGTGCGGTGCCTGTTTTGCCGGCAAGGCGTACATAACTGCTGCGGATTTTGGAAGCGGTGCCTTCCACAACCACGGCTTCGAGCAACTCCTGTGCTTTTCGGATGGTGCTTTTGCCGGCAATGCTGCGGTTGAGTACTGTCGGTTTAAAATTGCGCTGTATTTCGCCGTAATGCTCCACCCGTTGCACGAGGTAAGGCTTCATCATGCGGCCGTCGTTGGCCACGGCGTTGTAAAACGTGAGCAGTTGCAAGGGGGTGATCAGCAGTTCATAACCGATGGACATCCAAGGCAGCGTGGTGCCCGACCATTCGGCTTTCGGGTCATTCGGACTTTTCAAAATGGGAAGTTCTTCACCACCTACCTCGATGCCTGTGATTTTATCGAGACCAAACGATTTCAGTCTTTCCACAAAAGCGGCTGTTTTGCGCTGTTCGCCGTAAAATTTCTGGATCAGTGTTGCGGTGCCTACGTTGGAGGATTGGGCAAAGACTTCGCGGATAGACATAGAATCGAGACCGTGCGGATGTGCATCCACCAGTTCTTCGTTGTAAAAGCGGTATTTCCCTTTATAAACGGGCACTTTTTCATCAAAGTCATTGATGTGGCCATCTTCGAGCAAGGCCATAAAACTGGCGAGTTTGAACATAGAACCAGGTTCCACGCGTTCACCCACAGCGTAGTTGTAGGTTTCCCACCAGCCTTCGGGCGTGCGTCCGATATTGGCCATGGCCCGGATGGCGCCTGTTTTCACTTCCATTACAATGGCGCAGCCGTGGTCGGCGTCGTGGGTTTCGCAGGCGCGGATGAGGGCATTTTCAGCGGCGTCCTGGATGTTGATGTCGAGGGTTGTCACGATATCATCGCCCGAACGCGGTTCAATTTCGGCGAGGTCGTTCACGGGAATGTACACGTCGCCGGGCACCCGAAGCATGAGTTGTTTGCCGAGGGAGCCGCCCAGTACATTGTCGTAAGCGCCTTCAAGGCCTACAGGTAGGGCACCTTCGCGCACGTATCCGATGGTTCGTTGGGCCAATATTTTAAATGGGCGTTCGCGTTTCGATTTTTGCTCCACAATGAGTCCACCCTTGTAACGGCCGAGCCGGAACATGGGGAAACTTTTCACCAGCAACATTTTTTTGTAGGTGAGGTTTTTGGCGATGGGCACGTAGCGAATGCCCCGTGTGGTGGGATCGGCCCTACGCAGATTTTCAAGCCACTCCTTGTATGCGCCGGGGGTATATTGCTGGTCGATGTAAGTAGAAAGCAACCATGCAAGGCTGTCTACATCGCGGTTAAATACTTCATCGGTGATGCCTTCCGCTTTGGCGTCGAAATGGACGTCGAAAAAAGGAAGAGACGTAGCGAGGAGGCTACCGTCGTCGGCCAGGATGTTGCCGCGGTCGGCGTATACGTCCACCCATTTGAGGAACAGGCTGTCGGCTTTGGCTTCCCAATGGGCGGCTTGAACGACAGAGAGCTGGTACAAGCGGCCAAATATCATAAATGCAGCGAACAGTACACCTGCGGCAACCAGATACACCCGTACGAGCACTTCATTTTTGATGTTCAGCATAAGAGAGGGACGCTTGTAAAACTATTGAAGTTATTCCATCAGGATGACTTTGGGCCCGCGTGGGTCCAGGTCTAGCTTTTCATTTTCCAAACTCTGGTCGATTTGCGATTGCATCGACTTGTACATGGTTTCACTTTTGATCGATGTGTATTCCCATTTCAGTTCCTTGATCTCCTTTTGGAGACGTTGTATGTCGCGAACGCCTTTTTCACCAAAATGCGCATTGGCGATGTAGACTACCCCCAAAAAACCCAGGAACAGCACAAACGTAAAGTTGCCAAACACCAGTTCGGTGCTCCGCTGACTCACGTTCAGGTATCCTGATAGTTTTTTGATCTTTGACACTTTTGAAGTTTAAAATTTGAAGTTTAAAGTTTGAAGTTTAAAGTTTAAAGAGGGGTTGGGGTGAGGTGTTGCTTTGCTATCGGCGATCGGCTAACGGCCGGCTAGAAGGTCGTTGGCCGATTGTTGAACTTCGTTGTATTTCAAGCGAAAATCGACTTCGCCGTAAGGACTTTTGTATGCTTCGAAAGGCACGCCTTCAGGAGCCATGCGGCCGGGGATGGTTTTTGAAAGTGCTTGTATGAGGTTGCTGTTGTGGAAATAAAAACGGTTTTCCACGTTGCGCGGACCGGCCATGATCCATTCGCGGAGGAGCACAACTTTGCCATTTTCCAGATAATACTGGAATTGCGAAATGGGTTTGCCCGCCACTTCGGCTTTGATGTATTTCACGGCGCCGGCGTCGTCTGTGTAGGTTGTTAAGGTTTGGGTTACATCGCCGATGGCAACGGTACTTTGTTTGGAAGCGTAGCCCGATTCTCCGCGCTGGATGTTGTCGAACCACTTGTCGATGGTTTCGGTGGAGTTAAGCTCTATATGGGCTGGGTCTTTCACTTTTTTCACCAATTCCACGAGTTCGTAGGCCAGACTGGAACCATCGGCTGGCGGGTTATCAATTTTTGTAACCTTGATTTTGATTTCGTAGAAATAGCCTTCCTGGTATTCGAATCCTTTGATGGCGCCGAAAAAGTTGGTCCAAGGTGCGTCCGCTTTTTCACGGGTCTGCATGCATTGGGTGGGTGCTGCGCCTACGCAATCGGCTTTGCGGCTGCTCACCAGCAGTGTTTTTACATTTGTTTGTTCGGCCGTGTTTTGCTGGCAGGCTGAGGCAAACAACAAGAAGAGAGAGACGACTATTAGATTGATTCGCATGGTTTTGAATGTTTGTCAGGTTTTGTGTTTTTCCGCTACCCTGAGTTTCGCGCTGCGCGCTCTGGGATTGCTTTTGATTTCGGTATCGCTGGCTTCCAGGGGTTTTTTAAGTGTTATTTCAAAAGGTCTTTCGATGTTTCCGTAAAAATCCTGCACCACGTTGCCTTCCACATTTCCGGTTTTGATGTAGTTTTTCACCAGCCGGTCTTCAAGTGAATGGTAAGTAATGACCACGAGCCGACCACCTGGAGCGAGCATTTCGTGCGCATCCTTAAGGAAATCGGTCAATGCGCCCAGTTCGTCGTTTACCTCCATGCGCAGCGATTGAAAAACCTGCGAGAGGTAGCGCCACCGCTCCCCCATGAGGTTTTTGTCGCACAACCCCACCAGTTCGCCTGTGGTTTTTAAGACCTGACCGGTTTCCCTATGGTGCAACACGGCGCGGGCGAGGGTACGCGCATTGCGTACTTCACCAAGCTCAGAGAACACACTTTGCAGTTTGTCGGCGCTGTATTTTTGCAACACATCGGCGGCGGTGTTGCCGTCTCGGTTGTTCATACGCATGTCGAGTGGCGCATCGAATCGGTAGCTGAAGCCGCGTTCGGCCGTATCTATCTGGTGGCTGCTTACACCGAGGTCGGCCAAAATGCCGTCTACCGATCCCACATCCAAACCTTCGGAGCGCAGCATTCGTTTGAGGTACCTAAAATTGGCGGGTACAAAAACGAAGCAAGGGTTGCCGGAAAATGGAGGTTTCAACGCGTTGTTTCGGGCGTCCTCATCCTGGTCAAAAGCATACAAGCGGCCTTTGCCGCTCAGGTTTTCCAGCAGGTGCCGTGCATGACCGCCGCCGCCGAAAGTCGCATCTACGTACGTGCCCTCAGCCTGGAGGCGGAGCATGTCGAGACTTTCTTTGAGCAATACGGGTTCATGGTACATCAGCTGTTCATTCTTGGTGTCTAAAGGCGTCCGGCGAGCAAGTCGTCGAGTGTGGTATCATCCTGGCTGCCCACGCCATCGTCTCCACCGCCCATCACCTGATTGGCGAGGTCGGCAAAGTCGTTGGGGTTGATGGCCTGCATGGCTTCGTGTTGGGTGGGCGACCAGATTTCAATGCGGTCGTCCATGGCAATAAGGATGGCCTGGTCATCCAGACCGGCGTAATCCATGTGGTGTTTTTGCAAAAGGATGCGGTCCGCGCTGTCGGTATCCACCGGCGAAGCGCCGAGGTAGAACGAGCGGACGAACATGCGGTTGCGGTCGTTGAAACGGTTGAGTTTGCTGAGTTTGGCGGTAATGCCTTCCCACACCATTTTGGGGTATAGGGTCAGGCATTTTTCGAATCCCCTATTCACCACAAAGGCATAGCCCCCGTCGTCACCCGGCTTATCGCCAAGTTGTCGCAGGAGCGCGGTAGGTAACCGAAGACGGCCTTTGTTGTCAATGGCTACCGGATATTCACCAATGAGTTGCACGTGAGGGACTGTTTATTGTTGCATTGCGGCAGGACAGAGGTGTCCAGACACTTTTGCAGACACAAACATACACCTTTCTACCACATTTTACCACTAATCAACACTTACGTAACTTTTTTGAAAAGAAAATTTTAACTGAATATTTTTATTCTATTGATTTTCAATTACATGTAATTTTATTTAAACTAAAAATTTAACACGTAAAAAGTGCCTGTTCCGAGCATTTGTCGGAAAGGCGTCATTTTATTTAGAGCAAAAAGTGGAAAGTTTAAAGCAGAAAGTGGGTAGCAGGGGCTAGAAAACTGGAAAATGGTAACGGTGTGGGAAAAAGTGGAAATGCTACTTTGCGATAAAAAATTAAAACACATTAGGAACATTAGGAAACACATTAGAGCACATGAGATGAAGCTGCCATCAAATCTAATGTGGACCAATGTGTTTACTAATGTTCCTAATGTGTTTTTAAATTTTGCTTTACCGAATCACCGTCACATCCCCACGGTATTTCTCCACCGTATCATCCACAAGCTCAAGCTCCATCATCCAGGCGTACACACCGGGCAACACGTAGTCGCCGCGCGAACGGCCGTCCCACGCCACACCCGTACCATCGGGCGCCGCATTTTCCACCTGGTAAAGCAAGTTGCCCCAGCGGTCGAACACGCGCAGGTAACGCACCCGCGTGATGGCCGGACCGAAACTTGGCGTAAAATAAGCGTTCGTTCCGCTCGATTCGGGGAGGAAAACATTGGGCATGTACACCAGGGAGATCCGTTTTACATCCACGTACATCGAGTCGCTGCCCGTACAACCGTTGGCGTCGGTGATGCTCAGGGTGTATTGATTGGAAACAAGGGGCAAAAGCACCGTTTCTGGACAGGTATAACACGTAAGTCCGCTCGTATCACTCCACATCCACACCAGTGGTGCTTCGGCCGTGATGTTCACATTGATCTGCACAGTTTCGCCGAGGATGACCGACGCATCGCCGGGAAGCGACACCGACACAGGTAGCGGAGCGCCGACTTCCAAGTCGAGCGTATCCACACAACCGAACATGTCCTGCGCATACAGGAGGTAATCACCAGCTTCGAGGTTGGGATAATAGAGAGTTTGGGTGTACGGTGCGCCATTGATGCTGAACAGCAAATCCATGGCACTGGTCGCCACCGAAATGGCGCCGTTGGCATCGCCGAAACACTGCACGGAGTCGGTTTGTGCCGAAAAATCAATGGCAGGATGGGCTGTCACCAACGTTGACGCCTCCACGGAGCAAGCAGCGGCATCCGTGAGGGTAATGGCGTAATTGCCGGCAGGCAAATCCTCAATAACCGTACTGGTTTCACCAGTGCTCCACACCAATTGGTAGGGCGGCGTACCTCCGTCGGTAGTCGCGGTTACTGTACCTACGGCTTCGCCGAAACAAGTGGGTTCGGCTTCAAGCGCAAGGAGGATGGTTGGCAATACGTTGAGGTTGTACGTATGCGTGGAATCGCAACCATTTTGGGCCGTGAAGGTTTGTTGGTAAATGCCTGAAACGCCTATTTGCTGTCCGAAGATGTCGAAAGTTTCACCATCGCAAATGGTCAGATTCAGCATGGTGGCAAACGTATCCTTGGGCAAAACACGCAGCATCACCGTAGAGTCACAGCCTGTAATAGCCGACAGGTAAAACACGGTTTCATCGCCGGGATCGAAAGCCAATCCATTGTATTGCAACGTAGAGCCCAAACAAATCGCGGTGTCAACAGCCACCTGAAAAGTACCCACCGTGGTGCCAATTACATTGATGGTCACCACGCTGTCGCAACCCGCAAATGTTTGCAAATTGAACGTCACAACCGAGTCGGGCGGGATGGTGATGCCGTTCCAATCCACCGTGCGTCCGTAACAAATGACCGTGTCGATTTGGTAATTGAAAGTATCGTTTACCGTCAGCAACAAGGTATCGGTACTGAAACAACCGTTGTTGAGTGTAGCTATGAGCACCAGGGATGTGGTTGCTGGCGGACCGGTCACCACGACCGGACAAGTGGCGCAATCCACGGCTCCTGACGGCGACCAGGTGTAGGTATCAAACCCGGTTTCCGACAACGTGACGGTTTCTCCCTGGCAAATGGCGACGTCGGCACCGATGTCCACCACCGTACTGCTGTCTATCTCCACAACAATGGAGTCGATTTGCAAAATGCCGCACACATCGGTGACGGTGACGGAAAAGGTACCTGCGTCGGGGGCTGTAAAGGAGGGCGCCGTGGAGTTGTCGTTCCAAAGCCAGCTCACCAGGTCGTTGCCCGATGCATCGAGCGGAACCGTAGCATTGTCGCAAATGAGGGTATCGGGACCAAGACTGATGGCCGCAGGATTGTAGGGCAGGTAAAACGAAACGATGTTGTTGACAAAACCGCATTCGCCGATGGGTGTTACCGGAAAATCCAGGGAAAGGTTGAAAGGCGCAGGAAGGGAATTGTCGTCGTTCAAAACCACAAAAATCGAGTCGTTGGCAACGCGTGGCACACGGGCGGTGAAGCTCCGGCAACTGTCGGGGAACAATTCAAAACCCAGGGGCAGGGCGCCGAGCCAGTTGGCTGCGGTAGTTTGCGGATTGCCCTGGTAAAAAGAGACGGGTGTAAGCGGTGGCAACACGTTGTCTCCTATGTTGCACAGGGTCAGACTGACGTCCATGGAATCGCCCACGCACACGGCGCCTGTCAAACTCAGTACACCGTCGGGCGAAGGGAACGTCGGATTGAAATACTGGTTTAAAAAAGTATTCATCCTCAGACTGTCGCCGATGATGCTCGGATTTTGCTGGTAAGCGGGTACGGACAGGTCGTCGTTGATGTTGGTGTTGAAATAGGCGTGTTGATTCCAAACCCTGCGGGAAGCGATGCCGGGCGAACCAATGGCTTCGTACACCACTACCCTTCCAAAATCAGGTGAACCGTTGGTGCCGCATTCGATCACGATTTCGGTTTGTCCGTCGCCATCCACATCGAGTACCAGCGGATTTTCAATGTGGGTAGCGGAACGGCAGTTGTCCTCCCAGCTTATTTGTCCGGTGGCGCCGTTGATGACTTGGAGTTTTTCCTGTCCGCGGTAATCGATGTCGGCCGAGCCGTCGCCGCAAAAATCGAACACACTGGAGCAGGTGATGGAGGAAGCATCAAAACTGACCACCTCCCACATGAAGGAGAAGTCGTTGCGTAGGGCATACAGGCGTGGGAATTCCACGAAGCTAACCTCAAGTTCTCCATCGCCGTTCAGGTCGGCGATGTTGGCACGGGAAGCGCCCTGTGCCCAGTTGGTGGGCAGGGTAAATTCGCGTAGGATGGTGGACGTCTGGATGTCCCAGCAATAAAGGGTATTCAAACCGTTTTTTTCGCCTTGCACGATGGCGTCGAGGTCACCGTCGCGGTCGAAGTCGGCCAGGCTGGTGAAGCCGTCGGTGAAAGGCGCCGGTGCTGTGACCACGGCGGTAACGGCGCCTGTGGTAAGGTTTACGGAGAGCACCTGGTTGCCGGCCACGATTTCGAGCCCGGCGCAGTCGGGACAAAAGCTATCGGGCAACACATCCATGGCTACGGGCATGTTGAAGGAGAAACCCATGGAAGCGCGTTTGGGATGTTCTCCCGCTGATAGTGAAGCGCCGCCGGAAGCGAGCAACGCGCCCGTTTGACCGTTGTACACTTGGTTGCCCACATTGACCTCAGGCAAGCCATCGTGGTTGAAATCGGCGATGTTGGGTACCGAAAAGCGGTATCGCGGGTTGTAACCCACAGGATTGGTGGTGTATTTGAGCGTGCCGTCGTGTTCGTAACAGCGCATCCGTTGGTCGTTGGCGATGATGACGATTTCTCCGAAACCGTCGTTGTCGAGGTCGGCGATGGCCGGTGCTGTACCTCCCCCCAAGTTTACCGGCGACAGGATGGTAAGTTTGGTAGCGCCGGTAGCGCCGTCGATGATGTAAATTTCGGCATTTTCCACCCGATAAGTCACGATTTCGGGGATTCCGTCGGCGTCCATGTCGCCGGCCACGAGGGTGGAATAGGTGCCAGTTTCGGCCTGTCCGACCCATTGGACGCCGAGCGAGATTTGTCCACAGGGCGGCACGTAGAAGCAGTCGGCGTTGCAGGTGGTGTAATAAAAGTTGTCGCACTGACCTGCGGTGCAGGTACATTCCTGGTCGTAACAATCGATCAGGCCATCGCCATCGTCGTCGATGCCGTTGGTACAAATTTCGACCGATTGGGCCTGAAGGAACGAAAAAGAGCAAACAAAAAGCGCACAAAGCGCCCACATTGGCAAGTTTTGCCTGGTGTTTTTCATACGGAGGGGAGTAATTTATCCGGCCTAAAACGTTGAACGGCGGCAAAGCTTGCACGCGTACAACCGATTAACAATACGTTCAATTTTCAGAGACCACGGCGGGATAACCCTGGGAAAGGGTGAAAGGAAGCGATTAGGCGGTAAAGGTAACCGGAAAAGTTGGTGGGTTCATTTTGTATGGTGGTTTTTAACAAGTGTGGCGCAAAGGCTGTGGGTATTATCTTCTCAAGCAGACGGATTATGATGGAAAACTGACCAAAAGAGGCCACCTTTTGTCGAATATAGATATCGGAGGCATTCCAGTGCTGCGTCCAGTGAATGACGTACAGTTTGGCGAGACCTGTAATTTGCTCAATTGGGCATGAGGAGGGCGAAATGCGGAACATTTTAAATGACCACTTCAGATGATAATATTGAATAAAAAGCCTTTTGATGGATTATTTAGTCACCCACGTAACAAAAAACTGAACGGGAAGGCGGCATCTGTTTTGGTCACAACAACGTCAAAAATTACAATCATGGAAAAAAGTTGGATTCATCATTGGACAATCTGAAAAGTGCATTTACCTTTGCTTCTCTGGAATTAGTCTAAATAAATACCAAACACACACCCATTCAAAACACAAACACTTAAATTCCGGTTAAACACAACATCAACATGAAAAAATCACTTCTTTTTCTGCTGCTCGCATCTGCTTCTTGGGCCGTTTCCTGCAACGACGACGGTAAGGATCCGCTCGACATCCCGGCAAACTACGATGGCGCAGCATTTGGG
>JBBSDH010000037.1:0-25938 GCA_038249605.1 Chitinophagales bacterium | reverse complement strand
GTCTCGCCCGTCTCCATGTCGAAGAGCGGCGGGCCGTAGCCCAGCGGACCCGCGTTCTGCTGCTGGTTCACCCAGAAGATGTTCGAGCGGCGCGGATCGCCCTGACGCACGCGATAGATCGGATTGCCCGCGTCGTCCTTGACGAGGTTGCCCTTGGCGTCGAGCTGCGGCTTGATGTTCGACTTGCAGGCTTCGTACAACACCAAACAGTGGGAAGCTGGTTTTTCCATCCAAAACCTCTTCAATACCGAGTGGAAAGAAGCGCAATTTGAAACCGAAACACGGTTGCGCAACGAGCCAGCGCCGGTGACGGAAATTTGTTTTACGGCAGGCACGAAGTTTTTCGCACGGGTGTTTGTGGTGGTGCGGTTTTGAGGTTTTAACTCAAAACATGTAAGGATGCATCAGATTGAACGGGCATCTTATGAATTACGGAAAATGGTGACGTGCGGGCCTGAAAAGCCCTATAAATGTACCAGTTTCGTGGAATACGCCGAGGGTTTGATGGCATCCTTGCCCTGGTTTTTTCCGGGTAAAAACTGCCATGGCGTTACCTGTTTGGTCCAGTCAAAATTGTCTTTTCCCAAATATTTACGCCTGTAATCCATGGGCGTGCAGGAGCGGTATTTTCTGAACAACCTGTTGAAGTTGGCCAGGTTGTTGAAGCCCGACTTGAAACTGATCTGGTTGATCGTTTCATCGGTGTTGAGCAGCAACCTGCAGGCGTGTCCTATACGCACATCAATCAGGAACTGCGTAAAACTTCGGAAAGCTACTTTTTGGAAAAAATGGCTGAAAGCGGAATCGCCCATGTTGACCTGAGCAGCAACTTCGCCGATTTTCAAGTCAGGATTGGCGAAGTTTTTAAGCATGTAATTGTACACTACCTGGATGCGGTTGTTTTCGGCACGGGGCGTACGGGGTGAAAAACCTTCGCTGGCGAGGAGAGACGATTCGGTGGATTGCGAAAGCAAATCAAGCAACTGCAAAAATTCGATGATGTTGGTAAAGCCTTTGTCCTCGGTTAAGTTGACCATCAAGCGCATGGCTTCTACAAATGTATTTCCGTGGAAATGCATGCCCCGGCTGGAATCGAGCAGCAGTTTTTGGATGTTGGAAAACCGTTCTTTTTGGAACAACTGTCCGCCGCTGAACAAGTCCATCGCAAACTGAATGGTGATCACCCGGTAAGGTGTTCCTTTTTGCTGGAGGTGTTCGTCGCCATCCCATTTATGGTACAGATAAGGCCCAAGCAGCACCAGATCGTAGTCGGTGTAACGCTCGATGGAATCGCCTACGATCCGTGTTCCCGAGATGCCGGCAATCAGGTTGATTTCGAACTCAGGATGGTTGTGGATGGGGTAGTCGAAACCGTTGCTGACGGAATCGAGAACGACGAACACATCGGGACTTTTGAGGGGGGTGAGTTCGCGATAAATGTGCATTTTACAAATATAATTTTTAGAACTGATTTAATGCTCAATTTTTGTTGAACCCAAACTTGCAGACGCAAAATAAGAATAGGTTTTAGATTTATTCATTATAATACCATGTTTTTGCATAATAGTATCATTTGCCCCCTGTGGTAGTCCTCATATTTGTCGAACTGAAACACAACTACCACACTATGCATGTAATCTACACCTTGATTTTCAAAAAGGTATCGGCTGGTTTGCGCCCTGTTTATTGCGCATTGTTTGTCCTTATGTTTTCCTTCTTTTTTTCTGTAAATGTTAACGCTCAATCCTTTACTGTATCAGGGAGTGTCACCTCCTTGGAGGAAAGTCAGCCGCTGATTGGCGTGACCATACAGGAAAAAGGCACCGGTAACGGCACTACAACCGATGTGAACGGCATGTTCAGGTTGGAAGTCACGTCTTCCAACGCCATTTTAATGTTTCGGTACACCGGTTACAGCGATTTGGAGATGCCGGTAGGCGCCCGCCCAACGCTTACGATTACAATGGGACAAAAAACCAGTCTGCTGCAAGACGTGGTGGTTACAGGGTACAGAAAAGAGATCCGCAGCGACATTTCCTCTTCCATTTCTTCGATCAAAGCCAAGGACATTCAAAATTTGGTCGTTGTTGGGATCGATCAGGCCCTTCAGGGACAAGCGCCCGGAGTCATGGTGACGCAGGTCACCGGCTCACCGGGCGATGACATCGCCGTGCGCATCAGGGGTGCAGGTACCCTGGGCAACAACAACCCTTTGTACGTCATCGATGGCATACCGACGACGGGAAACATCAACATGTTTTCTCCTTTAGACATCGAGTCGATTGAAATCCTGAAAGACGGTGCAGCCGCCGCCATTTATGGCGCACGTGCTGCCAACGGCGTGGTGCTGATCACCACCAAACGCGGCAGAGCCGGTAAACCCATTTTTACCTTCGACGCCTATGCCGGTGTGCAAAATGCTGTAAACCTGCCCAATCTCCTCAACTCTGAGGATTACCTCGCCATTCGCAATGAGGCCATCACCAACTCCAACGCCTTGCGCAATCCGGCCAACCAATTGCCAACCTACGACCCGGCCATACTTGATACCTTGCCCGACAACGACTGGCTCGACTTGGTGTTCAATCCGGCGCCCATACAGCACTATTCCCTTTCGGCCATGGGCGGCAGCGAAAACAGCAGCTTTTACCTCAGCGGTGAATACCACAAACAGGATGGTGTGTTTAATGGACAGTCATTCGACAAATACCAGGTGCGTTTCAACGGCGATATCGGAAACAATTGGTTCAAGGTAGGCAACAGCATCTCCTTTTCCCACACCGACCGCAAAGTGATCGGCGCTTCGGGCGACGGTTTTGGTCAGGGCAATGAGCCCAGCGGCATTCGTTACGCGCTCATTGCCGCGCCGGTTTTTCGCAACCAGTACGACGACGGTTCCTACGTGAACGTGAGTGCCGAGCTCGGCGACGCCAACCTTTATGGCGACGGCAATGCCAATCCGGTGGTTTTCATCAACAACACCGATTGGACCATCAAGCGGTACCGGATGTTCGGCAATGTTTTCGCCGAATTCAAACTGATGGAAGGTTTAAAACTGCGTACATCCCTTGGTGGAGACATGCAGTTTGAACAAAATAAGCTGTTCAAGGAACGCCTTTCTATAGCCATATATGATCCCACATCGCTCAACGAAGGCCGGGTTTTCAACCAAACGCTTGTTTGGAACAACACAGCCGATTTTCAGCGCACTTTTGGCAACCACCGAATTTCTACACTGGTGGGTATGGAAGCCATACAAAACCGTACCGACTACCTGGGCGCATCAGCCAACAACTTCAGGCGTACCGACCCACTTTTCCGCTACATCGATGCCAGCGACCCGGAATCGATCGAAAACATCAGCGCTTCGGGCATCGCCACCCAATGGGCTTTGTTGTCGTACTTCGCCCAGGCAGGTTATTCCTTTCAAAACAAATACGTGGTGAGCGCGGCAATACGCCGCGATGGCTCCTCACGCTTCGGCGGAAACAACCGCTGGGGCGTTTTCCCTTCGGTTTCGGCCGCCTGGAACATTTCCAACGAGCAGTTTTTCCAGCGCGTTGCATTTGTTTCGGCTTTTAAAGTTCGGGCAAGCTGGGGACAATTGGGCAACCAGGAAATCGGGGTTTATCCGTACAGCTCATTGGTTAGCACGGGCGACTTCGTGTACAATTTCGGTGATCAGATCGTTACCGGCGCTACCATTTTGGAAACCGGCAACGACAACATCCGATGGGAAACCAGCACACAAACCAACCTCGGTTTGGACATGAGTTTTTGGGAAGACCGGCTTTCGGTTACGGCGGACTGGTACCGGAAAGAAACCAAAGACATCCTTGTACGCGTACCCGTTCCGCAGGCCGGTGGTTCGCAACGTCCGCCGTTTGTGAATGCTGCCACTGTAGAAAACAAAGGCATTGAGTTGGGGATTACGTACCGAAACAGGATTGAAAAATTCAATTACTCCATCGGGGCAAACATCGCTTCGGTAAAAAACAAAGTATTGTCTATTGCCAACGGCGAACCCATTTTGGGCGGCTTCGGTTTGTCCGACGGTCCGCTCACCCGAACAGAACCCGGCTACTCGGTCGGTTCGTTTTACCTCTACGATATGGACGGTATTTTCCAAACGCAGGAAGAAATCGACGCCAGTCCTTTCCAATCTAACAATACCCGGCCGGGCGACGTGAGATTTGTAGACATCAACGGCGACAACGTCATCGACGACAAAGACCGCAAACACGTTGGCAATCCGTTTCCCGATTTCACCTATGGCGTTAACCTGGGTTTCAACTGGAACAATTTCGATTTTTCGACCCTGATTCAGGGAATTTACGGCAACGACGTGTATTTCCTTTATGGCAATTTCGCATACGAAACCCAACTGCGCGGTTTCAACTCTTACGATGAAATTTTGAACCGCTGGACACCCACCAACACCAATACGGACATCCCTAGGGTGAGTGTGGACGACCGCAACGGCAACCGCCGGGCTTCCACCCGTTTTCTTGAAGACGGCTCTTACATGCGCCTTCGCAACGTAACTCTGGGTTACAATTTCAAAGACCTGATGAATTGGAACGGCATCGGCAGTTTCAGACTTTATGTTACGGCGCAAAACGCACTCACTTTTACCAAATACCCCGGATTGGATCCTGAAATCCAGGCCAACGCCAACGATACCCAAGGTCTTGGACTTTCTTCCGACCTCGCTGTGGGCGTCGACTGGGGTACCGTGCCAGCCCCGCGCACCTTCATCGCAGGCGTAACCATGACCTTTTAACCACCGACCGACAAACGTGTATTGCCATGAAAATACAACCATATTTACCCATAGTTCTGGTTTTGTCGCTCTTTTCCTGCAGGGGTATTCTGGAAAAAGAGCCGATTGCCATTTTGGATGCCGGCTCATTTTTTCAAACGGAAAACGATGCCATTCAGGCCATAAACGCCGCCTACCAGCCCTTGTTGTTCAGCAATTCCAACAACAATTTTTATTGGGCTTTTGGGGTCATCACTTCCGATGAGGCCATAACGGGCGGCGACGGTTCGCGACCGGGCATCACCGAACTCGATGCTTTTACGTACACGCCACGTACGGAGGAATTCAACGATTTTTGGAAACTGCAGTACAAAGGGATCACCCAGTGCAACCTTGTACTCGACAATTTACCGGACATAGACATGCCTGAAAGCAGCCGCAATGCGATTACCGGCGAGGCGCTTTTCTTGCGCTCGTATTATTACTTCCTGCTTACCCAGGTTTTCGGCGATGTACCGTTGTTTACCATGGTGATTCCTCCCGATCAACTGAAAGTGCCACGGACGCCGAAGTCTGAAATTTACGCCCAGATCAAAGCGGATTGCGAACGTGCAGCTGCATTGTTGCCCATACAACAACCTGCCTCGCAGGCCGGACGCCCCGCCAAAGGCACGGCCTTCGCACTGGCTGCCAAAACCAGTTTGTATGCTGGAGAATGGAAAAAAACGCTCGAATACGTTGGAAAAGTGAAGGAATTGGGGGTATATTCACTGATGCCTGATTACCAGGACAACTTTCGGAAAACCACCCAGAACAACGCCGAATCCGTGTGGGAAATCCAACATGCCAACCTTGAGTTGGGGGTGGGCAATTTCCTCAACCAATGGTGGGCTTCCAAAAAATACGAAGGATACGGCTTCGCCGATGTTACGGCCGAGTATACCAACAGCTTTGAGGTGGATGATCCGCGCCGCAAGTTTACCATTGCAAAAAACAACGAAGAATACTTCGGTGTGGTGTACAAAAACTCTTTCTCATCCACCACATTCGGCGTGCGCAAATACCTTCAGGCCAAAGACTCGGTGACGCAAAAGGCAGATGGCGACATCAACTACACGGCCATCCGCTACGCGGAAGTGTTGCTGTGGGAAGCCGAAGCGTTGACCGAACTTGGTCGCATACAAGAAGCCCAGGGACCTCTGGAAGAAGTGCGTGCCCGCGCACGTGCCCAGGCTGGCGATCCGGCTACGGCGCTGCCGCCTGTTGCCGTTAGCGACCAGGAGTCCATGCGCAATGCGGTGCGCCAGGAACGCCGCGCCGAACTTGGCTTCGAAATGCACCGCTTTTTCGACTTGGTTCGATGGGGCATCGCAGCCCAGGTTTTACCCGGATTTCAGGTGGGCAAAAATGAAGTTTTCCCGCTGCCTCAAACAGAAATAGACCTGAATTCGACACTCGTTCAGAATTCGAATTATTGATTTTTTAAAATTAAAATACAATCTATGAAGCCAACGCCTCGAGTAGTTATTGGTGCATTTTTGATCTTGTTTTCAACAGGTTTGCTTGTTGCGCAGGCGGGGCAAATTGCGGTTCCACGTGTGGAACTGATGCCCAACGAGCCTGCGCCGTTTAACATGCGCAACTGGAGCGAAGTAGCCTTGCGTTACGATTCCTTTGTGTACGATGTGCAACAATCCGGTCAGTACCTGCCCTTGTGTTTCCTCGGCCCCCCCGGCATCAATTATCCTCAGAATGGCACTTTCCGCCTGCATACTTACGTTGGTACCAATTCGCCGTTTGGCAACGAAGCCATCAATGTTTTGCCTTCGTTGGTAAGCGCTTCGCTTGTTGGCGCCGACAAAAGCAACCAATTTGGTCAGGATTGGCTGCTCATGAGCCAGGATTTTTTCAACAAAAACAACGGACAAAACATCTACCTCAACAATGCCGGTGCAAGCAGTGGCGGTGACTGGTGGTACGACTTGATGCCCAACGTGTTTTTTTACCAACTCTACGACTTATATCCCGATTTGGGTGGTGATTCGGACTTCCAGTTCACCACCATTGCCGACCGTTTCCAAGCATCTGTGCGCGCCATGGGTGGCAACGATGCTCCTTGGGCCCCAGCCTACATGAATTACCGCGCCTTTAATTTCCAAACCATGGAGCCCAACGCCAACGGCGTTCCCGAGCCGGAAGCTGCCGGCGCTTATGCCTGGGTTTTGTACAATGCCTGGAAAACTACCGGCAACCCCGATTACCTCAAAGGCGCAGAATGGTCGATTGAGTTTTTGGACGATTGGAATACCAATCCATCGTACGAACTTATGTTGCCTTACGGAACTTACACCGCAGCCAGAATGAACGCCGAACTCGGTACCACTTACGATGTTGAAAAAATGGTGAATTGGTCTTTCGACCGCGGTCCTCTGCGTGGCTGGGGCACCATCGTTGGTAAGTGGGGCAGTTTTGATGTATCGGGACTGGTGGGGGAAGCCAACGACAACGGCAACGATTATGCCTTCCAGCTCAACGGTGTGCAACAAGCGGCAGCTTTCGTGCCCATGGTGCGTTACGACAAACGTTTTGCAAACGCCATCGGCAAATGGGTGCTCAATCTTGCCAATGCAACCCGACTTTTTTACCCTGGTTTTTTACCTTCCAATCTTCAGGACGCCGCCGCCTGGTCTGCCGCCAACGATCCGCAGCAAGTGATGGGCTACGAGGCTTTGCGGGAAAAATTTCAAAACCTCTCGCCTTATTCCACCGGCGATGCCCTTCAGTTTGGCTGGGCTGCCACCAACCTTTCGTTGTACAGCACTTCTTCCATCGGTTACCTCGGTTGTTTGATTGAAAAAACCAACGTGGACAAAATCCTCAAACTGGATCTGCTGAAGACCGACTTTTACGGCGCCGAGGCTTATCCGACCTACCTGCTTTACAACCCGTACAACACTGCCAAACTCGTTCAGGTGGAATCGGGCATCGCTCCTGTTGACGTTTACAATGCACTTACGGAAACGTTCATTCAACAAAACGTATCCGGTCTGCTGAGCATGGCCATTCCTGCCAACCAGGCCATCATGATCACCCTTGCACCTGCGGGGGGTACGATTGCATACGAAAAAAACCGGATGCTCATCAACGGTGTCGTGGTAGATTATGACCAGCACGCACAGCCGTATACCGTCAATCCACGCATCAAAGCGCTTGCGGCGGCCAAAAATCCGCTGGAAATCGGCGATTCCACGGCTGTTTACGCAACGGTTGAAGATGCAGACTCCGGAACGATCACTTATACCTGGAGCACAACCTCCGGTACCATCATCGGCTCCGGCGCAACGGTCAATTTCCTGCCACCGGCCCTTTCCGACAATCCTGAAATCAAGCTGATCGTTACCGATCCGGAAGGCAACAGCGATACGGCCACGCTGCTGTTGTCTGTAGTTCTGGAAATCAACGACGCGCCGCAAATTGGTTCCATCGAAAAAAGTCCGTCATACACGACACCTGGCGGAAGCGTACAGCTCACGTGTGTGGCAACCGACGCCAACAACGATCCCCTTTCTTACACCTGGAGCGCTGCCTCGGGCGCCATCAATGGCAGCGGCAGTGTTGTGACCTGGTTGGCCCCGGCAAACGAAGGCATGTTTCAGGTGAACGTTTTGGTTTCAGACGACCAGGGCTTATCCACGCAGGCTTCCACAAGCATTTTAGTAAAAAACTTTACGGCGGTTCCTGGCGCCATCATCGCCGATTATCCTTTTTCGGGAAATGCTGACGATGTGAGCGGCAACCAATTGCACGGTATACCCAATGGCGCGTTGTTGGTCCCCAGTATGGAGGGTTTGCCGCAAAGCGCTTATTTTTTCAATGGCGGCTCGCAGCATATTTTGGTGGCGAACAATCCAATCCTCAATTTCCAGAACAGCATTACCGTGAGTTGTTGGTTCAGGGCCGATGCCTTGCCTTTAAAGGAGTCTTTTTTGCTATCCCATGGAAGCTGGCAAAGCCGCTGGAAAATATCAATCACGCCAGAAAAACACTTGCGCTGGACGGTCAACACCCTCAACAGCATTGCCGATCTCGACGCTGCCAATACGTTGCAAACAGACAGTTTTTACCATGCCGTTTTTACCTACGACGGAAGTTTGATCGCACTTTATTTGAACGGCGAACTGCATGCATTCAAAACACTTACAGGACCAATACGCACCACAACCTACCCCTTGCTCATGGGACAGATGTTGCCAGGGCAACCGGAATACAATTTTAAAGGCGTGCTCGACGCCGTGAAAATTTTCGATTATGCTTTGATTCCAAATGAAGTGGAATTGCTTTACCAGCAGGAAACATCGGCTTTGGGTGAGCCAGGTGTTGGAGGTATGTTTTTGTACCCCAACCCGGTATCCGGAACACTCAGGGTTGAATGGTCCGGGGCTGCAGGCGACGAAATACACGTACAGGTATATGATCCCTCGGGACATTTGATGATTCAACGACAGGAAGTGTGGAATGAAACCATGGATATAGATGTAACCAATTGCAAACCAGGATTGTATGTCATCCAATTGCGTTCCTCGCAAGGGATAGTTACCTCCAGGTTTGTAAAAATTTGAAAAAAACAATTTTCTCAATACACTTTAAAAACGAAACATATGAAACGCAATGTTTATCTGTTGTTTCTGCTCAGCGGCTGGCTTTTGTCGATGGTGGGTTTGAAAGCACAAACACCTGTGGCGCATTATGACTTTAACGGCAGCGCAAAGGACCAATCTTCCTTTGCCAACCATGCCGCCGTCAATGGCGCCACGCTTACCCAGGACCGCTTCGGGTGGCCCAACAGTGCAATGACTTTCGATGGTGTGCAGGGTGGGGTAACGGCTCCGAATTCAGCCCAGCTCAATTCGGCCAATGCAACCATCAGTTTTTGGATCAAAGTGAACCAACTGCCCGCCCAGGGTGAAGTATTTCTGCTTTCCAATGGCGGCTGGCAGGAGCGTTGGAAGGTCTCCATGCCCAACCATGGCAAACCCGTTTTTACCACACACTCGAACGGTGCATGCTGCAGCGATATGGACAGTGGTACGCCATTGACCATAGGTGCGTGGACACATGTCGCGATGGTGCACAACGGTACGAAGGACATCATCTATTTCGATGGTGTTCAGGTGGCTGAGAAAAACGTTGCCGGTGCGCTCGACAACACCGTTTACCCCTTCGGCATCGGTTACAATCCGATTGACAACGCCAACTATTTTGACGGCGCACTCGACGAAGTGATGATTTTCAATGTAGCCCTGAACGCCACGCAGATTCAAGCCTTGTATCTTGCTCAAAGCACAGAGCCGGTCATTGCGCAAGGTACAGTAGCTTCGTATTCCTTCAACGGAAACGGCTTCGATGATTCCGATTTCGGCAACCACGCTGATGTGCTCAGTGCCTCAATCGGGACCGACCGTTTCGGCTTTGGCAACAGCGCCTTAGCGCTCAACGGCACTTCCAGCGAAGCAAGCGCCTCCAATGCCGCACAACTCAATTCGCCTACCGCAACGATCAGTTTTTGGATAAAACTGAACGAACTTCCCGCAAACGGTGAAGTATTCCTCTTGTCGTATGGCGGCTGGCAGGAAAGGTGGAAAATTTCCCTGCCCACGCACGGCAAACCGGTGTTTACAACCAACCACAGCAACGGCATTTCCGATATGGACTCCGGCAACGGCAATGAATTGGTCGTTGGCGAATGGGCGCATGTAGTGATGGTACACGACGGCGCCAAAAACAAAATTTTCATCGATGGCGTATTGGCGGCTGAAAAAAATGTTGCCGGCACCCTAAATGCAACCACCAAACCCCTGGGCATCGGATACAATCCGATTGACGGCGGCAACTGGATGAATGGCACGCTCGACGAAATTGAGCTGTATAATTACGCGCTTTCCGATGCGGAAATCGCCGGTTTGTATGCCACGCAATCCACTTCCCCTGCTGCACCTGGCAACCTGGTGGCAAACTACCGTTTGAACGGCAACGGCGACGACGCTTCGCAATTCGGCAACTACGCTGCCACTGACGCATCCGCTACAGCTGAAGACAACCGCTTTGGCTGGGGCGCCAATGCGCTGAAAGGCCATGCTACGGCCGACAATTCCGTTGCCCTGCAATCGGATTTCACCACCATCAGTTTTTGGGTAAAACCCGCATCCTTCCCGGCCACCGGCGAGGTGTTTCTGTTGTCGAACGGCGGTTGGCAGGAACGCTGGAAAATTTCCATGCCCGGCCACGGTAAACCCGTGTTTACCACACACTCCAATGGCGCTTGCTGCAGCGATCTTGATTCGGGAACCCCGCTCACCCTCGACGCCTGGACACACGTGGTGATGGTACACGACGGCATTCAGGACATCATTTATTTCAATGGTGTTAAAGTAAACGAGAAAAATGCTGCGGGCGCTTTGGATAAAACCAAACATCCGTTCGGCATCGGTTACGATCCAATCGACAACGGCAGTATCTTCGACGGTTCGCTCGACGACGTTCAAATTTACAACAACGCCTTGACGGGCCCTGAAGTAGCTGCCCTTTATGCAGCCCAAAACACCGTGACGGCGGTTCCAGGCAACCTCGTTGCCGATTACAAAGCAAGCGGCAACGGCAACGACGCCACGGCTTACAACAACCACGCTACAGTACAAGGAGCACAGCTGACCAAAGACCGTTTCGGCAAAGCCAACCAGGCGTATGCCTTCAATGGTGTAAACCAGTCGCTGGTGGCAGCCAATTCGCCACAACAAAACTCGGCCAATACCACCATCAGTTTTTGGATCAATCCGGTCTCTTTCCCGGCCAGCGGTGAGGTATACATTCTGTCGAATGGCGGCTGGCAGGAACGTTGGAAAATTTCCATGCCCAACCACGGCAAACCTGTGTTCACTACCCACTCCAACGGCGCTTGTTGCAGCGACCTCGATTCAGGCACGCCTCTTTCGCTTGCTACTTGGACGCATGTCGTGATGGTACACGACGGCGCCAAGGACATCATCTATTTCAACGGCGCCAAAGTAAATGAGAAAAATGCCGTAGGCGCTCTTGATGCCACCACCAATCCGCTGGGCATCGGCTTCGATCCGATCGACAACAATTATTTCTTCCACGGTTCGCTCGATGAAGTACAGCTTTACAATGTTGCGCTTTCCGATGCGCAAGTTGCTGCACTTTACAATACGCAAAATACAGCACCGGTGGTTGCCGACAACGAAGCGCCCTGCGCGCCGCTCAACCTATCTGCCGGTGTGACCTTCACCAATGTTTTGCTTTCGTGGCTGCCTGCTACGGACAACGTGGGTGTATCGGCTTACAATGTTTACCAGGACGGTGCGTTGGTGGCAACCCTGCCTGGCACGTGGCTCTACATCCAAGGACTTACCCCGCTGACCAATTACGTTTATGGTGTTACTGCAGTGGATGCAGCCGGCAACGAATCGCTTGCAACCACCCTGACGGTGACTTCCGGACTGGATGAAACGCCAGACACAACGCCACCGAGCGTGCCAGGAAACCTTGCGGGTACCGCCGCGTCCAATTCCGTTCTGCTTACCTGGGATGCGTCAATCGATGATACCCAGGTGGCTGGTTATGTGATCTTTGTGGACGGTATTTATTTCGATTCTGTAGGTACTCAAACCTTGTCCATTTTTATTGGTGGACTGGATACAGAGACACCTTACTCGTTTGAGGTGTATGCTTTTGACCTTTCGGGCAACAATTCCGCATTCGCTGAAGTAACTGTGAGCACCACCGTGCCCATCGATACAGGCGAACCCGGTCTCGTAGCGCATTATCCGTTCGACGGCAATGCCAACGATGCTACGCCTTACGCCAACCACGGTGTCATTGGCGGCAATCCTATCTTTGAAAATGCCACCCACCCTGGCGGCGGACAAAACATCAAATTTGATGGCGATCAGGATTCCGTTCTGGCCCCCAACGCCGTTCAACTGATTTCGGATTATGCTACGATTTCATTCTGGATCCGTGTGGACGAGACCAATCTGGCCGATGCTGAAGCTTACATCCTTGATTTCGGTCACTGGAGCCAGCGCTGGAAAATTTCGCTGCCACAGCACTTAAAAATCGTGTTAACGACCAACGGCAACAACGTGCAGTTCGCCAATTTCATTTCCGATATGGACAGCGGCGACGGCAACGAGATGGTTAAAACCTTCTGGTGGTACGTAACCATGGTGCACGACGGAACGAGCAACATCATTTATGTCAACGGTCAACAAGCCAACATCAAACCGGTCAACACCAAACTCAACAGCACCTCGTTACCGCTTGGTTTTGGCAACAACCCCATTGAAGGCGGACAGTATTTTAACGGAGCTTTGGACAACGTGAAGATTTACAACAAAGCGTTGACGGCTGGCGAGATCCAGCAGCTTTTCAATACCGGTAGCACCAGTACCGATGATCTGCCCGGCAACCAGTGGAGGAGTCTTGTGCTGAATGTGTCGCCCAATCCGACCACAGATGTATTGAACATCCAACACGCTTTCGACGGCAAACAACCGCTTATTCTGCGTGTGTTCGATGTTCAGGGTCGTCAGGTGGACCAGATCAATTACGACAAAAATGAAATGCCGGCAGAACAGATTTCCCTGCGCACCGGCAGGTACCCACAAGGAACTTACCTGCTCAATTTTGTTTTGGGTGGTAAAAACCTGGGTACGATGCAATTTGAAAAACTGTAAATTTTAGCTGTAAGCTGAATGTGGAAAGCTGAAAGTGGTGATCGATATTAACCTGTCGTCACTTTCAACTTTCTGCTTTCTGCTTTCAGCTTAAATTAACCTTCAACCCTATGACTGAACGTTTTGCAAAGAATCCCATCATCACCACCACGGATATTGCACCAAGCCGGCCTGGCCTGGTGGTGGAATGCATCCTGAATCCCGGTGTTTTTCGTTTCGAAGGCAAAACATGGTTGTTGTTGCGTGTGGCAGAACGGCCGGTACAAAAAGAAGGCATCATCTCTTTCCCGATACTGCAGGAAGACGGGTCCATGGAAATCCTGGAGTTTGATAAAAACGACCCCAAGCTTGACCTCTCCGATGTTCGGATGGTGGGCTACAACGGAAAAACCTACCTTTCTACCATTTCCCATCTGCGTTTGGTGTGCAGCGAGGATGGTGTGCATTTTCGCGAGCCTTCTGATTTTCCGACAAAAATTTCCGGCCACGGTCCGCTGGAAACGTTTGGTATCGAAGACAGTCGGGTGAGCTTTTTCGACGGCGCCTACCATTTAACCTACACCCAAGTTTCGGAAAACGGCGTGGGCGTAGGTTTGATGCGTACCAAAGACTGGCGCACCTTTTCCCGCGAGGGCATGATCATTCCGCCACACAACAAGGATTGTACGTTGTTTGAAGAAAAAATTGACGGCAAATATTTTTGCCTGCACCGTCCGTCTGGTATCGACTTGGGCGGCAATTTCATTTGGATTGCCCAGTCGCTCGACCTCTTGCATTGGGGGGGGCACCAATGCATTTTACGCACCCGCGAAGGCATGTGGGATAGTGTGCGCATCGGCGCAGGCGCTTCACCCATCAAAACCAGCGAAGGCTGGCTGGAGATTTACCACGGCGCCGATCCCAACAACCGCTATTGTCTGGGCGCTGTTTTGCTCGACCTCAAAGACCCATCCAAAGTAATTGCACGTTCGCATGACCCGCTTTTTGAACCCATCGCCGATTACGAACGCACGGGTTTTTTCGGCAACGTGGTGTTTACCAACGGCCATTTGGTGGACGGCGATGAAATCACCATGTATTACGGGGCCTCTGACGAGGTCGTCTGCGGCGCTAAATTGTCGATCGAAGGCATTTTAGCGGAACTTGGAAAAACAGTTAATGTCTATTGAACCCTAACAGATGCTGCGGAAACTGACCAAAGAAATTCAATTTTTCAATGCACATCCGCTCGGCATGCGGATGTTGTTGCTGACCAACCTTATTTACGCAATGGTGATGCCGATCATCGAACTTTTTGTCGGGGCCTACATCATGCGGAACTCCGATGACTTGTCCCTGGTGGTCATTTTTCAACTGGCCGTGTATACCGGTATTCCGGTGACTTTCGGCATCAACGGCTGGTTGCTCAATCGGGCGCCCATCGCATGGTTGTATTCTTTCGGAATGCTTCTGAGCGGCATTTCGATGTTTGCCATGATGTCGCTCAACAACCTCGATACACTCGGGGTGTTTTTGGCCGGACTGATCATGGGACTGTCTTACGGATTCTTTTGGGCCAACCGCGATTTGCTGGCGCTCAATACCACGGACGATGGGAACCGCAACTATTATTACGGCATCGAGACATTTTTTTACACCATGACTGGCATTGCGGTGCCGCTTGCTGCTGGCGCGTTTATTGCCGCTACGGACAAAAACGGCTGGTTTGGAGGCAACGTCAATGTGGCGTATTATTGGCTAACCGGGGCCGTTTTTGCCCTTTCCGTCTTTGCTTCGATACTGGTGCACCGTGGCGAGTTTAAAAACCCCAAACGTGCGCCTTTTTTGTTCTTCAAATTTGACAAACTCTGGAACAAGATGCTTGGCCTGGCGTCGCTGAAAGGCGTGGCACAGGGATACATCGTAACCGCGCCCACCATGTTGATCATGAGTCTGGTGGGAAAAGAAGGCGAGCTTGGACTCATTCAGAGTGTCGCGGCATTTTTATCCGCCATTTTGCTTTACATTTTGGGCCGCACTTCGGCCCCAAAACACCGCCTGCTGATTTATTTGATCGGCTGTTCTTTGTTTGTTTTGGGTGCAGTTTTCAACGCATTTTTTTACTCGGCATTTGGTGTTATCCTTTTTGTTTTGTGCCTTTTGTTTGCCCGTCCGTTGCTCGACATTGCCTATTTCCCCATTCAATTAAAAGTCATTGATGTGGTAGCTGCCAAAGAAGGGCGCAACGAGTTTTCCTACATTTTCAACCATGAATTTGGCCTTTTTCTGGGTCGGTTAATCGGATGTGGATTGTTCATTTTCCTGGCGCGGTACGTAAGCGATTACATAGCGTTGCGCTATGCTTTACTGGTCATTGCCGTGGTCCATTTTATGGGCTGGTTTATGATGCGGGTTGTTGTAAGAGAATTGGAAAAAGAAACCCAACCACATGTTTAAAAACAACGTTGGCATCATCGGATACGGCGGATTCGGTAAATACCTACACAATGCCTGGAAGCAGCTTGACCAGGTGCATGTGATGGCTGTAGCCGACCAGGACGTCGCAAAAATGCAGTCGCTTGAAGGTGTAAAAACCTATACCGACTGGCGCGACATGCTTCAAAACAAAGACATTGAGTTGGTTGCCATCGTGACGGAACCTTCCACGCACGAAGCCATTGCCAGGGCGTGTATGGAAGCGGGGAAACACGTTTTGATCGAAAAACCGCTCGCTGTGACAATTGCGGATGCTGAAAAAATCATTCAAGTGCGCGACAGGACCGGATGCGTGGCTGGCATCGATTTCATCATGCGGTTCAATCCGTTGTTGAAGGCTTTGCGGGAATTTACGCAGCAAGGTGTTTTGGGAAAATTGCGGCGTGTTGATGTGGAAAATTACGCCCAGGACGAACAACTGCCGCCCGAACACTGGTTCTGGGATAGGCTGCGATCGGGAGGAATTTTGGTGGAACACGCCGTGCATTTCATTGACCTTGTTCATTTTATTTCCCCTTCGAAACTCGTGGCTGTAAACGGTCTGAAACACAACCGCAATCCGGGACAAGAGGATCAAATCATGGCAAACGTACTTTACGATGACGGTCTCATTGCCACCCATTACCACGCTTTTTCCCGTCCGGGTTTTTTTGAAAGCACCACCATCAGACTTGCATACGACCTGGCCGATGTTGAATTACACGGCTGGATACCACTAAGGGCGAATGTGAAAGTACTGGTAGGTCCGGATACGCGAAAAGCCCTGTTCGAGCATCCCTTTTTTAAGCTGGACACGCTCACTCCGATGGAAAAAGCAACCGACGATTCGAGGCCTGCGGGCTGGGGTCTGCTGGAAAATACCAAAGAAGACACCAGAAAAACGGTGCGATCGGGCGGTATCTTGTATCCGGTGGATGAAATCGTAACCGGCACTTTACAAATTGGGCGATCAAAACAGGAAGTTTACACCACCTGTGTGCAGTTATCCCTGCTCGATGTTTTGGCCAAAGCGGCCGATCCCAACCACATTTTAACTGCTCCGCTGGAGGCCGGCATGTCCAGTCTGGAGGTCGCCGTGCGCGCCACCGCATCTGCCCGGAGCAACCCTTAACCGATGATTATGAAAAAACTACACAGCCTTTTTTTCCTGCTGCTCTTTTTTGTCGCCTGCTCGCGTCAGTCGACGTTTACACCCAACGCCATTCCGGTAACCCAGCGTTCGATTCCACGTGTGGAAAAAATGCCCAACCACCCCAAGCCGTATGCGTGGAAGGACTGGAAACAAACGACGCTTGATTTCGATAAATACGTGTTTGACCTCAACAAAAAAGGTGAAAACATGCCGTTGGTTTGGCTCGACAAAACCGGCCGTAATTTTCCGGAAACCACTTTTGGCATGTACACCGCCATCGGCGATGTGCGCATGGGTCCGGCTGTGAACAACGGCGAAAACCATGAGGCGCTGGGCGCTATGGGTGCTGTTTTGAGCGCTGCGCTGGTGGGCATAGACAAACGCAGACAGGACGGCAACAACTACGTGGGCATGTTGCGCAACTATTTCAACAGCGACAATGGCTGGAACGTGATCATGAATTTCACCAACAAAGGCGCACACATCGGCGGCGGTTACGGCAACGATTTTTGGTACGAAGTGCACAACAACGTGTTGTTTTACTGCGTCGCCGATCTGTATCCGAAAGAAAAAGATTTTCAAAACATCCAGCGCACCATTGCCGACCAGTTTTACCGCTCGGATTCCATCATGGGTAGCAATTACAGTTATTCTTTTTTTGATTTTAAAAACATGAAACCGGGTACAAGCCACATTCCGACACAGGAAGATGTGGCTGGCGGTTATGCGTTTGTGCTGTATTCCGCATGGATCAAATTTGGAGACGAGAAATACCTGCGCGCCGCCAAAAACGCCATGAATGTTCTTTACAACCAAAAGGAAAATCGTTTCTACGAAGCCATGATGCCCGTGGCCGCTTACGTGGGCGCACGCATGAACGAAGAAGTGGGCACCAATTACGACATCCAGCGTTTCCTCGACTGGACCTTCGACGGCACCGCAATAGGCCGTGAAGGGTGGGGCGTATTGGCCGATAACTGGAACGGTTACGACGTGAGCGGATTGGCTGGCAGCACGGTTCATAACGGCGGTTACGGCTTTTTGATGAACACGTTTGATCTTATGATGCCCATGTCGGCACTCGTGCGGTACGACCAACGCTACGCTCGGGCGGTGGGCAAATGGGCGCTCAACGCCTCCAATGCGGCCCGTTTTTGTTACCCTTACGAAATGCCCGATTCGTTGCAGGCCATACCGCAGCTCAAAGCCGTGACGGGAAAAGTAATCGCCTACGAAGGTGTGATCAAAGAATCCGTGTATCCCGAGTTCAAAGGCATATCGCCGTTTGCGCAGGGCGACGGTCCGCTGTGGCACCCCGGCATGCCGCAGGAAACCATGTTTTCGGTGTACGGCAGCGGGCACGTGGGACTGTTCGGTGGAACATTGCAAAAAACCGATGTGCCGGAAATCCTGCAAATCGATTGCCGTGCCACCGACTTTTACCGGCGCGACCAGGCATACCCGACGTATTTGTATTACAACCCGTACAATGTGGTGAAAACCGTGCAGATTAGACTTGGCGACCCCAAAGTAGACATCTACGACACCGTCAGCCGCACCATTTTGAAACGCAATACCAATGTCAATTTCCGGTTCGATGTGCCGGCTGATGGCGCCAGGGTTTTGGTTTTGATTCCTGCCGGAAAAAAATACGTCGCGGAAAAGGATGCTTTGAAGGTGGATGGGGTGGTGGTAGATTACCGGTACTAGTGCCGCGTGCAGTGAATGACGTAGAGAACAAGCTCGTATGAAGTAAAACAAAAACAAATGCTTTGATAGGCATTGTAAGGTGTTTTCTGTCTTTTTACCAAAGCGCCCATTTGCGCGACACTGTTCCTTCCGTGGTTTGCCATTCCACCAGAAGCATCCCTTTGGGCACTCCGTCGGTGTTGATTTCAACGTTGCCTTCGAATGCCGGGATGGCTTGTTCTTTCAGTATTTTGCCCGTAAGGTCCATGAACCGCAGGGTGCTGGGTTTCATTGATACGCCTTGCAGAAACAGCTCGCCCGATGATGGGTTCGGGTAAAGGCGCATGGCCACACCGTTGTCGATTTCATTCAATCCGCTGCCGAGGCAGGGCGATTCGTCGGTCACGACAAACTGGTGCATCATGCCGCCACCTATTGCGTCCTCGTGCGGCAGGATATGGCAGTGGTACATGTAGCCGTTGTGCGCTTCGATGGGACTTGGGTAATCGTCGAAAGACCCCATGAAACGCAATTTCCAGTTGGGAAGCACCAGAACGTCGTCTTTCGGGCCGTTGAGTCCGCGCGTCGCAAGATCGATCATGGTTCCCATCGAATCGATGTCGAGGATGCGGAACTGTATCTTGTGGATGTGGAAAGGATGCGCCACAGTGGTGGTGTTTTCGATGGTCCAGATTTCCTTGGTGTTTACACAAACCGTGTCGTTGAGTATCTCTTCGTCGAAGCTTGTGCCGTCGATGGTGAACATGTTCGGTCCGCCGCCCGTACCTGCTGTGAACACCAGTTTTTTATGCCTCCTGCGGGATATGTTGGAGGTATCCTGCAAGCCGGGTTCCCAGGTAGTGACAAAAGGTGTGAACGAAGTAATCGGTGTGTAACCCGGAAAATTGCTGTCAGCCACAATGCGCAGTTGCAAAAACGCCTCGCCTGACGTGGAGTCTTTTCCGCCGCCGTTGGGCGCCGCCAGAGGGCTACCGACCACATAAGCGGGCAGGGACGATTTTAAATTTCGAAGGTAAACCACGTCGCCGGGAGCATACCCGCCCAGGTCGATCACCACCTGGTCACGGGCGCCCGGGCCGTTCATGAGGTTAGACATAACCTGTGGTGTGATGGTGTAACCGCCGTCGGTTCCGATCAAATTGAAATTGAGGAGCGTCGGTCCGCTGTAGGTTTCAGAAAAGCCGAATTTGATGCCTTTGCGGGTAGAGCCGTTAAGGATGCGAAAACGGATGACGTGGGCGGGTACTTCCACGTATGGACTGTTCACGCCATTCACGAGGTTGAAAGGGCGTTTGCCCTTGAGCGTATCAAGGATAAAAGGCGCGTTGAGGTTCGGGCGGGTTTGGAGGCCCATATCACCGATGATGACCGGGATATCGTCCACGCCGTACGTATGCGGCAGTACGTTTTGCAGCGGATCATCCGAATCTTCCACAATGATCATGCCCGACAGGCCCATTTGAACTTGTTGTACCGTTGCGTTGTGGTAATGCGGGTGGTACCAGAGTGTTCCGGCATAATCGAGCACAGGGAAGTCGATGTCCCAGGTTTCGTTGATCATGATGTGCTGGTGCGGTCCGCCATCGAACATGGAAGCAACCTCTGCGCCATGCCAGTGCGTGGTTGTGGGTTGTGGCAGCAGGTTGGTGACCCTGATGTGGGCGTTGCCGCCGGTATGCCACAACAGCGTCGGGCCCAAAAGGGTCATGGTGGAATCGCCGGCCTGATTGTAACAGAACGTGGTAATGCCGTCTGGTTGTGAAGGTCCACCGTTCAGCGAATCCGACGGTATGGCGGGATTAAACTTGTGCGTAGCTGCCCGCATTTCAAGTTCGATGACGTCGGCGTTGGCGTCGATGAGCGGTGGAATGGGCAAAGGGTTGATGAAATTGGGCTGGCAATAAAGCATCGGAATGATTCCGATGAACATTGCGACTAGCCAAAAGGATCGGTTGTTGGCAGGTTGGTTCATATCGGTATGTTATGTAAAAATACATCAAATCGTATGTTTCACAACTTCAGTGAAGGAGGGTTGTGATAAAAGCTGTAAAAGGTCAGGCAAAATTGTGCCCGTCAGGCGCTTAGAAAGGAAACCATTGAAGGCATTCAGAAAGAGCACCAATTTAGTTTGATGGTTTCCTTCCCTGCTGTGCCTGTTCAGGCTTTGGCGGCCTGGTGCGCGGAAATCAAATCCCTGGCGGTCGTCCAATGCATACCAGGATAACGATCGTTGTCGGTTTCGGAAATCGCACGGCCGTCCATCATGTTGCGCATGTACTGCATGCCTTGCCATGCGGGATAAAGTTCTTTTGTTCCGGGTGCAAGGGTGCGTGCAATGTTGATGATTGTGCTGAGCCTTCCCAATCCGCCGGCGCGAAACAAACCGATTTTTTGTCCGGTTACCTGGCTTACGACAACGGACATTTCCCGGGCGCTGAGTCGATCGCCGGTGATGCGCAAAAAACGAGGTGTAGAAGGGTCTATGGCTGCATTGGCCGTGAATTCTGCTGTGTTGCTGCTGGTTGTGAAGTCCATGCGTATGTCCGCATTTCCCCAATAAAGAATCCGCTTCAAAGGCATAAGGATGAGGGGCATGTCACCTGTGAGCAGCTCTGCAAAAGCGCCATTGAAAATGGAGGTAGCCTTAATCGGCTGTGCATCAAGGTATTCGTGGAATTCGCGCCTCAAATCAAGGTTGCGATTTCCACCTGCGGGAAAACCGGTAAAGTCAATGGAGTAGTCTGAAGGAATAAAGCGGGGCACCCCGGCAGCCACGGCGCCATCGAGCAACACTTTTTGGGCATCCAAAACCACATCGCGCAACCCGGCGAGGGCGGATACGACACACGATTCACCTTCGCATACCCTTGCAACCGAAACGGTATTGAGCATATCCACAATGAATACTTTGGCGCCGAGTTTTTCAAGTTGCCCGATCTTTTCAACACTACTTTCCGACCGTACAATCGCGCGCACTTCCGCGCCTTTTTCCAGCAAGGCTTTGATGATCCGTTCGCCCAAATTGCCTGTACCACCTGCTACCACTACGGTTTTTTTCATGTTGTGTTTGTTTTGTACCCAAGTTAGCAAGATTCAGGCCGGGACCGCAGGCATAAAAATTTTAACCCGACACCGGCCCATACCCGATTGTATGATGCCGTCGCAGTAACAACTGTTGGACAGGTATAGGCAAGCCCATAATCAAAGTTCAGGAAAACATTGTGTTTGGTGAAGTACAAAAGGCCAACGTACCATCGTTGGTTTTACGGATTTAAATTGGCTTGATTTTGAAAGTCGGGAATTTGAAAGGCTTTCATCACAGGTCTGTAAAGCAGAATGTTGATGCCGATGATGATGAAGAACAGTCCGATGGTCATCAATTTCATTTCGTTGGTAGAGGCTGTATGGGCCAAAAGAATCACGGGACCAATACCGACCAGCAACCCAAGCGCCAATCGCGTGATGAGTACCGTTGAGTTGATGCCGCGTTTCAGGTTGAACAACCAAATGGAGAAGGTGATTTCTGAAAAGGTGTAAAACAACAGGAGCGATGCAGTAAAATAGCTGAATCTTGAAAAGGATGGACAGAAAAACAACACCGTAACTGCAAAAACCAATAAGGCAATGGCGTGCATTTCATGGTAAGCAAACTGTATGTGTTGTTTGTCCCTTTTCAATGCCGTAAGCAGGGCAAACAGTGCAGCGGGAAACATGCACCCTGCCACCGTATATTTAACCCACTCTAAGGAAGCATTTTGTAAAAATAAGAGCAAAATGCCTGATAAAATGATAAAACTGCCATACAGGAGTAATGAAATTTCTCTTCGGATCATAGCGGAATTTTAATAATGGGAAGGTTTTAGACAAATGTAAATGTAAGCATGAAAATAGCCTCATGCGTTGCATTATGACGTATAATTGTTGTATAATTCATACATAAATGGTGTGTGATGGTATCATGAACGACCGCACATGTTTTTTTACGGATAAAAAAAGCGAATTTGATGCAAAAGATTCTGCTGTTTGCCACGCTCCTCACTACCATCCTAAGTTGTTCGGCACCTGCTGACAACACTACGGAAACAGAGGCCATCAAACGTTTGCTGGAAAAAGAATCGGCCACCTGGCGCTCCGGCGACGTGAAAGCGCACGCCGAATGCTGGCACATCCAGCCCTACAGCCGCATCTTGGTGTCGCTGCCCGACGGCACGGTGATCGACGTTCCGCCCGACGCCATCATCAAGCCGAAGCAGGCAGATGCTGATTTGGGTGGCACTTCCGTCAACACCGATTACAAATTCAGCATCCACGGCGACCAGGCATGGGTGAGCCACCAGGAGGAATCGACGTCCAAAGACGGCAAAAAGACGTATTCCTACGAAATCAGGATTTTGGAAAAAATGAATGGAAATTGGAAACTGGTGGGGCAGAGCATCATGATTAAGAAGTCGGATCAGGGTTGAAGGACTGATTTGGTTGGCATTTTCCTTACCATTTTTAAAAAGGCTTTCTGCGTAGCAGCAGACACAGGTTCCAAATATTCCTCTGTTTTAAGCTCTCTTGTATACTGTGCCAATTCCATTTTCAGCAGGATGAAGGGAAACCGATGGGGCAATTGATTTAATTGTGGGAAAAGAACGACTAATTTAATTTACGACGAGCGTACGCAACCATTGTCTTCCAGCCTGTTTCAATACTGCAACATACGTTCCCGGTTGAAATTCTGAAGTATCCAGGCGCAAAAGGGTTATCTCCGTCGATGCGTAGACGAGGTTGCCTGCAAATCCGTACACTTCCGCTGAAAACGCGGAATGGTCGACCAACCAGATGATCGTATGGTCCATGGCAGGGTTGGGCGCCATCACGACGCCTTTGCCGGCGGAGGGCGTAGCCAAACCCGTGCTGACAGGGGTGTACGTTCCCAATTTGTATTTCACTTTACCGTCGTTTTCATCTTGCCATACCACGTGCACTTTTGCGTTGGCGAGCGCGACATCGGCATTGACAATACCGCTGCCATCCACCACGTCGAAGCCTGCGGGCAAACCCTGTGTGATGTCCTGCGTGAATCGAAGGGCCAATTGGGATTCGCCGTTGAGCACTTGACGCCAAACGACACACAAGGCCCTATCATCATGGTCGATTCGGGGGTAGTTCTGCTGGTTCAGTCCTGGTACCGCGCCTGTAAGTGGATCCACGCTGACCAGCGTTTGGCTGGACAGGGAAAACGCGCTCAAGTAAGCCCGAGTTCCCGAAGCGCCATTCATAAACACAGAATACAGGGTGTCGCCTACGATCACGCCGTCAGGTCCGGTAGCGGGGCAAGAGTTGATGTTCCAGTTGTTTTGGTCGAGGTTGAATCCGGTGGAGAACGTTGTGCCGCTGTCGGTGGACAAGCCTGCCCACGTGTCGCGGATGTTGTTGCGGTTGTCGCGGTACAGCATGGCCACGGTTGCGCCATCCGATACCAGGGCGCCAGGGCAGCAGTCGCATACTTCACTTCCCGGACTGCTCCAGCCGCTGGCCTCTACATCGGTTTGGAATGTCGCACCGTAATCGAACGAGCGGCTGACTGCCCAGCGGGAATCCAGAAAACTGTTGTTGAATTTCATAAACGCCACCAGGGGGTGGCCGGCATCGTCGACGGCCACGGTGGGGAAACGGGAAACGCTGTCTGCAAGGTAATCGACCCGCAGCGGCATGGAAAACGTGGATCCACCATCGAACGAGCGGGTAAGATACACGTGGCTGTTGGTGTCGGCTTCGGGTGTTTGTTTCATAACGACGTACACCGTGTCGCCTTTGGCGGCAATATCGGGGCCCATCCAGGAGGCATTGGCCACCGTGAGGCCGTCGTTGAGTTTGACAGGTGCGGTGAACCCTGTGCCGTTCCAACGTGCGAACATCAAGGATTCATCGCCCGACCTGGTCCAGATTACCATAGGATTTCCGGAAGCGTCGACCACGATCCGCGGATGCTGACCACCGAACGACGATGGGGCGATGTCAACAGAAGTACCCCAATCGATCCCCGTCTGAGCAGTAACAATGTTGCAAACAAGGGCAAATAAAGCAAGAACAAGGTAGTTTTTCATGGAAAGAGGATGGATGGTAGGAGCAGAAGTTGAAAGGTAAGGGTAGGGCAGGGATTTTTTGCGAAAGTCCAGTCCAAATGTAGAACTTCCACACAAGGGCAGACAGCGCGAGAAGCTAAGTTCGCATGTTGCTATTTGTTTGAATCCTTATTCAGACAAAATTGTTTCCACCAACGCCTCCCACCCAAACCGTCCCTTTTCCATCTCCACCGCCTTCTCCATCACTGCCATTTTCCCATTTTCAAAAAAGTCATTGACTGCGCCCGCAATCGCTTCAGCCGTAACCTCAACGACGTACCCGGCAACGCCGTGTTTCACAATTTCCGGCAAACCACCCACCTTCGTCACCACCATGGGTTTGTTGAAATGGTAGGCGATTTGTGAAATGCCGCTTTGTGTGGCGGTTCGGTAGGGCTGCACCACCAGGTCGGCGGCGGAGAAGTAGACTTTAACCTGCTCGGCGGGGATGAAATCGGTGAACACGTGCACGCGGTCGTGTAAGCCATGTTTGTCGATGATGGACTGGTAGGGCGCCCAGTCGTCATATGGCTCGCCGGCAACCACGCAGTGTACGTACGGTATAAGGGCCATGGCTTCGAGCAAGAGGTCGAGGCCCTTGTAGGCCCGGATGAATCCGAAAAACAACACCACGGGGGCGTTCTCCGGGAGACCGAGCTGTTGGCGGGCTGTTTGTTTGGGTACCGCGTCGCCGTAGTTGTCGTAAATGGGGTGGGGGGCAAATCGCACCGGCTTTTGCGTAAACGTGCCGATCTGTTCGCCCACACTGCGGCTCATCACCACAAAATCGTCGCAGGCGCCGATGAAGTAACGCGCGAACAAGGTATCGCCAGGCCGTTTTTCGTGGGGAATGATGTTGTCCACCAATGCCGTTCTTTTGAATTTCTTTGTGCCAAACCAACGCGCCACGCGCAGTACGGTACCCAGGCTCGGACCCATAAACGGCAGCCAAAACCTTGTGACCACCAGATCGGGTTTTTCGTTTTTGATTTG